>CAIJYR010000133.1 GCA_903824965.1 uncultured Thiotrichales bacterium
ATTCATGCAGTTACCAGTGCTGGTTTTGAATTAAAAGCATTTCTGTTTGTCCTGGCTCACAGCTTTCAATTCGCAGCCTGAAATATCATATTTCTTATGCGGTCTTCGTCGCCTGATAGGTGGCAACTTGGGTTATCTATTTCAGCAGGAACGAGTTGTTCCGTGATTGCCAAAGAGTCATAAACAATGATCTGTGTTGGTATTTCTGAAATGGCTTGTTCTGTGCCCGTCTTGCTTTCAACAAGCAAACCATTTTTGTGTGGTCGATCTGGTATCCACACAATGTGTTTATGCCCTCGTTTAATCTCTGATGAATTGTTGATTAGCTCAATACGCCCAGGAACACACCAGTAGAACTCAGGAGTGTGTGCTAGTAGTGCTTCCAGCAACGAGCGTGTGTTGTAGCTACCAGCCAGAACACGATCAAAGTTTATAGGAACATTTGGTGTATAAGCATTGGCAATCCGCCATATCATGGATGAAGACAAAGTCGCTGTAGATGCAATTCCTCCTTGCTTAGTTGGATTTTTCCTTTCTACGTAGATTGGGCCTTCTGGCCCAGCAGATGACTTCACTCTTACTTGTGATCTTGTTTTGTCGTTTATGTATTCAAACCACTGATCCTTGGGAAGGTTCAATATAGCCTTGACGATATTGCTTGCGGTTAATCTCATGAGGAAATCTCCATCAAGAATTCCATTATGGTTCTAGCAATACCTCTTGCTGCCAGAAACGGTACGCCATTACCAACTGTCTTAAACATATTACTTAGCGTCATGTTAGGTGGAAGCTCAAATTCCTTAGGTAGTGATTGAATTGCTAATGCCTCAGCTACGGAAATACGGCGTGGAAGATAGGGGTGGATATGTACTTCATTGTTACCATACGCAGCCGTTGGGGAATACCTCCAACGGTGCAGTCGCTTGTACGATTTCTTACTGTCATCGCCCTCATAGATAGTTATGAATTTTGATAGACCAGCTCTCGGCTTAAATTGGTGTTGTGAATTTGGGTGGTGTTCAACATTATTCTTTTCAAACCAGTATTGGATGGTTAGTCCAATAGGAATTATGTCGGGTCTTTTGCGTATTATTGCAACTGGCTCTGCCTCCGGCCACGGATAGCTTAACGCATTACGCTCATGGTGTCGCGTGTGTGAGAGCCAGTCGAATTTTGGCAGATTTATTTTTGCTTGTGTAGACAGAGCGCCGAAAAGAATTATACGTTCACGATCTTGTGGAGCACCATATTCAATCGCATTGATAAGTCTTTCTGTGCAGCCATATCCAGCCTTGCGGAGTTGTTTTTTTATCGCATCAAAGAACTCCCTGTGTTTTGTTGTGCGATACAGTCCCTTCACGTTCTCGAAAATAAAAAAATCCGGCTTCTGTGCACATATTAAGTCAATGTATATCTTGGACAATTTTCCGTTCTCACCATGCTGGCCACGGTTTTTACCACCAACGGAAAAGTCTGGACATGGTGGGCCTCCAATAAACCCAACAATGCGATTATCTTTTCTTGCCATTCTGACAAGCTCACTTAATCGGCTTGCTTCATTTCCATAAAGGCATGATTCAATATCACCTTCAAAATAGCCGTGGATTGGTTTTGAGATACCCATAACCTTTCTGGAGTGCTTGTAAGCGTCGAGAAATGGCTTATGCACCTCATTCACGTAACCAATTTCAAAACCGGCTTTCTCAAAACCAAGATCTAGAAATCCTGCGCCAGAGAAAAATGAAAAGACTAATGGAACAATGTGATTGTGCACATTTTCTATTTCTGAATTCTCGGATACATAGATGGAACCATTTAACTCTGATGCAGCCGTTCTGCGTGCAACGTTAGACGCGCATCTATTCATTTTGAGCCTCTAGAGTTAATTATTGTTATTGTTCTCAAATAACAACATCAATCAAGACCAAGCCAAACCTAGATGACTCACTCTCCCCAGCCCCTCTCCTGAAAGGAGAGGGGCTATGTCTAACATCAAATTATCCCACCGTAATAGGACGATGGGTAAGCATGGACAACAATCGTACAATGCGGCTACGCATCTCTCTGCGATCTACAATCATATCAATGGCACCATGCTCCAACAAAAACTCAGCACGTTGAAAACCCTCCGGCAGGGTTTCACGCACCGTCTGTTCAATGACCCTCGGCCCCGCAAAACCAATGAGCGCCTTGGGTTCAGCGATGTTAATATCCCCCAGCATCGCAAGACTCGCTGAAACCCCCCCCATGGTCGGATCGGTGAGCACGGAAACAAAGGGAATCCCTGCACGAGACAGCTTTCCCAAAGCGGCAGAGGTCTTGGCCATTTGCATGAGCGATATTAATGCCTCCTGCATCCGTGCGCCACCACTGGCCGAGAAACACACCAGGGGTATCCCCCACTCATGGGCACAGTCAACCGCACGCACAAAACGTTCTCCAACCACTGACCCCATCGACCCCCCCATAAAACGAAACTCAAATGCCGCAACCACCAAAGGAAAGCCTTCTACCGTCCCTTTGATGACCACCAAGGCATCTTTCTCGCCAGTATCCTTTTGTGCCTGGACAAGGCGATCTTTGTAGCGTTTGCTGTCTCGAAATTTGAGCAGGTCAATCGGCTCCAAACCAGCCGCAATTTCTTCGCGTGGTTCTGGATCAAGAAAACGGTTCAAACGACCCCGCGCACCAATACGCATGTGGTGGGAACAGTTGGGACAAACCTCCAGGTTACGTTCTAATTCTGCTCGATACAGTACCGCGTTGCACACGACACACTTTGTCCACAGCCCTTCGGGCACTTTTTTGTTGCCGCCCTCGGTGCGAATACGGGAAGGCAAGAGTTTTTGAAACCAACCTAGCGTATCAGACATCGCATTCTCTCCCTACCGAACCGTAGCGCATGAGGATCCGGATCCATCCATGGCAGCCCGCAGTTCAGCAACAAACGCGGCTACTTCTGGGATCGATGCCAATTGCTCTATGCGCGATACCAACGCACTGCCAACCACCACAGCATCCGCAACCTGCGCCACAGCCGCCGCCGTAGGTGCATCGCGAACGCCAAAACCAACCCCAATGGGCAGATCGATGGTACGGCGCACTTCCGCAAGCTTTGTGTTCACCGTGTCAATCTCTAGGTTGGCCGCACCCGTCACCCCTTTGAGCGACACGTAGTACACAAACCCGCTGGCAACCTTACCGATCATCGCAATGCGATCGGGCGTCGAGGTCGGCGCAAGCAGAAAAATCGGGTCGATCGCGACCTCGTGCAGGGCCGCCACCAGATATTCCGACTCTTCAGGGGGCAAATCAACGGTCAGTACACCGTCCACACCAGCCACCACCGCAGCACGGGCAAAGGTCTGGTATCCCATCGCTTCCACAGGGTTCAGATAGCCCATCAGCACCACAGGCGTATGGTCATCCGTTTGACGAAAGACTTGCACCATCTCCAGCACATCCCGCAAGCGAACGTGCTGCGCCAAGGCTCGTTCACTCGCACGCTGGATCACAGGGCCATCGGCCATCGGATCAGAAAAAGGCACGCCCAGCTCTAAGACATCGGCCCCCGCTTGCACCAAGGCGTGCATCAGGGGCACCGTTTCTGTGGGACTGGGATCGCCAGCGACCACAAAGGGGATCAGGGCTTTACGACCGCGCTTGCGGAGTTCAGCAAAAGTGTTCGTGATTCGGCTCATGCCGTGATTCCTTCGTGAGCGGCCACCGTATGAATGTCCTTGTCACCCCGTCCTGAGAGGTTGACAACAATGGTTTGATCGGGTGGCAAGGTGGGTGCAAAACGAATCGCGTAGGCAATCGCATGGGCCGATTCTAAAGCAGGCAGGATCCCCTCCGTCCGCGTCAGCCGATGAAACGCATCCAATGCCTCTGTATCCGTTGCGCCTACATAAAGGGCGCGGCCGATGTCCTTAAGCCATGCGTGTTCGGGGCCGACCCCAGGGTAATCGAGGCCCGCAGAAATCGAATGGGTTTCCAGGATCTGCCCATCCTCATCTTCCATCAAGTAGGTACGGTTGCCATGCAGCACCCCCGGCCGACCCGCATTCAAGGGGGCGGCATGGCGTCCGGTCGAGATACCGTCGCCAGACGCCTCCACACCATACAACGCTACACTCGCATCATTGAGAAACGGATGAAACAACCCAATGGCGTTGGATCCGCCTCCCACGCAAGCAATCAAGGCGTTGGGGAGACCTCCTGTCTGTTGTAAACACTGGACTCGGGCTTCACGCCCAATGATGGCCTGGAAATCGCGCACCATGGCAGGATAGGGATGAGGGCCAGCTACGGTACCGATGATATAAAAAGTATCGTCGACGTGTGTGACCCAGTCACGCATGGCCTCGTTGAGGGCGTCCTTGAGGGTTCGTGATCCGGAGGTCACGGGTACTACGGTAGCACCGAGGAGTTTCATGCGGTAGACGTTGATCGCTTGGCGACGTATATCCTCTTCGCCCATGTACACCACGCACTCCATGCCAAGACGGGCGGCCACCGTTGCGGTTGCGACCCCGTGCTGACCGGCACCGGTTTCTGCGATGACGCGGCGTTTTCCCATACGCTTGGCGAGGAGCGCCTGGCCTACCGTGTTGTTGACCTTGTGTGCGCCGGTGTGGTTCAGGTCTTCGCGTTTAAGATAGATCTGTGCGCCGCCGAGTTCCCTAGAGAGACGTTCGGCATGGTACAGGGGGGAAGGTCGCCCTACGTAGTGTGCAAGATCGGCATCCAGTTCGGCCTGGAACGCTGGATCGTGGCGATAACGGGTATAGGCGGCGTTTAATTCCTCTAGGGGAGCCATCAACGTTTCGGCTACAAACCGCCCACCATAGGGGCCATAATGCCCACGAACATCGGGCATCGCACACAAATCGACCAACGTATTCGCATTCAACACGTTTATTGCGCCTTTTTCTTTTTGGCCTACAGGCTAGGACAGAGCTAGGATAGACTGGGATAGTCAGTATAGCCCTCTGCGCCACCGCCGTGGAACAACAAGGCTGGGTTCAGTGCATTCATGGGGGCATGCAGGGCGAAACGCTTGGGGAGATCAGGATTGGCGATGTATAATTTCCCGAATGAAACTGCGTCTGCATCCCCACGCGCCAGGATAGCTTCTGCGCTTTCTTGCGTGAATCCTTCGTTGGCGATATAACATCCCTGAAACGCCTGTTTGAGTGCTGGGCCTAGGCTGTCCGCGCCCACAGACTCGCGTGCGAACAGGAACGCCAGGCCACGTCGACCGACCTCTTGGGCAAGATAGCCAAACGTGGCCGCTGGATTGGAATCCCCCATGCTTTGCGCATCTCCACGCGGCGCAATGTGCAGCCCAACACGGCCCGCACCCCACACGGCAATGGCTGCATCCACGACTTCGAGCATAAACCTCGCACGGTTTTCGAGGGAACCACCATAGTCATCAGTACGTTGGTTCGTGCTGTCCTGTAAAAATTGATCCAAGAGATATCCGTTGGCGCCATGGATCTCAACGCCATCGAAACCGGCAGCTTGGGCATTTTCGGCCCCTTTTTTGTAGGCCGCGACTAGTTCTGGAATCTCGTGCCTTTCTAGGGCGCGTGGCACAACGTAGGGGGTTTCCGGACGAATCAGATTGACATTCCCACGGGGAGCAATGGCACTCGGTGCAACGGGCAGCGCACCGTTGAGATACGTCGGATGGGAAACGCGACCCACATGCCACAGTTGCAAGAAGATCCGGCCACCCGCCTCATGCACCGCGTGTGTGACCAGTCGCCAACCCGCCACCTGTGCTGAAGACCAAATGCCAGGGGTATTCGGATATCCAATGCCCATCGGCGTTACAACGGTTGCTTCTGAGAGTATCAGCCCTGCGTTGGCACGTTGGACATAATGGTTTGCCATCAGCGCGTTGGGGATTCGCTCGACACCGGCACGGCAGCGTGTCAGCGGTGCCATGATGATCCGGTTGGGAAGGGTCAATTCACCCAATTGTAAAGGGTCGAATAGGGTAGGCATGGTGGGTATCCACAAGGTTGAAGCAAGCGTTAGAATCTGGCGTGAGCATCTGAGGGAAGATGCAAAAAGAGTCGATTGTCACGCTGGGTAAACTCCAGATGTTTCAAGAAACTCATCCCCAGCAATACGACATTGTCCATCATCTGTTCGGAGAATACTGCATGTACATTGCGCATTTCAATGTTCCCTAGGTGTACCGTCTCTAGGTGAGTTTTGAAACCAGTGGCCATGCCATTCGCGGTATTGAGTTCGATGGCTTCACCACGAGGGAGCGAGAGTTCTCGTGCGAGCGCCGAGGAGAGTGCTACCTCGGTGGCCCCTGTGTCTATCATAAACACAACGGGATGGCCGTTGATTTCCCCTTCGGCCATATAATGCCCTTCCCGATTGCGTTTTAGTACCAGATCACCTTCGGCGGTGACGGTGGTTTGTCGATTGGGATTGTCTTGCAGGTTAAGCCAATTGTCTGCCATCCACCAACCAACGCCAAGAACCACCAACCAGAAGCAGGCAAGCCACCATAAGACCGGATCAGTGCGTTGGTTCATGAACGTGTGTAACGGCTAAGACGTTGCAACAGTTCTTTGACCACGATACGGATGCTGCGGTTGCTGGTATCCAAGATCACATCGGCCACTTCACGATAGAGCGGTTCACGGATTTTGAGCAATTCTTGGAGTCGGGTATGTGGATCGGTGCATTGGAGCAGGGGTCGGTTGCGGTCGTGCGCGGTACGCGCCACGAGGATGTCTATGGGCGTGCGTAGATAAACCACACAACCGCGTGTTGTCAGACAAGTGCGGTTGTCTATATCCAACACAACCCCGCCCCCTGTAGCCAGGACAAGCCCATTGCCAGCAGTCAGTTCGTGGATGATCGTTTTTTCACGCACGCGAAACGCGGCTTCGCCTTCCTGTTCAAACAGGAGGGAGACGGTCGCGCCAGCACGCGCTTCAATCACGCGGTCGCTGTCCTCGAAGGGGAGGCGTAACGCACAGGCGAGTTGTCGCCCGACAGTGGTTTTGCCAGCCCCCATCAGCCCTACCAAGAAGATGTTTTTCGCACCACGCATATACGAACCCTAGGCAAGTGGCGGCTGTGCTAATAGGCATTCCGTCCGAAGAAGCCGGACAGGATGGTCATTGCAATGATACGTAAATCGAACCCAATCGACCAGTGCTCGATATAGTACAAATCATACTCCACACGTTTGCGCATCTTATCGAGGGTGTCGGTTTCTCCTCGCCAGCCGTTGACTTGTGCCCACCCTGTGATGCCGGGTTTAACGCGGTGGCGTTGCATATACGCATGGATCAGATCTTTATACTGTTCGTTGTGTTCCATGGCGTGTGGGCGAGGCCCAACGATGGACATACGGCCTTGGAGTACATTGATAAATTGTGGAAGCTCATCGAAACTGGTGCGACGCAAGAATTTCCCAATGCGAGTAATCCGTGGATCTTCCCGCTGTGCTTGGGTAATGACCCCCTTGGGTTCGGCATGAACGATCATCGATCGGAACTTGTAGACCTCAATGGGTTTTCCGTCCCAACCATGGCGTAATTGTCGGAACAAAACTGGCCCCGGAGAGGACAACTTCACACCAACCGCAATGAGTATCAACAGGGGAGAAATCACCAAGAGGATCAGGAGAGACAACACCCGATCCTCCATTGCTTTGAGCACGCGATTCATCCCAGACATCGGCGTGACATTGAGATCCAGCACTGGAATCCCAGAAATTTCATGAATAGAATGGCTAAACAGCCTAAACCCAAAGATATCTGGAATAAAACGGATGTTGGCTGTCGAATTACGCAAATCAAATAAAATTTCCTTCATGCGTTGTTCTTCTCTGAGCGGAAGAGCAAGCCACACTTCGTCAGCCACATGACGATCCAGCAAGTCTTTCAGTAGGGAAGAAGAGCCAAGTACCGGAATATTCTCGCAGGTTTTATCTTGCATCTCTGGATGGTCGTCAATGAAACCAACTACTTTTAGGCCTGTCCAGGGGGTGTTGGCGAGTCCACGCACAACCTCGGAACCAAGCTCAGTAGCACCTACGATGACCACATTGCGTGTGTTCCAGTCTGCTCGACGCATCAAGCGCAGAACGATACGCAGTGCAATACGATAAACAATGAAGGAACCCCAGCACAACAAGAACCAGAAAATAAACCATAATCTTGAATATTCTGCACCACTCTTCGAAAGAAAGGCAGCTACCAACAAAAGAACGACCACCATACTCCAAGCGATCGTAATATTAGCAAGTTCTCTGCCAATGCTAGCCACTCGCCATGATCGATAGATATCATAAAAAGGGAAGACCAAGGCGGTTATTAGAAATGACAAAACGAATACCATGCGATACTGTGGTTGCATGGGCCATTCCCCTACACGAACAGCATAGACCGTGATACCTGTTAAGGCAACGATGATTGGGTCTATTATTTTCTGGAACACTTCGACGATGCTGCTATACTCTCTGAGGGATCCGCGCTTCCAAACGGCCATTTGTCACCCTTGTCACCCTTAATAGAGAGTACACCCCTTCCATGTGAAGGGAGCTACCGCATGCACACATCTTTCTCGAACACGATCTAGCAGATTGAACGATAAAGACAATTCTGATGCGCCCGAACGAACAACCTTGCGGTTTTTCTCTCGCATCATCCATGGGTTACAAAGATGTGTGCATACGGTAGCCATGTGAAGGGAGACAGGGTTGTTTGATCTTGCTTTTTGCTCTTGAAAAGACAAGTCAAAACCAACTCCCGTTCTTTTTTTAATATACAGTCAAAAAATTGCATGTCTATTTCACTTCTCTGGCGCAATGGCATGGCCCCCAAAGGCATTTCGCATCATGGCCAGCAAGCGATTCCCATAGCCATCGTCTCGGCTGGCAAAACGCATTTGCAGAGACAAGGCCAGTACGGGGGCTGGGATTCCTTGTTCGACCGATTCTAGTACAGTCCAGCGTCCCTCCCCTGAATCGGCCACTACAGGAGCGATCCCGCTCAGATCGGTATCCCCCTTGAGAGCGGTTGCCGTCAGATCCAGCAACCAAGAACGCACCACCGATCCATGCCGCCACAACTCAGACAGTTGCGCGAGATCTAAGTCAAATCCAGGATTGCCACGCAGCAGCGCAAAGCCCTCCGCAATCGATTGCATCATGCCGTATTCAATGCCATTGTGGATCATCTTGACAAAATGCCCAGCACCGACTGGCCCGACATGTGCCCATCCACGGTCTGGAGCAGGGGCAAGGATCTTCAGGAGGGGTTCTATGATCACCACGTCGTGGGCGTCTCCCCCGACCATCAAACAGTACCCATTGTCCAATCCCCAGACCCCTCCCGAAGTACCCGCGTCCACAAAGCCGATCCCCTGCTCCGCAAGCCATGCCCCGCGTCGTTTGCTGTCCTTGTACCAGGCATTGCCACCCTCTACGATTACATCCCCTGGCGTCAGCAGAGGCAACAGGGCGCGGATGGCTTCCTCCGTCGAGTCACCGGCAGGCAACATGAGCCAGATCAATCGTGGAGCGGTCAGTTGACGCACCACTTCGGGGAGGGTTGCTGCCGGAACGATGCCGACTTCCTCCGCCAACGCTTCCGTCACCCGAAAGGTACGGTTGTAGCCGACCACTTCAACCCCACCCCTCCGCAAACGACGGGCCATATTGCCACCCATCCGTCCCAAACCGACCATCGCAATTTTCATAGCTGTCTCACAATATAGCTTAAGTCACATAAAAAGAAGATAAGTCAAAATCTCAACCCATCCTCCATCCCCTCCCCGGCTTGCCTCGGGGAGGGATTTAATCGGAAAACCAGGCAATCATTTTATGGTGCCCTTGCTATAGGCCCAGCACCGTATTTTGGGCCTGCATCAAAAGTTCTGCTAGGGCCAAATCTTCGGGGTGGGTGATTTTTAGATTGTCTGAATGCCCCGCCACAACCTGTGGCCGATGGCCTTGTGCCTCCATGGCAGCAGCTTCGTCCGTCGGCATCCACCCTGCTGCGAGGGCTGCATGGAGTGCTGTACGCAAAGGCTCCAAACGGAACATCTGTGGGGTTGCCGCACGCCACAGTCCCGTGCGAGAAACCGTTTCCAGGACTTCACCAGCAGCATTGACACGCTTCACCGTGTCTGTCACTGGCATGGCCAACAACCCGCCCACTGGATGATCGATCAGCGTTGCCACCAAATGCTTGAGATCTGTGTCACGCAAACAGGGACGCGCAACATCATGTACCAGCACCCAGTCCTCTGGTGCAGCTAGGCTCTCCAAGCGCGACAAAGCAGCTAATACCGAATGAACGCGCTCCGCTCCCCCCACCACCGCATAGAGGGGTACGGGTAGATCCAACCCTAAGCGTGGCCAGTATTCATCCCCGGCAGAGAGCGCCACGACCACACCCGCCAGATCCGGGTGGCGGCAAAGCACCGCCAAGGTATGCTCAATGACCGTCCGCCCGGTGAGGAGACCGTATTGTTTGGGAACCTCCGACCCAAAGCGCGTACCACGGCCTGCAGCCGGTACCACAGCCCACAATCGTTGAGGCATCTGTTGAGACATCTAATGGACTTCGCAACCACCTCCCCCCATTGAGGGGCCTCCACCACCACCCGCCGCCCCAGAATGGGTTCCGATCGTGAGGGCAGGCGGCGGGTTAAATTTGACCCCTGGATTGGCTGGCAGGAGGACAGGTTTGGCATTGGCATTTTGTACGTAGCCAAATTGTCCGGTATTGACCTGTTGTGTGCCCGAAGGATTACTGACCACAATGGCACCTTGGCTCACGTCTACATGCAAACCCTCAGGGATGGAGGCGCCGCAAGATCCCCCCTGACACAGGGTAGCCCCATAAATGGTACCGCGAATTCCAATGGTGGCGGAGGCTGCGTTCATCCGATATCGGTCGTGGTTGCCGGATTTGCCAATGATGCCAGAAATCGCACGCAGTCCCCCTTTCAGGAGGTTGAAAAAAGCACTGCTTTGCTCTGGTTCTTTGGCGTTGTAGTGGAATTCTTCCACTTTGAATTGTGTATTGGGACGCAGTGTGATTTCACCATTATCTGCAAATTGAATACGAGCGTAGGTTGTCTCGGGAGTGGTAAGCGTATCCCCAGCATGGACGCTAGAGTGTGGCGCAAGGGATCTCTGCGCACCATTTGCTGTGGTCGCGAATAGGGGGCCACTGGTATTGGTCACGACACCCACGCCTCCTGTTGCAGGAGGTACTGTTGTTGGCGTGGCTGTTGTCTGCGCGGGCGGCACAATTTGACCCTCCTCGGCGGATCTGGGGCTTGCTGCGGTCTGCGCGGGTGGCGCAGTTTTATCCTCATCGCTGGATCTGGGGCTTGCTGCGGTCTGCGCGGGTGACGCGGTTTTCCCCTCTTCGGCAGGGGTTTCAGGGGTCGCCGGAGCAGGCACGTGAGACGGTGCTGCCACTGCCGCGCTCCCTTGTGTAACGGCAATACGCTTGGTCACATGGCCGCCCCCCGTGCGGGTCGCCACAAGGATGCAGGTACCTGTCAGGAGGCCGGTTACCGTGTTGCCGTGCACGGTACAGATGTGCGGTGTCGTGGATCGATACCGCAGTCGAGCATCGTGTGCCGTGTGTACCTGGGTGGTACCCCCCACGGGCAATGTGTGCACGGAGGGGCCAGCCCTGTGTGGGGTGGACACACCCGCCGGATCAGCTGCAAGCGCATCGGTTCCAAGACACAGAAACCCTCCGGCAGCCAAAAGGCAGCCTGCCAACAGACCTGCACCAGTAGTCGTAGACCTTGGCATTAGAAGTTTGCTCCCATTTGAAAGTGTAGGTAGCGTGCGCTCTCTTTGTGTGGGGTTCCGACCGCACTGCCTGAGGCATCCAACACTTGTGCACCATCCAGGGTGGCAGTTACGTGCTTGCCGACGTTGAGTCGCAGACCGATGCCAACGCTCCCCACGGAAGCATTTCCGACCCCCAGTGTGTGCCCTTCACCGTGATCCGCAAAGGCCAGCAAGCGACAATTGCTCCCCCAACGCCCTGCGCACAATTCAGGGGTATACAACTCCAGGTTGCCAAACGCGCCTCGATCAGTGGCAGCAGATCGTTCTGGGAAACCGCGCACTGCGCTTGCTCCTGTCAAGCCAATTTGTTCGCCAGAGATCAGGGCATCGTTGGTATATTGACCTGTGACCGCAGTGCGCAGCGACCAATCGGCCGGAAGCACATAGTTGAGGCTAGCACTGTAACGTACCCCACCATAGTGTGCAGACGCACCGACCCCCGATCGAGTGATCTGAATAGCCGACTGAAGGTCAGCGTCACTGCTGTGGGGGCCAGTGGGCACATTCTGGAAGAACCCCGCAGAAAACACTGTGGTGCTCGTCGGGAGCGCCCAGGTACCCGTGTAGCTGAGACTCAAGGGCAATACGGTCGTGGGGTACGCCGCTGCGAGACCCACCGCGAGCGGAATGCCCTCGTATTGTTTGTAGTCAATTCCATAAATCAATCGGTGTGTATACTCCCCTTTGCGTCCAAGATCCTGGTTGTAGCGTGCGCCAAAGACCGTTCCACGACCGGTGATCGGGGTATTGTCCAGGACGCCAGAAGCAACATCAGAGTATCCACCGAACAGGTCGATAGAGCTGCCGAACCGATACAGCGGAATATGGTACCCAAGACCATAAATACTGACCTTCGGCCCATCGGAGGATGTGGTGTATTGTAGATTGAGCACATGATCCAAATCCGCTATGTTGGCATTTTGGAGCGTGACGCCATAGTGACTGCGACCCGACTGGGGTGTGCCTGTATTATCAACAGTAAAGCCCAGTCGCCAAGGATTTTCATCCTGTACCTTGATCCGTGCATCCACCAAACTGTCCATATCCGTTGCCTGCATTTCTAGTGCAATTTTCTTGGCGGGATTCTCGTTAGCGATGCGTAAACTGGACGAGAGTTTGTGCAAATTGGGAGGATTTCCTATATGCAAATCAGGAAGACTCGCTAGGATATTGTTAGTGCTGAAATAATGATTGTCTTGTACGTTCACGTTTCGGACATGGGCTTCCACCACGGCGAGACGCACCGTTCCGCCCACCAACGCTTGTTCTGGCAAATAGACCTGAATGGCCGTATACCCACGATCGTGATAAGTCGCCTCTAGGGCTTCCAGTGCGTGCTGCACATCACTGAAGTCCTTTGCGCTTCCTGTGTAGGGTGCAAAAAGAGACCCCAGTTCTGTGGCAGACAACAGGGTGTTGCCCTCCACCTGAAAATGGGCAATGGCAAAGCGCACCACAGGGGCCGACTCTGGAGCAGGATCAGCAAGCGCAGCGGGTGATCCTCCGACCAATAGGATCGCGAACAGGACGGGTAAAATAGGCATTCGGACTCCCAAGAAATGTTCGGTTTGTCTGTGTGTTTCAATCCACGCCCCCTTCCGTGGGCATCGCCAACCGTTAATTGCAATACTTCTTCTGCGGAGCATCTCCCTGTTTCTTTTGGGAGTGCTCAGTACCCTCTGTCCCATTTCCCTTGCCTTTTTTGTCATCCTTGTCGTCTTTCTCGCCATTGCCTTCGTGCTGATGGCCCTGGCCAGTATCCGATCCGTTGGCGTCCTGATGGGGAGGCGGTGCGCCACCACCGTTGTCCTGTCCTGGCGGCGGAGGCGGAGGCATCCCAGCATTCTCCTGTCCCGAGGGGGGGGGAGGCGGCGGTGAACTGCCCCAGGTACCAGGCGGAGGAGGCGGAGGGGGCGGGGGGGGGGCAAGCATGTGTTGGAGATCCCCTGCGATCTGGTTGTTGACTGCCGCGACTTGTGAGGAGGACACAGGTGCTGCAGAACCGCTCACATTGGGTGCACCAAACGCAGTATTTCCAACCCCAGATATGAGCGTACCATTGGCCACAATGCTGTCAGCCGCTTGCAGCGACACATGTCCCTGGGTTGCTTGCAGCGTCGCACCTGCAAGAATAGTGAGTGTGCTGGACGCACCTGGTTCTGGTGTCTCTCCAGGGACGGGCGTTGCTGCATTCAAGTCAATCCCGTGGACGGCGGTGATCTGCCCTCCCACCGTCAGCGGGCTGTGGGTCGTGACAGAGACCTCCCCGCCCGCCGAGAGCGTGGCAGAAGCAACGGTGGTCTGTGTCGTGCCTGATCCACCTGCGCTGCTAGCACTCGTAGTGGAACTCGTGCTCGCACTTGGGATCGGAGCACCGATGAAGACCCCTCCAATGTTATCGAGGAGAATGTCATCGGTCGCCGTCAGGGTACCATACACCAGCAGGAGGGCGGTCTTTTGCTCGGCACCTACCCTGAGGCCCGCATTGTGGAGGATGACGGAACCACCGCCCTGTTCAATATGCGAGACGAGCAGATTTCCTGTGTTGGTGAGGAGAATATCCCCATGGGTGCGGTTGATGGCGCTGAACGTAGAGAGGTGGTTGCCACCGTTGTCGAGCTTGATACCATCCGTGGCATCGAGTGCTAGGCTCCCACCCACCAGAGAGCCTGTTTGCAGGATGGCCCCCTTAGTCGCCGTCAATGTGACCTCACCAGAAGAGGCACTTAGCCCCGCAATGCGAATGTCACCTTGCGATTGGCTCACCGTAGCATTGCCCGAGAGGGTGATGCTACCTGCGCTCTGCGTAAACTGGTGGGTTGTGGTGAAATTGAACGCCATCAATGTCCCGCCAGATTGATGGTATTGTGCCGCGCTAAAATCGCCAGCCACCCCAACAGTACCTCCTGTCAGGGTAAAACCACCGCCTAAAGTCAATCCAGCGTTGCTATTCAGGGTCGCCCCACCATCTATCTCCCAGGAGGGCGAGCCTAGGGCTTGGGTATAGACGGTTGTGATGTTCAGCGTTCCGCATGCCAACTGGAACGCACCAGCGCCGCTCATCAATACCCCCTGGTTGAACGTACGGGTACCACTGCTGAAACGCAGTACAGCCCCTTGGTTGATCAGGTAACTGCCGGTATCGGTGCCGTCCGAGCCAACGGCTAAGATTGTCTGCGAGCTAGGGGGATTGCTTCCCGTTGTACTGCCATTGGCATTGATCGTGACCGTTCCTGTGTTGTTGAACGGGCCCACTCCCGTCAGGGTGCCGCCGTTCCAGGTAAGGGTGCCGTCGATGGTCAAACCAGCGTTGTTGTTCAAAGTCGCACCGTTGTCCACCTCCCACGAGGGCGAGCCTAGGGCTTGGGTGTA
>CAIJYR010000134.1 GCA_903824965.1 uncultured Thiotrichales bacterium
CCTATGTTCATAGCGATGAAGTTATCAAGCCCCAGTTTGTTGTAGAAAAGATATATGAGCTGACAGGAGGGGACGCCATTATCACGACTGAGGTCGGGCAGAACCAGATGTGGGCGTGGCAGTATTACAAGTATGACAAGCCGCGCCATTTCCTGACATCGGGCGGTTTGGGTACTATGGGTTACGGATTGCCGGCAGCTATAGGCGTACAGCTCGCAAAGCCGGACAGCCTGGTAATAGATATAGCGGGAGATGGAAGTATCCAGATGAACATTCAGGAACTTGCTACGGCTGTTGTATATAAACTGCCTGTCAAGGTGGCAATACTTAACAACGGTTATCTCGGTATGGTCAGACAGTGGCAGGAGATGTTCTTCGGAGAGAGATACTCCCACAGCGAGATCGGTTCGGGGCCTGATTTTGTTTTGCTCGCCCAGTCTGAGGTGCTAGGCTGATCAAAACTGATCGGCGTGGAATCTGTGAGGGCGGCCTGCGCCAAATCACTGCTAAAATCACTGCCCCCTAAATCACCCCCATCAACATAGCCTGGGGCGAATCCAACCAATCCGCGAGGAATGGGAATCGCCCGAATGGGTACGGGACGCCTTCCGGTAGTACGCTGAACCAAATCGTTCAACACGCGCACACCCACAACCGCACGAACGGTTTGCGCGGGTAGGACATACCCACCATTGTGCCGGACGTTGATCATGCCGGTATCGCGGGTGGGTGGCCCAGGCGGTGCTTTGACGAGTCCACCAAAATAGGCCGTTCTGCTGCAAGTACACTTCCATGGCTTGGAACAGCGGCAGGCTGGTGCCGATGCCATCCCCGCAAGCCCGGTAACGTGAGAAGGCATGCGACGCTGATCCGCTTCCTCTTGACGGAGGAGGTACCCAATCAGCCCACTGCCTGTTTTAAGCCACGCACGGTACTCCGTCTCAGCAGGGGTGTGGCTGGATCGAGAGGACTGGAAAGAGATCATACAATATTCTCCTAGATAGCCGAATCCGAATCAACGGAAGGGGTCTTTGGGCAAAAAAAAAGCCCCACCGACTCCCGTGTAGACGGGGCAGGTGAGGCTCTGGTGAGTATCGTCAACGCAACAATCCGACGATATAGAAAAGTTACGGGATTGATTGTTGCTTGTCAACTAGGTTATCAACGTTATTAACGTTATCAACGAGCAGCCGTGTTAGATCGCATCCTCGGGAGTAACCAGGCTCCAAACCTTTTTCGCCACGAAAACCTGGGCCGGATGTGCTACGCTGCTAAAACTTTTGCGCTAAACCATTGCCCTACCTTGCGCACGCAGATAGGCTATTCCCATGTTTGAAACGGCTGAATTGCATCACACGATCTCCGAGGCAGACTACCGCAAGGAAGTGGTCGTGCTGCGGACAGAACTTCTGCAACTCCAAGACGCGCTACGGGAAGCGGATTTCTCCGTCATCGTGCTGTTCCAAGGCGTCGATGGCGCAGGCAAGGGCGAGACCGTCAACCTCCTGAATGCGTGGATGGATCCGCGAGGCATTGTGACCCGCGCCTTCGGTGATCCCTCTGACGAAGAGCAAGAACGTCCCGCGTTTTGGCGCTTCTGGCGTGAACTGCCCCCCAAGGGACGCATTGGATTGTTTCTGAGTTCTTGGTACTCGCGCCCTATTCTTGATCGCGTCTATGGCCTGACCAAGACCGCCACGTTTGAACAACACCTGGGGCGTATCGCGGCCTTTGAACGGATGCTGGTAGAAGACGGTACGCTCTTGATCAAGTTTTGGATGCACTTAGGCAAAAAAGCCCAAAAAGAGCGCATCGAAAGCCTCGCAAAAGATCCCCGCACACGCTGGCGTATCACCGAAAAGGATCGCAAGCATTGCAAGTGGTACGATCGGTTTATGGATGCCTCCGAACAGGCACTACAGAAGACCGCCATCGTCCCCTGGACGATTGTGGAAGGATACGATCCGCATTATCGAGAGGTCATCGTAGGGCGGATGCTGCGCGATGCCATTCGCCAACGCTTAGCGCCCAAAGAGACGCAAGCAGTCCTTCCAGTGACCGTAGAACGCCCTGCAGATTCGGTACGGAGCGACCTTTTGTCACCATTGGATGGCACCCTTCAGCTCGATAAAGCTGCGTACCTGGTACGCCTGGAAGAGCTGCAGGGAAAACTCAACCGTTTGTTTCGCCGCGCCAAACAGGGTGGGTGTTCGCTGGTTGTGGTTTTCGAGGGCTGGGATGCGGCTGGAAAGGGTGGAGCCATCCGGCGGGTCACAGGTGCCTTAGATGCACGGGATTACCAAGTCATCCCCATTGCGGCACCTACCGATGAGGAACGGGCACACCATTACCTATGGCGATTTTGGCGGCACCTGCCACGCCGAGGCAGGGTCATTATTTTTGACCGTTCTTGGTACGGCAGGGTACTCGTAGAGCGGGTCGAGGGATTCACCCCACCCCCGGGGTGGATGCGTGCCTATGCGGAAATCACAGACTTTGAAGAGCAACTCCACGAGCATGGAATGTTGGTGGTAAAATATTGGCTGCACATCACCGAAGAAGAACAGTTGCGCCGCTTCAAAGAGCGCCAAGGGACTCCCTACAAACACTATAAAATCACGGACGAAGATTGGCGCAACCGTGCACAATGGGCGCATTATGAACAGGCTGTGCACGACATGGTCGAACGTACCAGCACCCATCGAGCACCCTGGATACTGGTAGAGGCCAATGATAAACGGTATGCTCGTATCAAAGTTTTGAAGACGCTGTGCGATCGATTGAGTGCTGTGCTCAAAACCTAAATACCCCCCATTCCATCCGAGAAAGATCATGAGCGATGCAACGTCCGAACTTCTCGTAGCTGGCGCAAGCCCAGTCGATCTCCATGCTCCTGAACTGTACCTCAGCCGGGAACTGACGTGGCTTGCCTTTAACCGACGGGTATTGCACGAAGCACAGGATTCGCGCACGCCGTTGCTGGATCGTCTCAAGTTTATTGCCATTGTCAGCTCGAACTTAGACGAGTTTTTTATGAAACGCATCGGTGGTTTGAAGCAGCAGGTGCAAGCGAAAGTAGACACCGTGAGTCCCGATGGTCGCACACCAATGCAGCAGCTCATCGAATGTCGGGCGGTAGTGAGCGAATTGGAATCGATCAAACACAACACCACGGTAGAGGTGCTGAGCCTCCTAGAGCAACATGGCGTTTTTGTGCGTCATTACACGGCGCTGGACAGCGCAGTACAGGCGGAGCTACGAGAGCACTATATCAATAACATTTTCCCCATTGTGACACCTCTGGCCATGGATCCAGGCCATCCCTTTCCCTTTATTTCTAACCTGGCACTGAATGTGTTGGTGACGCTCAGTTTCCCTGGTGATACTGAGCTATACCTTGCGCGTGTAAAAGTACCCCTGCGTGGGGGAGTTACCCCTCGTTTTATACGAGTAGGCAAGACCCATACCTATGTGACCCTTGAAGATGTGATCATCAACAATCTGGATCTCTTGTTCCCGGGCATGAAAGTGCATGCCTGTGAAATGTTCCGCGTGACCCGCAATGCCAATGTGGAACGGGACGAAGAAGAAGCAGACGACTTGCTAGAAATGATTGAATCGGAACTGCGTGATCGTCAATTTGCACCGATCGTGCGCTTAGAGGTCATGCAGGGAATGGGTGCGGCCCATCGCGGCATGTTGGCAGCAGAATTGGGACTGCACGAGGCAAGTGATGTCTATGTGGTAGAAGGGATGATGGCCCACCGTGGGTTGATGCAACTTGCTCTATTGGATATACCAGAACTACGCAGTCCTGCCCATCATCCGATTGACAACCCCCGTCTTCAGGATCCGCGCAGTATTTTTTATGTCATTCGAGACGGCGGGCCTATCTTGCTGCAACACCCTTATGAGTCTTTCGCAACCTCTGTGGAGCGGTTTCTGCGCACGGCGTCCGAGGATCCCAAGGTGGTCGCGATCAAGATGACCCTGTACCGTACCTCCGCCGATTCCGGCATCATTGCTCACCTCATCAATGCCGCACGCAATGGAAAACTCGTCGCGGTCTTGGTCGAAGTGAAGGCACGTTTTGATGAGGCCGCGAATATCCAGTGGGGGCGACGCCTAGAAATGGAAGGCATCCATGTGACCTATGGTGTCGTAGGCTTAAAAACCCATTCTAAGATCATTTTGGTGGTTCGCAAAGATTTTGATCGCATTCGTCGCTATGTTCACATCGGTACCGGCAATTACAACGCAGATACCGCACGCCTCTATACGGATTTCGGTATGCTCACCTGTGATACTGCGATCAGCCAAGACATTACAGAGCTGTTTAATTTTCTGACGGGGTATTCACCGCCGCGCAGTTATCGGAAACTACTTGTCGCGCCCTATACACTCAAAAAAGGTTTGTTGGAACGTATTACACGTGAAATTCGTCTGCACCGCCCCGACAATCCCGGGTGCATACAGTTCAAAATGAATGCGCTGGAAGATCGAGACATTGCAGAGGCACTGTATAAAGCATCACAGGCGGGAGTAAAAGTCGATCTCATTGTGCGCGATACCTGCCGCGTACGAGCGGGTGTCCCTGGGGTCAGTGAAACAATCCGTATTCAGAGCATTGTGGGTCGTTTCTTGGAGCATGGTCGTATTTTCTACTTCAAGAACGGGGGGCACGAAGAATACTATATCGGCTCTGCCGATTGCATGAAACGCAATCTGGAAAGCCGTGTAGAAGTGGTCGCCCCCGTAGAAGATAAACAGCTACGCGAAGATTTACGTCTCGTGCTGGACATCCAGTTCAACGATCAGCGCAGTGCCTGGGACATGCAGCCGGATGGCAGTTATCTCCAGCGCACCAAAGACGACGGAGAACACCACAGTACCCAGGATCAGCTCATCGATCTCGCCGAAAAGCGATCCAAGGCTGTGGCCAAGCGGAAGCGTAAAAGATTCCGCAGCAACAAGGTGCTGCAGAGACTTCAGCTCGAACGATCAGAACAACCTTAACTGGGAATGTGCACTACCAACACGTCACAGGGTGCATGGTGGACGACGTTGTCTGCAATGGATCCCAGCAACCAATCCATGGTGGTGGGTTTGTGTGCGCCGATCACGACCAGATCCACCCCTTTGGCTTTTGCGTACGCAGGGATGGCGTGGTGTGCTGCGTCGCTTGTGACCACCACCTCTTGCGTGGCATCACCTACCCCAATGTCCCGTGCAAACTGCGCAAGACGTGCGCCTTTGACCTCTCTCTGATGGGCGATGGGATCCACATCCTCCCTGAGGACATCATCGTTATCCCGCAATGACGGATAATGATCCACCACATGTAGGAGTGATAAACGTGCACCCTGATTCTTCGCAAGCGCGATGGCGCGTTGCGCAATGGTTGTGTGGTTTTCTTGCAAATCGACTGCAAGTAGGATGTTGCGATAATTCTCAGGTACTTGATCGACCGTATAACGCTCGGTGCGTGTGACTAACACATCCCGATCGGCGTGGTGGAGTACCTGATCGCTGTACGTGCCTACTAAGGCAGCGAATTGACTATGCATATGGGTACTGATGGCAACCAGATCCGCATGGGTCTTCCTTGCGGTTTCTACGATCACGTTCCAGATCGATCCGGTTTCCAAGGAGATGGACGTGATCTTTGGGTAAATGGCTTTGAGTTCTTTGAAACGCTGATGTACCACGTCTGGCGCTGGGGCAATGGTTTCCTCGCGTTCCATTGCGTGCACCAGCGTTACTTCCCCTGCCAATGAACGGGCAAGACCAACGGCACGTAGCATCGCTGGATGGATCCCTGGACGTGCCCTTACAGCAGCAACAATTTTATGATAAATAAAGGATGCTTCACCCACTTGTGTGTTCTCCGTGGAACAAAAGGTTAAGAAAGTCTGAATCCAGAAACGCGCCGTTGAGTATGCGCCACACTTTTAGGAGACGGTATCTACCCAATCAGCACAGACCGACACACATCCTCTGGGAGATCAGCGCCTCCCAAACGGGAGATTGCTATTGTGTATGGTCATGTGTTCTTTCTAGCGTGCTTGTTTTGGACTCTGCATCCACATCCTCTTTATAGTGCTCCATCGTTGCTTCTTCTACTTTCTCGCCTGCCAGGAGCGCAACCTTGGTGGACAACATCACCCCGATGCTCGACCTTGCCATCAGCATCATCCAGTCGCTTGGGAAGGATAAGGCAGAGACAAAGAGATCACTAATGCCAAAGGTCTCAATGAAAACACCAAGCATGACAAGCTCCGTAGAAATACCCAGCGCCTTTGAGAAGGCTTTGTGCTTTTCTCCGTTCTGGTACATGTCACTGACGTGCTCTACTTTCGGCTTGAGTTCCACCAATTTTACGCCCACCCCAGCAACACTCGCCTCCAACGCCTCCGAAAACAGATCAAGCACCACGAAAGTCTCCGGAGGGGTTTCCTCAGCTTCTTTTTCCCCTTCCCCGTGGTGTCCCTCCTGTGCGTGTGTGTGCCCTTTTCCTTCGTGTGAGTCGTGTCCCTGTGCGTGTGTGTGGGGCGCGGTAGACACACTTGGCGGGTGTGCGTGCTGAACGGGTGCGCTGGATTCCTCTTGGGTAAAAAAATTCGCAAATCCAAAGACCAATCCAAGCGGAAGGAGCAACACGCCCGTAACGCCGAGTGCGAAAGCACGGGTACGCCTGTCGCTCCCTGCAAACCTCTCAGAGGTGTTTGTTATCCGAAAGACAAATCGCTCGATGCGTTGGCGTATAAACACTGGGATGACGCCCTAGTATGTGTGCGGGTACTACGACGTCCATGGCCACAGGAAGATGATCCGAGACGAACTGATCAAGCACCTCTTCTCTCGTCACGTGCAAGGCTTCCGTGACCAGAATGTGATCCAGGTGCCAATGCGGTCGCCAACTGGGAAAGGTACAGAGATCCGTGTTTGGTTTACGCAGTCGGGTGGTGGCGAGCAAGCGATCCATCTCGGCGCTCCCTCCCTGGCAGTTCATGTCTCCCATCACTACCACATGACGATGCTGATTGATCACGTTGGCCAAGTGGGAAAGCTGGCGCACTCGGCTGTACCGCCCCAGCGCAAGATGGATACCCACGAAGAGCAAAGCTTCTGGCCCAGTTCCAAACCGCGCCATCATCGCTGACCGTCCTGGAATGGTGCCTGGCAGAGGGTGTTTCCAAATCTCGGTGGGTTCTAGGCGGCTTAGGAGGCCGAGACTCACTTGGGCCAATTTTCCAAAATTGCGGTTAATCTGACAATACCAATAGGGAAACCACGCTTGGCTTGCGAGGTATTGTGTCTGGTTGACAAAACCAGTACGGAGGCTCCCTGCGTCTACCTCCTGGAGGGCAACAATGTCATAGGGGGCCACAATACTCGCGATCCGATCGAGGTTTCCGATCCGCCGCGCATGGGGCAAGAGTTGTTTCCAGGTTTGGGTGAGGTAGTGGTGTGGGCGGGTGGTTGCGATCCCCGTTTGGATGTTGTAGCTCAAGAGGCGCAGGGGCACAACCCGCCCCTCAGGGATGGAGGTCGGGGGGAGGGTCGATTCCAGCGAACAAAGACGGGGCAACGGATCTCGGTGCGTGCGTGGCTTTCGCGGTGTGGTCGTTGCCATCCGAACGTTGTATCGTTGCTTACGGCATCGGGCGTGCCGATTCTTGTTGGAGTAAGGCATCGATGACAGAGGGTATTTTTTCCAAGGCGCCCGCAAGGGTTCCACTGGTTCGATAGGTACCATTGACGATGATGGCAGGCACACCATCAATCCCGTAGCGTTTGGTCAGATCCCGCGCACGGTTGAGGCGTACTTCCACAACGAAAGATCGGAAGGTACGGTTGAAATCGTCTGCTGTAATCCCTTGTTCGACGAAAAAGGCACGCAAGGCATCGTCGTTGTCGAGCTTCCGGTGCTGATCCTGCACGGCACGAAACAAAGGCTCATGGATACGATCCAGCACACCCAACACCTCAGCCGTGTAGAAGGCCCGCGCCAACGGATCCCAGTCTGCTCGGAAGATGGCCGGAACACGGATAAAATCCACATTGTTTGGGCGGTGGCTGGCCCACGCAGTGATGATGGGTTCAAAATGAAAACAGTGGGGACAACCGTACCAGAACATTTCCACCACCTCCATGCGACCAGGCGCTTGGGTCAGGGAGGGAACAGGAGGCAGTACCCGCTGGTACTCCACGCCTTCTTCTAGGGCAAGTGCGAACATCGGTACAAGCCAAAGCGCCATCAACCACACGACCAGTTTCTTCATTGCAACCTCTTGATGCTAATGCTGGTGATTCGAGAAAGAAAAACAGGGAGAGACTATTGAACCTGCATACCCGTGATGTACTCCGCCAAGGTACCGATGTCGGCATCGGACAGGTGTGCCGCATTGTTGCGCATGATGCTGTCAGGGTCATTGCTCCGTTTGCCACTCTTGAAATCGCGGAGTTGGGTTGCAACATAGGTAGCATGTTGTCCGCTCAAGGCAGGGACGTGGAGGGTGACGCCACCCGCACCAAGGGTGGTACCCCCCGCACCCGTCTGACCATGACAGGTCACGCAGGCAGGCACTCCGTTGGTGGGATCGCCTTCCAGGAAGAGTTTCTGCCCACGCGCAACCCACTCTGGGTGGTTGATACTGTCGGGGGTGCGCTTCTGCGCAGCGTAGTAGGCAGCCAAGGATGGAACGTCCACAGCCTCTACACGCGCCACCACGCTGGACATCAAGTCGTTCTTACGAAGTCCTGTTTTGAAATCATTGATCTGCTTGATGAGGTCGCTGGAGAGTTGTCCTGCCAATTTGGGAAAATTGGGCGCAAGACTGTTACCATCGACACCGTGGCACCCCATGCACAGCCAGGATTTGGCCTTGCCCAGGGCAACGGCAGGATCGTCCCCTGCTTGTGCGATGCCGCCCAAACCGAACATCAGCCACACCCCGATCAGCATTTTTTTCACGAGCAGACCTCACAAGGTTTATGATGATCAATCATACCCGATTCTGTGAGTTCGCTGTAGCTCCTTCTCTCACCCCGGATGAGCTATAATCTCCGTCTCGCGTCGCGTCTTCCCCAGCGGGTTGTAGCTCCCTCTCTCACCCCGGATGAGCTATAATGATATACAACGATTTTGCGCAAGCGCACTAGTTGTAGCTCCCTCTCTCACCCCGGATGAGCTATAATTGATCGTCACCGATTAACCCTAACCCCCCTGTTGTAGCTCCCTCTCTCACCCCGGATGAGCTATAATAGGATCGTGACGCGGCAGACCATCCGATGTGTTGTAGCTCCCTCTCTCACCCCGGATGAGCTATAATAACTCTTCGATCAAGGAGAAGTACTCCAAGGTTGTAGCTCCCTCTCTCACCCCGGATGAGCTATAATAGGCATTATCAAAACGCCCGCCCAGTCTTCTCTGGGTGGGCGTTTTGTTTGAAAAATCGTTGCTCAGAACAGCAGAAGTTGGTTGGCCTTGATGGCTTTTTCCTGAAAAGGCAGAAGACCGACCAGCAACTTCATGTTAGCGAACTGTTTCTCGGTTAGCGTGAGGCAGCGCACCGACCCCCTCGGTGGTAGGTTGTTTTCCAAACGCTTCATATGTTTTTCCATCGCATCGTTGCCGTTCAGAATGCGACCATACACCGAGAACTGGATCATGTCGTAGCCATCCTTGATGAGGAAGCGGTGGAATAAGGTGTAGGCCCGACGATCGGCCTTGGCGACAACGGGAAGGTCGAAGAATACCAGTAAGCGCATAAAGCGTCTCGTCTCCGTGCTCATAATTTTAGCACTCCAGGTGGTGCTGTTCTAGTCCTACCAGTACCGGCAATTCCAAGCGTGTCTCGTCACCGCCATCGTACACACGGGCTAGGCTCTCTATGGCGTGTTCGATAGCGGACAGTACCGACATCCTCCCGCGTGGCATGTCGACATCCACGTTGAGAAGAGCGACCAACGCTATCTTGTCCGGCGGGTGCAGGTCGTCATCCTCCGGTGTGACACGCCTGGAAACGAACAAGTCCACCAGTGGGCGGAACGGTTCGATCACGTCATCGGCCAGGTTGAAGGCATTCTGTTCGCTGGCATGAAAGAGACCAAGCGCGGGCAGCAGTCCGTGCGCAACGAGTCCACGAGCAATGGCACCGCGCAACACCGCGTAGCCGTAATTGAGCGCAGCATTGGTGAAGCAGGCTTGATTGCGGGAAAAGTGTGCACCGAAAAGTGCAGAAAAATAAAATGCGGCCGCCTGACCTTCCATCTTGCCGCTATCACCAGAGCGCACCCGTCGTGCGTAGGAATGCAGTCGATCTGCGCCATCGTGCCCGGCCAGACGCAGACAAATAGCTTGGTTGGTGATTTTGCTGCGCACGATCGCGGCCCACGATTGCTTGGCGACCGGGCGCGGCAAGTCCAGTTGCAGACGCAACCACCGCGTGGCGCGTGAGTGCGCCAGAAACGGCAGGAACACACCACTTGGGAGGTGGGTGTCCCCTGTAGCGAACAGGCTGATGCCGTATTCGCCACAGGCCGAAAGCACCGCATGGGTGAGCGTGATCTCGCGATGATTGAGCACGATCACCGCGATGTCCTCGAACGGCACAAACGCGGTTTGCTCTTGATCAATGGCGAGGCGGGATTGCTCGCGGTGCAGTCTGGCTGGCCGCGAGACCACCACACTACGCCAGGTCACGGCGGGTCTCCAGCGGGGCGGGATAGATGTTGCCAAGGACATCCACATGGAATTTTTCGACGCTCAATGCGGTTGTGATGCCTATGCCGCCGAGGAGCACATGGAGCGAAGCGTAGTGCGACGAGCCCCGCGTAGCCGTGAGGGCCGTACGTTTTGTCGATGTCCGCAGCCGTATCGCGGGCTGAGACAAAACGTAAGGCAACCGAG
>CAIJYR010000135.1 GCA_903824965.1 uncultured Thiotrichales bacterium
ATTCATGCAGTTACCAGTGCTGGTTTTGAATTAAAAGCATTTCTGTTTGTCCTGGCTCACAGCTTTCAATTCGCAGCCTGAAATATCATATTTCTTATGCGGTCTTCGTCGCCTGATAGGTGGCAACTTGGGTTAGATATAGAGATTGCAAAGCATTGGATCCACTCAAGCACTGCAATGAACCCAGCGACTGCCATCGCTTTTATTCTTTTAGGTTCCGCCATTCTTTGTTCTACTCTTCAAACCCTATGGATGAAGCGGATCTGGCGTTTGCTGGCGATCACCGTGATGGCCGAAACTCTGCTAAAACTCAGCGACTCTTTGTTCGGAACATCATTTGGTATCGATACCTATCTGTTTACTAACAAACTGGCTGGCAACCACATGGCACCCAATACAGCCATGGCTTTTCTTGCACTGAGTGCATCGCTCTTCTTGATCGATACTCGATTGGATCGACTGGTCATTGTAGGGCAGTTAATCACCCTGCTCGCTGCCGTCATCGCACTCGTAACACTGGCAGACCATCTCTACAATGCTACTCCGTTCGATGAGAGAAGATACTATTTTCCAATGGCGATCAACACTGCCTGTGGAATATTATTTCTATCGATTGCTGTGCTCTTCATTCATGCAAGGAAAGGATTGACTGCTGTTTTTGTGGAGACCCAATCAGGGCGTGCAATTTCCTTATTGCTGTTACCAGCCTCGATCTTATTTCCATTCCTATGTGACTATGTTAGCTTTTACTTTAATCGCGCCGGATTGTATAACCAAGATACAGCAGATGCGATATCAGCGATTCTCAATGTCATCATGCTGTTGTTTCTGGCTTATTTTGTTGTGCGCAGAGACTCCGCACAAGAAATCCTACGTGAGAACGAATATAGACTCAGAGAGAATATCCTAGAATCACTTCCGGGTGTTTTCTATTTGTTTAATAGTGCTGGACGTTTCCTTGCTTGGAATCGCTCTTTCGAGAAAATAACCGGACATAATGCAAAGGAGATGTGTTCTTTGCATCCTCTGGATGTCATCAAGGAAGAGGATAGGGGAGAAGTAGAAGAGGCGATCAGCAATACCTTTCTCTTTGGAAAAGCAACTGTGGAAGCAGGGCTTTTGGTCAAGGAGGGTCATAGCGTCCCTTATTTCTTTACGGGAACTCGCGCTGAACTGAACGGGCAGATGTGTGTTATTGGGCTTGGGGTCGACATCACAGTACGAAAATTGGCCGAGAACGCCATCCATCAATCCAGGGAAATGGCCAAACAAGCGCAGCTTGCCAGCGAAAAGGCGCTGGTGTTGGCAAGAATCAGGGAAAATGAGTACCATTCTCTTGTCAACAATGTTCCCGATTACGTAATGCGCTATGACAGACAGTACAGACATCTCTTTGCGAATGATCGTGCTATTCGTGATACAGGGAAAATAATCGGAGAATGCATTGGTAAGACTTACAGAGAAATGGGTTTGCCCGATCACTTATGCACCTTATTCGAAAATGCAATCGAGCAGTGTTTCGCGACTGGGGAATCACACACAGAAATTTTTGACTGGGAAAGCGCACAGGGTACTAAGGTGCTAGAATGGCGCGTAGTCCCAGAGCCTACTATTGACGGTGCCATCGAGACAGTGCTTGGTCTCTCGCGAGATATTACGGATCAGTATCGTGCCGAGATCACTTTGCGTTTTCATAGCGCCGTTTTGAACAGCCTCTCAGAAGGGGTGCAATTGGTTCGTGCGCACGACGGTATTATCGTCTTCACCAACAGGCAGTTTGATCAATTATTCGGTTACGCGCATGGAGAATTGCTTGGAAAACCAGTCAGCATCTTGAATGCCCCTACCGACATAGATCCTGAGGTCGTAGCCAAAAGAATCATGAATGCACTGATCGTTCATCAAAGATGGATTGGTGAAGTGCAGAACATCAAAAAAGATGGAACACCTTTTTGGTCTCAGGCCAATGTCACATCATTTTATCATCATGAGTTTGGTCAAGTTTTTATATCTGTTCATTCTGACATCACCGTTCAGAAACAAGCAAAAGAAGCATTGATCGAAAGAGAGAGGCTATTTAAGGCCATTTCTGACACATCCCCCTTGGCAATCTATATGTCCGTTGGTATCGAGCAGGAAGCGAGATACATGAACCCGACTTTTACGAGATTATTTGGTTATACAATCGACGATGTGCCTTCAGTGACAAGTTGGTGGCTTCTCGCCTACCCTGATGTGTCGTATCGTGATCAGATCATGTATGAATGGCAGCGTAAAACCAACCACGCACAGGGAAGTCGCCATTTTTCGCGATACCCGACTGGGACATCCCAGTCGCCGTCGGGAGCGAAAAATTGGCGACATGCCGTGCCTTCGGCGCCCGCGCCGCCCTGCGTCCGCCACGACTCGCCACTTCGCTGGCTCGCC
>CAIJYR010000136.1 GCA_903824965.1 uncultured Thiotrichales bacterium
ATTCATGCAGTTACCAGTGCTGGTTTTGAATTAAAAGCATTTCTGTTTGTCCTGGCTCACAGCTTTCAATTCGCAGCCTGAAATATCATATTTCTTATGCGGTCTTCGTCGCCTGATAGGTGGCAACTTGGGTTACCTATGTACCTAAGAACCGAGGTTGTGGGAGTAGAGCCTTGTTTGTTGGTCTGGTTCATCCAAATCGGTCTATAAAAGCGGTCTATTAGGGAGCGTGCATGTGTAACCCCATCGTTGCGGTCGTTGGCCTTGGTTATGTGGGTCTTCCCTTGGCGGTAGAGTTTGGGAAGAGATACAAGACCATCGGCTACGATCTTTCCGAGGCCAAGATTTCTCACTACAGGAATTATTGTGATCCTACGGGGGAAGTCGATTCGGAGGATTTGAGATCGGCCATCCATCTCACCGTTTCTGCTGATCCGATGTCTCTTCGCGAGGCTGATGTAATCATTGTTGCTGTTCCTACGCCGGTGGATGACGCACACATCCCTGACTTTGCCCCCTTGATCAGTTCCACGACCACTGTGGGAAAATATATGAAGGAACATGCCACCGTGGTTTATGAGTCTACGGTGTATCCTGGTGCAACGGAAGAGATTTGCATTCCCCTGTTGGAAAAACACTCTGGCATGAAATGGAAACAACATTTCCATGTTGGTTACTCGCCAGAACGAGTCAATCCAGGTGACAGGAACCATACCATTACAAAGATCACGAAGGTGGTCTCAGGCGATACGGAAGAGACTCTCACTAGGGTAGGTGACTTGTATGCTTCCGTCATCACTGCGGGTGTGCACCGTGCCAGTTCTATCAAGGTCGCTGAAGCGGCTAAGGTGATCGAGAATACGCAACGTGATCTCAACATTGCCTTAATGAATGAATTGGCGATTGTGTTCGGAAAAATGGGGATTGATACCCTAGAGGTTCTCGAAGCCGC
This sequence comes from uncultured Thiotrichales bacterium, assembly GCA_903824965.1. GTDB lineage: Bacteria > Pseudomonadota > Gammaproteobacteria > CAIRSR01 > CAIRSR01 > CAIRSR01. Next base: position 953 of record CAIJYR010000136.1, read on the forward strand.
TGGTACAAAATGGAATTTTTTACCGTTTCGCCCTGGTTTGGTCGGTGGGCATTGTATTGGGGTGGATCCATATTATCTTACCCATAAGGCAGAAACATTGGGCTATCATCCACAGGTCATTCTTGCGGGTCGTCGCATCAACGATGGTATGGCAAGTTACATTGCCAACGAGACCATGAAATTGATGATACGCTCCAATGGGTGCAGTAAGGGTGCTACGGTCGTTGTGTGTGGTCTTACTTTCAAAGAAGACTGTTCTGACTTGCGTAACTCTAAGGTGGCTGATCTTGTTTCCACTCTTCAGTCGTTTGGTCTTACGGTGCTCGTCCATGACCCCATTGCCGATCCGACAGAGGCCATGCATGAATATGGAATTACTCTTACTTCGTTGGATCAGGTGCCGAACAAAGTAGACGCGCTGATTGTTGCGGTTGCCCATCGTACTTATCGAGAACAGCCCTACAACGAATTTTTGCGCCTATTGAAACCAAATGGTGTATTGATCGATATTAAGTCCATTTTTGATCCGACACTCATCCGCGCCGCAGGTCATCCTGTGTGGCGCCTGTGAGGGAACGGATGTCTAAACCAGCAGGCGAAGGGGAGCAGGAATGCAGGCAGAACGATTGAAAGATTTGGCGGTTGATGCGCTAGATGATCTAAAAGGAAAGGAAATTCGTGTCATGGATGTACGCGGTAAGAGCCCTGTGACTGATTTTATGATCATGGCGAGTGGGATTTCAGATCGTCAGGTGAAGGGTCTCGCGAACAACGTCATCCAAAAGGCGAAGGCGCGTGGTGTGCGGCTGTTGGGCGTGGAAGGGGAGAATGTGGGGGACTGGGTTCTGGTGGATCTCGGGGATGTGATTGTGCATGTGATGCAGCCCCACATTCGCGATTTCTACAATTTGGAGCAATTGTGGGGCGACGGGCGATAGCGGTTTTCAATTGCCTCCTCTCCGCGCTATACAAGGAGAGGGGTTGAGGGAGAGGCGGCCTCTGTTTTTATGTCTCTTTCTCTTTTTTTTAGAGAAACTGCTGTATAAAGAACGCCACATAAAAGGATGAAAAGTCACAAGATCAAACTCTCCCCAACCCCTCTCCGATGAGTTGGAGAGGGGCTTACGCTGAGAACCAGACAATCATTTTATGATGCGCTTGCTACAGCATAAATAGCACTGCCTACGGTTTTTCCGCATATCGGCCAATATGCCTAGAATGGGGTTGGCGGCCTCTCCAGCCTTTACATTGGTTGAAACTTTCATGAGGCGTCAATGCTGGGCTGGTGGTTCATCAAAAACATCGTTCCTAGGTTCCTAGGTTTCTAGGCCCAAGCGATGGGTTTGGTTGATGATGTCCAATAAGTTCTTGAACGGTATATTGCGGGCATTGGTTCGCACCAGTGTCATGAGCGCCAAATCGCCCCCCCCAAAAACATGATGGTTGGTCGTGAGATCTTCAACCAATTGGCGCAACTGTGCATTCAATGGCTCGGTAAACTCGAAGCCCACGCCTTCCCCATCATCCGCACCCCATTCTGCTGCTACACGCAGTTCATCTACTTCGAAGATGGCCTGTTGGACCAGCTCAATGTACTCGTTCATCGTCTGTGGTCGATGCATAGGTTCACCCGTTCCTTTTTGACCCATTTTTACCAATCGTGCTGACAAGCACGGATTTGCTGCGCTGTGAGCAAGAACACCTCACCGTCACCACGCTCAAAATGCAACCAGAAGAAGGGTACGTTCGGGAGCCTTTCCTCTAAGGCACCTGCCGCTTCTCCGACTTCTACGATCAGCACTCCTTCTGAGGAAAGATGCTCCTCTGCGCCCCGCAAGATACGCAGCACCGTATCCAAACCATCTTCACCCGCAGCAAGCCCCAACACAGGCTCGTGGCGATACTCCATAGGCAACGTTTGCATCTGTGCCCTAGAGACATAGGGTGGATTGCTCACAATCAGATCGTAGCGTTTTTTTTCCAACCCTTGGTACAGATCCGACGGCAAGAGTGTCACTTGCCTTCCAACGCCATGGCGATCAACATTAATGCGAGCCACCTCCAAAGCTTCGGGCGAGAGATCGACCGCATCGACCTCTGCTTCTGGAAAGGCTAAGGCACACGCAATGGCAATACAACCTGAGCCTGTTCCTATGTCTAGGATCCGTCTCATCGGGTGATCTGGCAGCCATGGTTCAAACTCCTTTTCGATCAATTCAGCAATCGGAGAACGCGGAACAAGCACACGTTCGTCCACGTAAAACGGCATCCCAGCAAACCACGCTTGTTGCGTGAGATAGGCCGCTGGTCGACGTTCTACCATGCGTCGTCGGAACAAGGCCACCACTTTCTGTCGCTCCGAGGTGGTCAACCGTGCCTCCCCAATCCGGTCGGGTGCGAGGGGAGGCAGGTGGAGTGCATGCAGCGTCAGTGTCGTTGCTTCATCCCACGGATTGTCGATCCCATGCCCAAAGGCCAGTCCAGCAGAGGCGAATTGTGTTGTCCCCCACCGGACAAAGTCACGCACGGTAGACAACTCGGCAATGGCTTCCTGGTCGGTTTCCTCCTGTTCGGTTGGCTTCGGCGCGGTCATGCCCAGGTCTTGTGCGGCTTTTTTTCTCATGTTTCTTGCCTCGTGATCGTTTTGGTAATCGCTCCCTTGAAACCAATCGCGACATCCCCATATCGGTTTTGAGTATGGTTCAATCAACGTTCAATCAATGACACATTCTTTTGGGAGGTTGTTATGGCAATCTTTCGTCAGTATCCCTTGGGCACGCTCAATCAGCTCCAAGAAGAGATGAATCGACTCTTTGAACGTGCGGCACCCCCCGATGCGGAAAGCGGTACGGTGGCCACAGCAGCATGGGCACCCTCAGTCGACATTTGCGAAGAGAAACACCGTTTTGTGCTTCTCGCTGATATTCCTGGCGTAGACCCTAAGGACATTGATATTACGATGGACAAAGGCATCCTGACCATTCGTGGTGATCGCCGTCTGGAGGCCCCCGAGGGAAGCGAAACCCTTAAGCGCGTCGAACGGCCTCGAGGAATCTTCCATCGCCGCTTTGTGTTACCGGACACCGCAGACGCAGAGCATATCTCAGCCCGTGGTATGAACGGCGTGCTGGAAGTGTCCATTCCCAAATACGAGCGCGTCCAACCTCGCCGCATTGTAGTAGACGGATAATCCCATCCCCTGTCGGTTTCCTGACCGGCGGGGTGTCTACTGGGGGTGATTCATGCCCCGACCGACTCACCCGAGGAGCACATGGAGCGAAGCGTAGTGCGACGAGCCCCGCGTAGCCGTGAGGGCCGTACGTTTTGTCGATGTCCGCAGCCGTATCGCGGGCTGAGACAAAACGTAAGGCAACCGAGCACGGCGTAAAGCCATTTGTG
>CAIJYR010000137.1 GCA_903824965.1 uncultured Thiotrichales bacterium
ATCAAGATCAAAAACCCCCATCCTCCAGCCCCTTCCCCAAGGGAAGGGGTTTATCAAAGGCTAGAAACATTGGTTGTAGGTATTCTTGGATGTATGAGCAATTACGATTTCTTTTGATTTCCTTAGGGATCTGGCATGGACAAAGCACTGTTCTTTGAAGGAAACAAGCTCCTCACCTCAGGAGACACCGAGGGTGCCGAACGGTGCTTTCTAGCAGCACTCGCGCTGAACCCTGATTTTGCTGAAGTCTTGTGTAACCTAGGTCTTTTACGGGAGCGTGCGGGTTCCCTGGAGGAAGCAGAAGCCTTGTACCAGCGAGCCATTGCACTACGTCCCGAGGGGGTACAGTTTTCCATGAATCTTGGCGTATTGCTCATGAAACGACGACGTTTTGTCGAATCAGAGTTTTTCCAACGACAGGCATTGCAACTGGCACCCAATCTGGCAGAGGCATGGTCGAATCTGGGGGTACTGTTGGCCTGTACAAAACGAGAAAACGAAGCCGAGCAATGCTATCGTATTGCGTTACAACTGGATCCAACACACACCAAAGCAAGTTTCAACCTCAGTTATATCCTGCTGCGTCAGGGACGATTCGAGGAAGGATGGCGTTTTTTTGAGGTGCGACACTGGCACTGGTATGATCGCTTGTCTCACCATTTTACGTTTCCACGCTGGCAGGGGGAAGACTTGCATGGAAAATCGGTATTGATTGCTTTTGATGCAGGTCATGGGGATATGATCCAATTCTGCCGATACGCTTCCGTTCTCAAAACCATGGGCGTAAAACGCATTACACTGGTATGCCATCCCACGCTAAAAATCTTGTTTCATACCTTGTCGGGTGTGGACGAGGTCTTTTCTTTGCAGGAAGAGGTACCGAATGCTGGGTGGGACTTCTGGACGCCACCGCTGAGTTTACCCTATTATTGCAGAACCCGCTTAGAAAACATTCCGGCCGACATTCCCTATCTAGCTGCTGATCCGAGAGTGGTCGCAAAATGGTCTCGTTGGTTAGGAGGGCGTCGCTTAGAATCGTTGGATATGTGTGTTGGCTTAGTTTGGAAGGGCAATCCCCATTTTGAAAATGATTCAGAACGCTCTTTACCGTCTCTGGATATACTCGCACCCCTCGGTACACTCTCCGGTGTGCACTTTATCAGCCTCCAAAAAGGCATGGGAGAGAACGAGGCACATGATCCACCGAGGGAGCTTCCCCTGCTTGCCACCTCACTGAACGATTTGAACGATTTTGCTGACACAGCGGCGCTGATCGCATGCCTCGATCTCGTGATCAGCGTGGATACGGCTGTGGCTCACCTGGCGGGTGCGCTAGGCAAGCCCTGCTGGGTTTTGCTACCCGATTATTTGACCGATTGGCGTTGGTTGACGGAACGTACCGATTCACTCTGGTATCCAGGAAACATGCGCCTTTTCCGTCAGCCTTCAGGAGGCGGGTGGTCTTCCGTTGTCAGTACGCTCGTGGATGCACTGCGCGACTGGATCAACCATCCCACGCCCACAAGCGGGATCTTATGAGCTGTTTCCAGAGAACGTATGAGAATCGCACCGGCATTGGAATACTGCTCACCAATCTTGGTACCCCAGACGCCCCTACCAAAACAGCCGTACGCCGTTATTTGGCAGAGTTCCTTTGGGATCCTAGGGTGGTGGAGCTACCTCGGTGGCTGTGGTGGCCCATTTTACAGGGGATTGTGCTCCAGAGACGTCCCTCCCGCTCTGCGCACGCTTACCAAAAAATCTGGACTGCGCAAGGATCGCCACTGCTCACTTTTGGACAGCGTCAAGCAGAGGCAGTACAACAGGCGCTACGCGCCCGCATGGTTGGGCCTGTTACGGTAGCCCTTGGGATGCGTTACGGCTCACCCTCGATGGCAAGTGCTTTGGAAACGCTACGCAAGGCGGGTCTCTCTCGATTGCTGGTGCTACCACTCTATCCGCACTATGCGAGTGCAACCACAGGGTCTACCTTCGATGCGTTGGCAGCCGAACTACGCACATGGCGTTGGGTGCCCGAAGTGCGGATGGTGAACAACTATCACAACCAAGATGCCTATTTGAACGCCTTGGCACAAAGAATCCGAGAAGCCTGGACAGAGCAGGGTCAATCCGATCGATTGCTGTTTTCTTTTCATGGTCTCCCAGAAAAAAGCGTCCAGGCGGGGGATCCTTATCCAGAACAGTGTTGGACAACCGCACGGGATGTAGCCAAACGTCTTGCCTTGACCGAACAACAATGGGCCGTGGGTTTCCAATCTCGATTCGGACGTGCACGATGGATCATGCCCTATACGGATCACATCCTACAGCAATGGGGTCAATCCGGCATTGCCTCGGTGGATGTGATTTGTCCTGGTTTTTCTGCCGATTGTTTGGAAACACTGGAAGAGGTGGCCGTACAATACCGTGATCTGTTCCTGAAGGCGGGTGGGCGTACCTACCATTATCTGTCTGCACTCAACGACCGTGCCGATCACATTCAGGCATTGGCGGAACTCATCTCGGTACATGTACAGGGATGGCCCGAAGCAGTCAGAAACACCGTATCATTCTGGCAGTCCTAGACGTACCATCCGATTCTTTTAGGCTAACGGACGTTACCGTTCGTCAACCCATGCACACAGGAGACAGCTCTCCAGTGAGGGTGAATCTCCCAATGGTTACAGCAAGCTGCAACCGCATAAGATGTAGGGCAAGAGATTGGTTATCGCTATACTTTCCCTTCATCTTCAGTACCTTAAAGGTTTACTCCACGAAGGATTACTTGTGGAAACCACTAACACCTTTCCCATGCAGCACCACAGAGCCTCCTATAAAACCAAATGGGTGTCAATACCCTGTGAACACAGGAGGCGGATTGGCTGGGCGTCTCTGTTAGAGGTAGGAAAC
>CAIJYR010000138.1 GCA_903824965.1 uncultured Thiotrichales bacterium
ATCTCGTCCATTTTACTTCCCCATCGGCAACCAATAGATTGATTACTATAAGGCTACATTAATCCATTACCTCTTGGAAGGATTCTGATGGTGGTCATAGGTGGCAACTTGGGTTACTATAAGGCTACATTAATCCATTACCTCTTGGAAGGATTCTGATGGTGGTCATAGGTGGCAACTTGGGTTAGAGAGTATCCTGTGGAGGTGCTGGTCAGTAAGTTTTCAAAGAAAGGAAAGAAAGGAGAGGAGGCAGACGAAGGTGACTTTTTTATTCCAGATTATCAGCGTGAGTTCAGATGGCCACGGGAACGGCAGTCGCGCTTTATCGAATCAGTTCTGATTGGATTACCCGTTCCGTTGTTGTTTGTGGCGGATGTGGCAGGGCAGGATGGGAAGGCAGAGGTTGTAGATGGTGTGCAGAGGATGAGTACCCTGGCCGATTTTATGAACAATGAACTAACGCTCATCGGCCTTGAGATGCTTGATAGCCTGAATGGTTTTACCTTTGCCGACCTCCCAGTAGTTCGCCAACGGCGTTTTGGTCGCCAGACAATTCGGATGATTGAGCTAAGGGAAGGAGTGGACGACGAGGTGCGTCGCAATATTTTTAAGCGTCTTAATAGTGGTGGGCTGAGTCTTAACGATATGGAAATACGCTGGGGAGGATGGGATGGCCCGTTTCTAAGGTTCATCCGTACATGCTCTGAAAATGACTTGTTTAAGAAACTTGCGCCGATGACAGAGAGCGCAAAGAAACTGCGTGAACCTCAAGAACTAGTCCTTCGGTTCTTCGCCTATTTGAATCGTTATCAGAAGTTTAATCGTAGTGTGATGGATTTTCTGAATGGTTATCTTGAGGATATGGAGAAATTGTTTTGTGGTGAGAGCGGAAAGAAAGTGGAGGAAGAATTGCGGTTAGAATTCGAGCGCATGTTGGTATTTGTTGATCGGTATATCCGCACAGGATTTTCTCAGAGGGTGGGATATACACGAACTCCCCGTATTCGCTTTGAGGCGATGGCGGTTGGTACTGCACTCGCCTTGCGTGCCAAGCCTGATTTGGTTCCTGTATCTCTGGATTGGTTGGCATCGGATGATTTCAAGGGTGTTATACGGCCTGACTCAAGTAATTCCGCACAGAAAGTGGCACGCCGTCTTGAGTTTGTTCGTGACAAGCTGCTTGGAACGACGAAATGACGGATGCTCTTCGCATTTTTCGTGAACGGGTGGCCGAAATGGAGGCGTATTGTGCTTTTATTCAAGATGTTGAGAAAGGATGTATATTGCTGCACGACAAGGATGGTGTACTTGCGTATACTACTGCAGATCAGAGCAGTCTGCTGATTACCTCCAAGGCCCATCTCTTTCTGTTGTTGTATAACCTAATGGAATCTAGTGTAGACAATGGGATCAGAGAAATTCTCGATCAGTTGATTGACCGACGTGTTGCTTTTGATAAGTGCTGCGATAATATCCGTCGCTTTCTCGTTTTCTGTCTTGGGAAGCAGAATCTTGGAAAGAGGGACCGCCTAGAAAAAGTCATCTTGGGAGATCATGAAATTACTCGTGACGTAATTTATTGTGACGTAATTTATAAACGTTCCAAGAATGCTAACAAGTGGATAACCAACATTCCAATATCTTCTGGAAATGTAACGAAAGAAACAATAGTAAAGCTTTCAGATAATTACGGATTTTCTGCTCCAGGTGTAGACGGACAATATCTAAGTACTGTGACGGATATTCGGAATGACCTCGCTCACGGGAATAGATCATTCTCGGAAGTAGGGCGAGACTACACCATAGAACGAATTTTTGAAATAAAGGCAAATGTCATTGCATATCTCGATGCACTGCTGACCAATATTGCCAAGTATATTCAGGAACAACAATATCTTGCTACACCATAGGACTGTTTTTTCCGACTCCGCGTACTGCTTCCCTGATAATTCCGCTGCCCATTGCCATGGGGAGGTTTAGTGCGGCACCGTGCAATTGCCCAAGGGGATGACAGGAGACGGTTGTGGATAGCCGTCTTTTCGTCCGTATTAAAGCTGCCGATCTTTCCAGGCTTATCAGCCCTTACGGGCCTAGTGACACACACCGTTCAGTTGTGATCGGTGTGGTTCCCCTCGCTGCCATGTTGCAACGCAGCGTATTGCAGCAAACCGTTTCGTAGTTACCCGAACCTTGTCTGTGCCTCTGCCGCCCTCAGCACGTGGAGTTGAGGAAGTGCCCCAAGGGACAAGTTTTGTACTTCGTTGTAACGTAGCCACGATGCTCTGTGGCTTAGGCTGGTCAACCCCATGGATCAGTCTCACAGCACCACCCGCCTGAAGGCGGGGTGGGTGACGGTCTGCTTGCACGTCGCTCGGATCATCGAGCCGACTCACCACCCGTCAGTGCATTGAGGTTGCGCATCACCAATTCTTGCCCAAACACCCCGCCCAGCACAGCACTCAAAAGGGTCAGCGGCAGCGACAGTCCAGCACCGCTCTCCATGGCATCTGCAAAGGCCGCACCCTCGTACATCATGCTGCTAGCGGACAGCACCCCAATGGCACCACTCGCCAACACAACCCCAAGTAAGCCACCGCCTACCATGGACAATGTTTTGTGCAGATCAGGATTCTCACCACTTTCTCTGGCGGTGGTAGCACCCAATGCAGGCAGGCTGCACACCAAACCCAATACGATGATCGCAAGCATTTTTTTCATACGGTCTCCCGGAGTTTTTTTGTGTACGTATGGTTGGTTTTTCGGTTCAAATTCCAATACAGTATCCTACGATGATGGACTTGTCGTAGGCGATGTGTCAAGTCCTACCTTGTATGTCAACTTCTACTGCCCCACACGACCCAACAGACCGTGCCTGGGTGTTTGTGCTGCCTGGTGCAATGACTCTACTACGTCTATTGATTTTGATAGTGGCTGGATGGCTGGTGTGGCGGTTGGTGCGGGGTTGGTTACGCAGCAAACGCCACCGTCCACCCTCCCCGCCCTTCACCCACATGGTACGCTGTATTCACTGCGGAATGCACCTGCCACAACGGGATGCTTTGAAAAAAGGGGATCTTTGGTACTGCAGTCGTGCGCACCGAGATGCACAAAACGATGACTGACGGTAGGACGGAAACAAGGCAGCAGACCCAGGCATGGCGTGCATTGCGCTTTTTTAATTACTACCGCATCACCTTGTCCATTTTTCTTACCATTCTTGGTGCTTCGCCTTACCCCACACAGACCATTGGAAGCGACAATCCGTTGCTGTTCCTGCTGGTCAGTAGTGGCTATCTACTCTTCTCCTTCGCAAGTGCGTTTACGCTGTATCGACAGCGACCTACGATCACAAGCCAGGTACAACTACAATCTCTAGGCGATGTGGTTGCACTTACCCTTTTGATACACGCAAGCGGTGGGCTTTCGAGTGGCCTAGGGATTTTGTTGGCGGTCGCGGTCGCGGGAGATGCCCTCCTCATGGAGGGACGGTTGGCCTATCTACTCGCCGCAAGTGCGACCTTAGCCGTGCTCACCGAGCAAAGCATCCGTGAACTGATGGGATTCGTGAAGGGATCCAGCTACACAGAAGCCGGATTGCTCGGCACGGGGCTTTTTGCGACGGCTGTACTGGCCCGCTTGCTTGCCCAGCGGGTGCTGGAAAGCGAGGCTTTGGCACATCGCCGTGGGATCGATCTGGCCGATCTCACTGAGCTCAACGCACACATCATCCAGCAAATGGATGCGGGTGTGATGGTCGTGACGGCGAGTGGCCATGTGCGCCTTCTGAACACGGCGGCCTGGAATCTCTTGGGCATGCCCGTGCACACCACCCAACGAAATCTCTACTACTTGTGTCCCGAACTCGCACAACAAGTGAAACGTTGGCACACCGATCCTGGCATGGAACCCGTTGTTTTTCGACCTATTCCCGAGGGCAACGAGGTGCTGCCACGTTTTTCTGCTTTGATCCAAACCGCTGGCACAGAGCTCTTGATCACCCTAGAAGATGCCTCCGCCCTCGCAGAACAGGCACAACAGATGAAACTCGCTGCGTTGGGGCGGCTAACGGCCAGTATCGCCCACGAAATACGCAATCCCTTGGGTGCAGTAAGCCACGCGGCGCAGTTGTTGGAGGAAGCACACGAATTAGAGGATGCCAACCGTCGTCTCACCCGCATCATTTGCGATCAAACACGGCGACTGAACAGTATCATTGAAAATGTTCTGTTTCTCTCACGACGAGAACTGGCCTGCTTGGAAAACATTCCGCTCGCACCTCTCCTTGAAGAAACCGTGGCAAGCCTGCGATCTTCACCAGGTTTCGCAAGCAGCACCATCATCACTGTTTCCATCGTACCTCAGGGTCTCACGGTTCGTTTTGACATGTTGCAAATTCGCCAAGTGCTCGACAACCTCTGTCATAATGCACTGCGCCACGCCCATCGCAACGATACGACACTCCACCTCCGCCTAGAAGCGGCCACCACCCCAGAGGGTGCCTGGCTGGATGTGTCCGACAATGGGCCTGGGGTACCCAGAGAGGCAGTACACCAGATTTTTGAGCCATTTTTTACCACCCGACGCGATGGCACCGGATTGGGCCTGTACCTGGCACGCGAACTGTGTGAGGCCAACTTAGCACGCCTTACGTATTTGACCCTCCCAGACGGGGGGAGTCGTTTCCGCATCCGGTTTGCACGGAACCTTGGCAAAGGCATCACACTTGCGTCTGAAACGTGATATTTTCTCTGCAATGGCCACTCATGGGATTCACGATGTTCACACGACTGATCGGCATCCTCCTCTTGACCACCCTGCTTATGCCCGCATCAGCCGAGGTGGAACTCAACCCACAACGCCCTGAACGCTACGTGGTGGTATCGGGTGACACGCTCTGGGACATCGCGGGAAAATTCATTACCTATCCTTGGTTGTGGACGGAGCTGTGGCATGCCAATCCGCAGATCGAAAACCCCAATTTTATTTATCCAGGAGATATCATTACCCTTCGGATAGTCAATGGCCAACCCCTGCCAGAGATCACGCGTGGCGGTGCCGTGACCAAGATATCCCCTGTGGGAGTCGTAAAACTCTGGCCAACCATCCGAAAGAGTCCCTTGGTCGAACCCGTTCCGACGATTCCGCTGGATGCCATTCAGTCCTTTTTGTCCCAAACACGGGTCTCTTCGGTAGACGAGCTAGAACATGCAGCCTATGTCATTGGCCAAACCGACCACCGTCTTGCCTCGGTCACAGGGGATTCCATTTATGTACGCGGTCTCACGTCTAGCACCGTCACCCACTATGGCGTCTATCGAGCAGGACGTACCTATGAACGCCCCCTCAACGACAAGCCACCCGTACTGTTGGGGATGGAAGCGACCTTTATCGGAGAGGTGGAGTTGCAACATGCGGGTGATCCGGCCACCTTGTTGGTCACACGTTCCGTGACCGAAATGCTCGCAGGAGATCGTCTGCTGCCCAATGCGTTGGCGTCCTTTAATAGCAATTTTATGCCCCATCTGCCTTCGACCCCCATAGAAGGGCACATCATCCAGGTACTAGGGGGAGTCTCTAACGTCACGCGCCTCCAGTCGGTTGTGATCGATCGGGGAAAAGAAGATGGCTTGGAGGTGGGTCATGTGCTGGTGATCGATCACGCAGGGGGTACGGTGGACGATCCCTTCGCGCACAAAACGACTGTGCTACCACCAGAGGTTGCTGGAACCCTCATGATCTTTAGAGTTTTTGATCGGGTCAGTTATGCGTTGGTGTTAGAGGAACGAAAGGCCATGTCTGTGCTCGACGTCGTACACACCCCCAAGCCCTAACCGAGCGCATTCACGACATGCTGCCACCGATGCCGGAGGATGAGTTGCGTTGTGCATTGGTTTTGCACAGGACTTCTGGCATTGGGCCTGTATTGTACAAGGAACTCATGGCGCATTTTGGTACAGCGGAGGCGGTTCTTGCCGCTGCACCGAGCTTAAGGCCAAGAGGACGTTTGACAGCGGCTATCCTTGCATCCCTCACAGCGCCCACATGGAGTGCAGTGGATGCCGATATTGCTTGGGGAGCGCGGCCAGGGTACGCGGTGATGGAACTTCGTGATCCTCGGTATCCATATCGCCTTGCCCAAATCCCCGATCCGCCGCCGATTCTCTTTGTACGCGGTGATTGTGCCATCCTCAATCGCCGCCAAATCGCCATTGTAGGCAGCCGTAATCCGAGTACGACGGGACGCGATACCGCACGGATGTTGGCGCGAGACTTGGCAGCACAAGGGGTAGTGATCACGAGTGGGCTTGCGTATGGCATTGACAGCGCAGGACATGAAGGCGCACTGGAAGCAGAGAATGGGGTTACGGTGGCGGTGGCGGCGACGGGTCTTGACCGTGTGTACCCTCCTCAACATCGCGAACTCGCACACCGCATCTTAGAGCGAGGTGCGCTGGTCTCGGAGTACCCCCCCGGAACAGCACCTTTGGCTGCCCATTTTCTACGCCGCAACCGCATCATCAGTGGATTGAGTCTGGGAACCTTGGTTGTAGAAGCGGCACTGGATAGCGGGAGTCTTACGACTGCACAGTGTGCTTTGGATCAAAACCGAGACGTGTTTTCTGTCCCGGGGTCGATCTACAACCCTCTGGCACGAGGATGCCACGCGCTTTTGCGGCAAGGAGCCTTTTTGGTGGAAACCAGCCAGGATATCTTGCGGCACATCACGCCACACGGCACGGGGACGACTGTAGGCAGTGTCATCAAAACAGAAGATAGTTTGGACAGCGATTACCAAAAACTGCTGGCGTGCTTTGGGTACGATCCAGTGCCTATTGATGCTTTGGTGGAACAGAGCGGATTGACGCCAGCTGTGGTTTCCTCCATGCTCACCATCTTGGAACTTCGGGGACTGGTTGTTGGTCAACCAGGGGGTCTCTACACACGTGCCACGTCAACCCCCCCCACCTTGGGCAGGAATATTTGATCGGTGTGCATCACTTGGGCTTGTAAGGGCTGATAGCCGGGAAAGACCGGTACCTTTAAACAGATAAACAGACGGCTACCTAAAACCGTTTCCTTTCATCCCCATCCTGAAGGGCAGAGTTTCTCGGAGACACTGATGAAAGAGACAGTCCTGGATGTGCTCATGTACCTTTTTGACAATTATATGGAATCGGATATAGAACTAAGTGCGGATGAGGAATCCTTGCAGAGACAGCTTATGGAGGCGGGTTTTTCCGAAATCGAGATCGGAAAAGCCTTTTCGTGGCTTGAGGGCCTTGCTGAGCAACAGGGTGCTTTACCCATCGATCCGAATTGCTCCTTGCGCGTTTACACGAACCGTGAGCTAGAGCGTTTGAGCGTGGAGGGTCGCGGGTTTCTGTTGTTCTTGGAACAGATCGGGGTACTCGATCCAGCCACCCGAGAGTTGACCATTGATCGGGTGATGGCACTGGAGACCGATGACATTGACCTAGATCACTTAAAATGGGTGGTGCTCATGGTCTTGTTCAACCAACCAGGACACGAAGCAGCCCTCGCGTGGATGGAAGATCTCGTGTTTAATACCGCTCAGGAATATCTCCATTGATGGCCCCATGCCTGCCTTCGGTGGGCCTGTGCGTGCTATAAACCACTCGTCATTTTTTCTCTTTCCAAAAAGATCAATGGACAAAAACCTCGTTATCGTCGAATCTCCTGCGAAAGCCAAGACCATTAAGAAATACCTGGGTGCTGGTTTCGAAGTACTCGCTTCCTATGGTCATGTGCGTGACCTGCTTCCAAAAAGCGGTGCGGTGGATACTGCCAATGGCTTTTTGATGAAATATCATATCAGCGATCGCCACAAAAAGTACATTGATCTCATTGTCAAAGCTACGCAGGATGCTACCGCCATTTACCTTGCGACCGATCCAGACCGCGAAGGAGAAGCCATCTCTTGGCACATCCAAGAAATCCTGCGTGAGAAAGGTTTACTGAAGGATAAGCTGATAAAGCGAGTCGTCTTTCACGAAATCACTAAGAACGCGGTTGCCGAAGCCATGGCCAAACCGCGTGATCTCTCCATGGATTTGGTCAATGCCCAGCAAGCACGCCGTGCACTGGATTATCTGGTAGGGTTCACCCTGTCGCCGTTGCTGTGGAAAAAGATCCGTGGTCGATTGTCGGCGGGTCGTGTCCAGAGTCCGGCACTACGCCTCATCGTAGAGCGCGACAACGAAATTGAAAGATTTCAACCACGCGAACATTGGACCATTGAGGCTGATTGCCTCAATACACCAGCGACCTTTGTGGCCAAACTGAATCAATACCAACAGGCGGCTGTTGGCCAGTTCACCATTACCCAAGCGGAAGAGGCACATGCCATCCGTGACGCTTTGCGAACACAGGCATGCGGTAAGCTACGGGTTGTCCATGTAAAAAAGACGACGCGCAAACGTAATCCATCCCCGCCTTTTATTACCTCTACCCTGCAACAGGAAGCGGCACGTAAACTCAGTTTTACCACCAGTCGCACCATGATGGTTGCACAGCATCTCTATGAGGGTATGAACATTGGTAGTGGCTTGGTGGGGCTCATTACCTACATGCGTACCGATTCTACTCATTTGGCGGCGGAAGCACTCACAGAGATTCGCACCTTTATCGAAGGACGATACGGTGTAGAAAACCTCTCGGACAAACCGCGTATTTACCGCACAACTGCCAAGAATGCTCAAGAAGCCCACGAAGCCATTCGGCCAACCGATGTAAATCGCCTTCCTGAGCAGTTAAAAGACATTCTCAAACCAGAACAATGGAAATTGTATGATCTGATCTGGAAACGCACCGTCGCTTGTCAGATGATCCACGCAACCATTCACGCGGTAGCGGTTGATTTGGCGCCTAGCGATGGAAATGATCATCTCTTCAGGGCCACGGGATCGACGATTGCCAATCCTGGCTATATCTCAGTTTACCAGGAGGGGGTAGACGACGTCAGTGAAGAAAAAGAATCTGTGCTTCCGCCCCTCAAGACAGGAGGACAGGTGACATTGGTTGATCTTCGTGCGGAGCAGCATTTTACGATCCCACCGCCCTCTTATAACGAAGCAACTCTGGTCAAATCCCTAGAAGAGTTGGGGATCGGTCGTCCGTCCACCTATGCGTCCATCATTGCGACCCTTCAGCAACGTGAATACGTTGTGCTAGAAAGCAAGCGATTCAAACCAACCGACGTCGGTAAAGTAGTCAACCGTTTCCTTACGGAGCATTTTACTCGCTATGTGGACTATGGCTTTACCGCCGACCTAGAAGACAAACTGGACGCCGTTGCTCGCGGAGAGCAAGATTGGATACCGATTATGGATGCATTCTGGGAACCCTTTCGTACGTTGGTACAGTTCAAAGAAAAAAGTGTCAAGCGTGAAGATGTCACCCACGAAGCGTTAGACGAGGCGTGTCCCAAGTGTGGGAAACCGCTTTCGATTCGTTTGGGTCGTCGTGGGCGTTTTGTGAGTTGTACCACGTATCCAACGTGTGACTATGCCCGCAATCTAGGTGACAACGCAGAAGAAAATACAATACCCAGCATCGTCGAAGGGCGTACTTGCCCCCTGTGTGAGGCAGAGCTTCATAATAAGCAAGGACGCTACGGTGCCTTCATCGGCTGCAGTCGGTATCCGAAGTGTAAGTTCATTGAACCGTTGGAGAAACCAAGGGACACACAGGTTTCTTGCCCAAAATGTCACAAAGGCACGTTGCTACAGCGCAAATCGCGTTTTGGTAAGGTATTCTTTTCATGCGCCACTTACCCCACCTGTGATTATGCAGTATGGAATGAACCCGTGACAGAACCTTGTCCAAAATGCAACTGGCCACTCATGACCATCAAAACCACCAAGCGCCGTGGCACAGAAAAAGTGTGTCCCGTCAAAGAGTGCAGCCATGCGATACCCATGACCGATCCGTCCTGTGAGTCCTAGAGTTGGCTGTCCCTTGTTACAGGAGACCTTCTTCGCATACGACGATAC
The DNA here is from genome assembly GCA_903824965.1 of uncultured Thiotrichales bacterium. GTDB lineage: Bacteria > Pseudomonadota > Gammaproteobacteria > CAIRSR01 > CAIRSR01 > CAIRSR01. Next base: position 10,014 of record CAIJYR010000138.1, read on the forward strand.
CAGAGTTCAGTAGTTTTAGCTCCATGAGCGATAAAACATAGATGATTTCTCGGCTGAGCTTCAATGTTTTTGTATAACTTTTCTGGGCGGCATTTTCACTTCTGCGCTGTAGAAACATAATCGTTTCACCCGCTTGTGTGTGAAACTTCTTATGGACGGCGCTTAGATAATTAATCTCAATGTGTTTCTTTTTTAGGGATGCACCGGTAGTCCGTAGCCAATCCCCAAGCATACAATTTTCTGCTGATTCAAGGTGTGCATCCTGCCCCCATCCACGAAAAGCTTTTGTTAAACCACGCGCCCAGTTCAGATGTAGCAATCTCGCATAGCTCACATTGAGAGGGCCGTGATCGTCTGGTAACGCATGGTGGGGGCCATTAAAAATCCGGTTGAACAAACTGCTAACCGGATGTGCAATCACCTGCTTCTTGTGTCTTAGCTCCAAGGAATCTAGCTCTAGCTCTGTCAGAAAATAAATAATATCTCGACTCAACGTGAGCAAATCACCCAAGGACTGTTTGATCGTTGTATTATCACCCAGTTTGTTTTCTAGGACGGCATGAGCCACTTCATGAAAGTTTTTATGTGTTCTGACCAGTAAGTGCATAGCATCAAAGTTGCCATACGCATGGATACCGGTATGATGAATCCAACGACCCAACTCACAATTTTTGTGTGATTCTATTTCTATCGTATCTTGAGGATTTGCAACGATGGCTTCTATCGCCAATGTCCATTTGAGATGGGCAATTCTTGCAATACCAACATTGATTGTATTGTTCATTTCAGTGCTATCCTATGAGACTTCTTCGTGTACGAGTGTGCCTAGGGGTTGTGCATTACCGAGCCATGCCCGCAATGGTACGTAATACCATAGCATAGCGATTTCCAGAATCCAAATGTTCTACTTGTACGGGTAGGTAAGCAAGTGCTGGCGCACACCATAGGATGGTGTAGCGTTTATCGGAGTCTTGTACCAGCTCTACACGCACCGTATCAAACGGGCCTGCAAGCGTTGGAATAGATGCTTGAGCCACTGCCCGAAACTGATAGGGTTTTATTTTGGCATCCTCTGCAATGAGATAATTCATGATTCGTTTCCCTTTTGCCAGATCCATCATGATGGCCAACTGATAACTCAGCGGGTCGTGGAATGTCTCTTGTAGAGGAGCATTCCAGGGAACATCGTTCCAGGTACCGGAGACAACCCCCGCTTTCCAGTCAAAATGCAGTAGACCCTCGCGGGTTTTTCCACGAAGGCCGTCGTGCTCTTGGAATTCTAAAGGACGCGGTGATCCTTCGTGGATGCTCACAAGACTGTACTCTCGACGACTGCGGTTGCTGCCTAATAAAAGCCCGATGCCTGTCGGATGGGTCTCATCGGTGTAGATCCAATGACCGTCTGCGTCGGGGGACAATGACACGACTGTTGCACCGACTACTATGCCATTGACACGAAATTCATAATTGGCACGAAAAGGCGTAAGATCAGCAGCAAGGGCGTTCGAGGCAAAGCAAAATAGCAAAAGGATTCGTATGTACATGGGGTCTCGCTCTAGTAATCAGTTGATTTGCAACTTGCCCCTCTCCTGAAAGGAGAGGGGTTGGGGAGAGGTAATCTGCTGGGTTTGACTTTCTTGATTGGTCTTATTATTTACATAATCATTAAAATATTAAAAATAAAAGATTAAAGATAAAAGATTAAAGATCAACCCCTCCCCCAGCCCCTCCCCGAAGAGTCGGGGAGGGATTGAATCCTCAAGTCAAAAGCATTGCATCACTCCACCGAGGGTGAAACGCCCTGCGGAGGAATGGGTAGATCGTCAAACCAAGCACTGTGCTCCTCCGAAAGACGTAACCGACCTTTTGCAAACCAAGACACCACACGAGGATACAGAATATGCTCTTGTCTTAACACGCGTGCTGCAAGGGTTTCTTCAGTATCCCCTGGCAATACCGGAACGCGAGTTTGTGCAATTACCGGCCCCCCATCCAATTCTTCGGTGACAAAATGCACACTGGCACCGTGCTCTTTGACGCCAGAAGCCAGCGCCCGAGTATGAGTATGCAAACCCCGAAAGGCAGGCAACAGCGCAGGATGAATATTCAGCATCCTGCCACGAAAGCGACCCACAAAGACGGGCGTTAAGATACGCATGAATCCCGCCAACAACACCAACCCTGGTTGATAACGCTCCACTCGGTTGGCCAACGCTGCGTCATAGTCCTCTCGACTGCCGAGAAAATCACGGTGGCACAACACTTCGGTTGTGATCAGCGCCTGACGCGCACGGTGCAAAGCATAGGCAGCGGGATCATTGCTCACCACCGCACGGATCTGTGCAGGTAGACGACCCTCGGCACAAGCGTCGATCAGTGCCTGAAGATTGCTGCCGTTGCCGGATACAAGCACCACCAAAGACAAAAGAGTAGGATCAGGAGAAGGAGAAGAATCAGTCATCGGCGCTGTAACAAAAGAACGCTTGGTGTTGGATCGTCGCTGGCTTCTACACGCCCCACAACCCACGCGACCTCTCCCGCTTGCATGAGTGTAGCCAGTGCAGTATCGACTTGTTCGGCGGGGAGACAGACCACCATCCCAATTCCACAGTTAAACGTGCGGTACATTTCCTCGTCGAGCACAGGGCCGCGCTGTTGTAGCCAATCAAAAAGAGGTGGTCGAGGCCAAGCGTTCGTATCAATGACGGCACGGGTACCAGGTGGCAATACACGAGGCGGGTTCTCAAGTAACCCGCCGCCCGTGATGTGGGCCATGGCATGAACGTCTACCGAGCTGAGTAGCGCCAAGAGCGGTTTTACGTAAATCCGTGTAGGTGCCAACAGCACTTCCCCAAGGGGTCGCCCATGAAAATCGGCGGTTAGATCCACACCATGGGTGGCAAGGATATGCCGAACCAAAGAGTAACCGTTCGAGTGGAGTCCAGAAGACGCGATGCCGAGGATCGCATCTCCAGGAGAAACGCGGCGACCATCCACAAGGTTCGCTTTTTCGACAACACCGACCGCAAAACCGGCCAAGTCGTAGTCACCCTCGTGGTACATACCTGGCATTTCAGCGGTTTCTCCGCCGACGAGGGCAGCACCAGCCTGGCGACAGCCTTCCGCAATACCCGCGATAATGGTCGTCGCCATTTCTACGTTCAGCCGACCCGTAGCATAATAATCTAAGAAAAACAGAGGCTCTGCTCCCTGAACGACCAAATCATTGACACACATCGCCACCAAATCAATGCCGATGGTATCGTGTCGGTTCTGTTCGATGGCGAGCCGTAATTTTGTGCCTACGCCATCGGTGGTCGAGACCAAAACAGGCTCCCGATAGCGTCCCGTCGGCAGTTCAAACAGGGCACCAAAGCCACCGAGTCCCCCAAGGACTCCAGGACGGGTGGTACGTTTTGCGTGGGGCTTGATGCGTTCCACAAGACGATTGCCAGCGTCGATATCGACACCAGCAGCACGGTAGGTAACAGGCGCGTTCGAAGACAAGGGATGGTTTCCAGCAGTAGAGAATCCAGGGTGCTCAAGATGCTAATGGTAGTCCTGCCTTGGCAATGTCGCAACGAACAACCGAACAACAGCGTTCGAGCGATGTGGCACCGACTGTGGTTTAATATCGGCGCGTACAGGCCCACCATAAAAAAGCCCACACCATGTTCCACCCCCTAGCACTCTTCATTGGGTTACGTTACACGCGTGCCAAGCGGCGTAGCCGATTTATTTCTTTCATCAGTGTAAGCTCGATGCTTGGTGTTGCATTAGGGGTGACGGCGCTCATCACGGTTTTGTCGGTGATGAATGGCTTTGAACAAGAACTGCGCCAGCGTATCCTTGGCATGGTAGCCCACGCAATCGTCACTGGCCCTGCCGACCGTCTCCTGGACTGGCCCACCACCGCCGCCATGGTTGCCCGTGATCCGCAAGTAGCCGCACTCGCTCCCTACGTCGAAGGGCAAGGCATGTTGGTAGAAGGCCCCATCGTAACTGGCATCACGGTGCGTGGGGTACTGCCTACACAAGAGGCGTTGGTTTCTACCCTCCCCACCCACGTCCGAGACGGAAAACTCAGCGACCTTGTCCCAGGAGCATTTGGGATTCTCCTCGGACAGGATCTGGCGAACCATTTGGGCGTCGGCGTCGGCGACAAAGTAACCCTAGTCACACCACAAGCCATGGTGACACCCGTGGGGCTCTTGCCACGGCTTAAACGTTTTACGGTCGTCGGGATTTTTCGCGTGGGCATGTACGAATACGACAGTACGTTGGCCGTTACCCACCTGCAAGATGCGGCTCGTTTGTTCCGGTTTGCGCCGCAGGAGGTGAGCGGCCTGCGTCTTGCTCTCACCAACCTTGACGAGGCACCCCTCATCACCCATCGGCTTGCAAAAGAACTCCCCCCCTCGACCCGTCTCTCGGATTTGACGACCGACCACGCGAGTTTTTTTCACGCCATCCATACCGAACAAACCGTTATGTTCCTTATTTTGACGCTTGTGGTCGCGGTGGCTGCTTTTAACATCGTTGCCATGTTGGTCATGGTCGTGACCGATAAAGAACCAGACATTGCCATTTTGCGAACCCTCGGGATGACACCTCGCACTGTGTTGTGGATTTTTGTGGTGCAAGGAACCATCATCGGCACGGTGGGTACGATCTTGGGGCTTCTGGGCGGTATCGAGTTGGCTCTCCATGTCAGTAGCTGGGTTTCGGCCTTGGAGCGGTTTTTTGGCGTCCATCTGCTGTCCCCTGAGGTGTATTACATCACCCAACTGCCCTCTGTGATGCGCACTACAGATATCATGCAGATTGGCAGCACGGCCTTTGTCTTGTGCCTCTTGGCAACCCTGTATCCGGCTTGGCGGGCATCCCGTGTCCAACCAGCGGCCGCCCTCCGCTACGAATGAAGCCCCCGATGATCACAGACAACCACACAATGCCAAACAACCACACAACCCTTCCAGCAAGTCCCGCAAAGAACGGCGCTGTGGTCGTATGCCGTGGCTTGGCGAAGACCTTCGCAGAGGGCGATCTACGGGTCGAGGTCTTGCACCAGGTCGATCTGACCGTAGCACCCAATGAACGCCTGGCCATCGTGGGAACGTCTGGCTCCGGCAAAAGCACTTTATTGCATCTGTTGGGGGGGTTGGATGTACCGAGTGCGGGCGAGGTGTGGGTGGACGGCGAAGATCTGCTGCGTTTGAGCGAAGCAGCCCGTGGTCGCTTGCGTAATCGGGCGCTTGGTTTTATCTACCAATTTCACCATTTGCTTCCCGAATTCACTGCCCTAGAAAACGTCGCGATGCCCCTTTTGATCCGAGGCGTTTCGCCCCGCGTGGCGACAGAGCAAGCGCGGAGTTTGCTCGATCGGGTGGGCCTCAAGGAACGGCTGCGCCACAAACCCGGCGAGCTTTCTGGGGGGGAACGCCAACGGGCTGCCGTAGCCCGCGCCATCATTACCCGACCCCGCTGCGTACTCGCCGATGAACCCACGGGCAACCTCGATCAGGGGACTGCGATGCAGGTACTTGCGTTGATGCTGGAACTCAACCAAGATTTTGGTACAAGCTTGGTGATCGTGACCCATGACACCGGCTTGGCCAAACGCATGGATCGGGTTCTCACTTTGATCGATGGACGGTTACAAGACTAGCGTTTTGCGTGCTGTGCGATCTGTTCCTGCACAATCGCCTTTCCTTCTTCTAGCAGTTCGTTGTATTGCTCTTTTGCGTTGGCGGGGTCGATTTTCGAGAGTTCGAGTCCTTGTTCTAGGTGCTTCAGAAAAGTACGACCAATGGCATACGTAGACGCTCCAGCAAACACAGCCAAACCCACCGCACCCCCAACCCCAGCCGGAGACACTTTGCTCATGCTAAGACCCACCGTAGCCGCAGCACTAGCCCCCCCCAGTCAGGGCAAGAATAAAAGCACGGGATTGACGGCGATCAAACCGGATACCGTATTCCACGCAAATTTCACGCATCATTTTGAGCTGCAGAGAAAGCATAAACAGTAGGTCAATCAACGGAATCGGTACAATCCCAGCCCATACGCCCCAAAAAACATGATCGAGGACAATGTTCTGGGCACGCATATGGTGCTCTTCGTGGGCCTTTATTACATCGGGTGGTGCCATGGTTTCTCCTAGTCTACGGTTGGCTGTTGGGGCTTCACAGGTATCGTGTCTTGGTTCAAGTCCCAACCACCCCCCAGGGCTTTCAAGAGGGCTACGCTCGCAGTCAGACGACGGCCCAAAAGGGTGTTGAGGGTGTTCTCTGCGGACAAAAGGGTGGCCTGGGTGGTTACGACATTCAGGTAACTGACCGTGCCGAGTTTATACTGGTTGATCGTCAAACGTACCGACTCGCGGGCTGCTACAACCGCCTGTTCTTGGACAGATGCCTCGCGTGCCAGGGTAGACCATGCTGCAAGGTTGTCCTCTACTTCTTGGAAGGCGGTCAACACGGTTTGGCGATAGGTGGCAACCGTTGCTTCAAAGGTGGCGATGGCATTCTCGGTTTTGGCACTGCGTAGCCCACCATCCAAGAGAGTCGCCGCAAGGTTCGGCCCCAACGCCCAAAAACGATTGGCCACGGTCAGCCACTGAGACAGGTGCTCGCTCCGGAATCCCCCGTTCCCTGTGAGGGTGAGGGTCGGAAAGAAAGCAGCCTTCGCAACCCCGATCTGTGCATTGGCCGCTGCAACCCGCCGCTCCGCTCCCGCAATGTCAGGACGCCGCTCCAAGAGCATGGAGGGGACAGCCACCGGAATACTTGGGATCGTGAGGGGCTTGTGCTCCACAGGCAACGAAAAATCGCTCGGCGGTTGCCCAATCAGCACCGCAATGGCATGTTCTAACGTGGCACGCTGAACCCCCACATCAATGGCCTGTGCGCGGGTGATCTCCAGTTGGGTTTGGGCTTGCACCACAGTGACGCGGGTGACAATGCCATAGTCGTATTGGTTTTGGGTCAGCCGTAGCGCGTTTTGATACGCCTGAACAGTATCGTTGAGCAGCTTTTGTTGAAGATCAGACACGCGCAACTGAAAATAGTCTTGCGCCAACGTCGCCTGTACGCTCAAGCGTACATTGGCAAGGTCTGCGGTACTTGCGGCCACGGTGTCTGTGCCAGACTCTATGGAATGCCCTACCCTGCCCCACAGATCCGCTTCCCAACTGGCCTGGAGCGTGAGGTTGTCGGTGGTTGCAACGCTTGGGCCGTTTGCCGTATTGGACTGTGCACGGCTGGAGGAGGCATTCGCAGTGACGGTGGGCCACCTAGCCGCCTGTGCCTCTTGCAAGAGTGTACGGGCTTGGTGCAGTTGTGCGAGTGCACCCTGGACGCTCTGGTTGGCGGTTGCCGCCTGTTCCTCCAGTGCGTCCAATGCCGGATCGCCGTAGAGCTTCCACCACGATCCGCGAGGCATAGCATCGCTTGGTTCTGCGGATTTCCACTCGCCTGCTTCTTTGAATGCTGGGGGTATTTCCACCGTGGGACGCACGTATGCGGGGCCAACGGTGCAAGCACCCATCAGTATCGCCGCAAGAAGGGCGGGAAAAACGCGCACAAAGACCATCTTTTTCATAAGGGGAACTCGGAAAACCAGGGTGTCGTACAGGTCATGTGCAATCCCAGAGAGGTGATACAATGACGAACTGCTGGCGCATAACAGTCGCGTACGCAGGAGCACCTGATTGGACGAATCGACCATGGCTACCCCCTTTCCCTGTACCATCCGTTCTCTGGATCTTGATCGTGCTGACAGTGAGGTTGCACGAATCGGATTGTTGGTTGCAATATTGCTTTGTTTTCTGTGGGGTCTCTGGTTTCTCACGGCACCCGTACTTTCTTACCAGGTCACACGCGCAGTCAGTGTAACCCAAGAGGAAGACACCATCGTTCGCACGCCCCAGGAGGGAGGAGGCGCGATTCGCCCACAGCTTTTTCGGCGACGAGGAATTCTAGCAACCTTTCCCACCGAGGCCACGCAAAACATACAACTCGGTCAAGCGGCCTTTTTGCGTCTAGCAGGGGCAGGACAGGCAAGGGGGGCGATTCCTGCGGTGGTGGCTGAGATCAAGCCTTCCACCACCCCCGGCAAAATCACGGTGAAATTATACACCCTGCAAGAAGGAAATCACCCGTACCCCTTTACCGGAAACGAACTGGGCGAAGTGACGATTGAACGGCCCAGCGATATCCCAATCGGCCTTGTCTTCCGTGCCTTAGGCGTATCGACGGAAACACCTCCTGTATCGCTCAGTCCCGCACCGCATACGCCCCCATGATTTTTAACAACGCGCCCCCACAACGGCGGTTTTTTGTGCCTGAGGTGGTACAAACCTCTGCGATGGACTGTGGGCCTGCTGCGCTCAAGGCATTGCTGGAGGGTTTTGGGATTCGTGTCCATTATGGACGACTCCGCGAGGTTTGCCAGACCAGTGTAGACGGTACTTCCATTGACACCCTGGAGGTGGTTGCGAACCAATTAGGGCTGGTTGCATCCCAGATCATGGTGCCGATCGATCATCTCTTTTTGGAGAATACCCCTGTACTGCCAGCACTGACGGTGATACGTTTGCCGAATGGTCTGACGCATTTTGTCATTATATGGCGGAACCATGGACGGTTTGTGCAAGTGATGGATCCTGGTATAGGCAGACGTTGGGTAACCAGAAAACAACTGCTGGAAGAATTGTATATTCACAACCAGGTGGTTCCGGCTGATGCGTGGTACGCATGGGCCTGTTCGGAGGATTTCTGTGCCCCACTGCGCCAACGCCTGGCAGAGCTGGAAGTGCCAGAATCCACGCAGGAGTCGTTTCTTCGGAACGCTTTGGCGAGTGGACACTGGAAAACCTTGGCGACCTTGGATGCAGCCATTCGCATGACGGCCACACTGGTACGCACAGGGGGATTACAAGCGGGCACGGAAGCGAGCGATGTTTTGACGCGGTTCTTGGTCTCGGACAGTCTGACGATTCCCACCTCCTTTTGGTCTGTGTGTGCGCTGCCGGAGGAGGATACCCAATTGTTATTCCAAGCACCGGTGCTCATTCAGGTCTCAGGTCTCCGAGAAACACCCGCCCCAGAGGACATGGTTCAGGCGCTCCCTCCCGAATGGGTGAGTGCTCTTGCTGAGTCAGGCCAATCTCCCGAACAGTATCTGTGGGAATTATTAAAAAAAGATGGGTTCCTGACGCAGACGATTGTACTAGTGGCATTGTTGTTTGCGACCCTTGGGGTTACGCTTTTGCCTTTGTTGTTTCGGTTTCTATTGGAAATGGGCCAACATTTGGATTTGGTAGGGGAACGAATCAACGCTATTGAGGCACTGATCGCCTTTCTGGTTGTTTTGCTGTCGTTACAAGTACCCATCGCTGCTATGGGCGTCTGGATGGGCAGGCGATTAGAAACACATTTACGCCTTGCCTTTCTCGGAAAGATACCCCGTTTGGGGGATCATTATTTCCGCAGTCGCCTGGCCTCAGACATGACCGAGCGTGCCTACGGACTCATGGTCATCAATCAATTGCCACCACTCGTCACCCATTTCTTACAGTTGCTCTTGACGATGGTATTGACAGCGGTCGGTATTGCTATGCTAAGCCCCGAAAGTTCCTGGCTCGCAGTGGCAGCCACGGTGATGAGCATCTGCATGTCCCTCGTGGCACAACCGGTACTCACCGAACAAGATATGCGTTTCCGTACCCATGAGGCAGCACTCAGTCGTTTCTACCTCGATGCACTGCTTGGATTGATCCCCATTCGCACGCATGGTGCTGCACATGCCTTTCGGAGTGAACAGGAAAGTTTGTTGGTACAGTGGTCAAAGAGCGGCATAGACTTTGCAGAAATACGATTGTTGGTCATTGCCCTCAGCTTGTTCATGAATACCGGTTTTGTAGTCTGGATTGTCCTACGTTATGTGGAAGAAGGCGGTAGCGCCAGTGGTGTCTTGGTGCTCTTGTATTGGGCGCTGCGTCTACCCGATTTGGGTATGCAAATGGCGAACCTCACCCAACAATACCCTATGTTGAGAAACCGTATTCTCCGTTTATTAGAACCGTTGCATGCACCCGAAGAGACAGAGATGTGGTATTCGGGACAACCGGAAACAGGGATTTCTCCCACGGTGGCTGACACTGGGGGTGTTGCGATTGACCTGCAAGGGGTCACTGTACAAACCGCAGGGCATTCTATTTTACGGGAGATTTCAGTAGCCATTGCAGCGGGTGCACACCTTGCCATTGTCGGTTCTTCTGGGGCTGGAAAATCAAGTCTGGTTGGGTTGTTGTTGGGTTGGTATCACCCATCCGAAGGGGTTGTTCGGGTAGACGGCGCGTTATTACAAGGTGAACGTCTGCAGCGTTTGCGTCAAGAAACTGCTTGGGTCGACCCTTCGATACAAGTGTGGAATCGTTCGTTGCAGGACAATTTGTATTATGGTACCCACGGTGTGGCCGAACCTTTCCAGACGGTGCTTGATCAGGCCGATCTAGTGTCCGTTCTGGAAAGGCTACCCGACGCTGAGCAGACCGTGCTAGGGGAAGGGGGCGGTTTGGTGTCGGGTGGTGAAGGACAACGAGTACGCCTAGGGCGTGCTATGCTGCGGTCTGGGGTGAAACTGGTCATCCTGGATGAGCCGTTTCGGGGACTCGACAGAGAGAAACGTCGGCAATTGTTAGACCGCGCCCGTCGCTATTGGGCATCAGCGACGCTGATCTTTATTTCCCACGATGTGGGGGATACGCAAAGCTTTCAGCGGGTCTTGGTGGTAGAAGAAGGACGTGTAACCGAGGACAATCCCCCTACCGTACTTTTGGAACAGCCAAACTCGCGCTACCGTCAATTATTGACGGCAGAGAAAGCAGTACGTCAAGAACTATGGGAAGGCAAGGAGTGGCAGCATTGGTGGTTAGAAGGGGGAGAATTGCGAGCAGACGGGCCGGAAAGGACACCGCCTACCCCATAGATTGTGATCTGATTATGATCTGATTGTGATCTGTTTCACGACACACAACCTACGTAGGATGTTTTAGTTTTTTGCTGGTTTATTGCCGCCAGCTTTTACGCCCGTTTTTACGACCATTTGTCTCTCCTCAATAATGTTTTTGGTATAGTGGAATGCAACAGCAAGATTAGGCTAACATACGTTCTACGAGGTTGTAAAGTTTCCAATGTGCCGTTCTTGATCCTACAGATGCTTGTAGCCTTTGATAAACCCCTTCCCTGGGGGAAGGGGCTTGGGGATAGGGTTTTTGATCTTGATCTTGATCTTGATAAAACCAATTCAAAACCAGCCCCATTTCTTTTTTTATCACAAAGTCAAAATCTTGTACGCTGATTGATGAGCAGTTACCTAAAATGAACCACACGATTGATTGGAACAGCGCAACCTGGCACGCCTCACAATTACACGAAGCCATGATCTTGTTGGCCAGGAAAGCACGCCTGTTGTCTCAATCACCCGACACCTTGGAAATGTCAGGATATACTGGCCCCGCCCAGGAAGAGCGTATTCATGCCTGGATGACGGTCATGGCACAATCCATCGGCATTGAAACAGAAGCCGTAGACCTGCCGTATGCCGACCTGCAACGCAGCCTACAAAAAATCGGGCCTGCCTTGATTCGCTTTCCCGATGGCAAATCCCTGCGCTTCTTGGCAATTATAAAAAGCACCGACAAACGAATACAGATCATCACCCCAAATCGCACGATTCAATCTATTGCACCCTCGCAATTGCGTAACGTATTGGCTGATGGACTAGAAACCCCCCTCCTCCCTACGATACAAACCCTCTTGTCAGAAACCCATATTCCGGCAGAACGGCATATCACCACACAGACCGCATTGTTACGCGAACAACTGGGTTCTACACCCATTGGTGGTTGTTGGTTGCTACGCTTTTCCCCAGGCGATGGGTTTCTCAAACAGTGTGTTCACTCAGGAGTATCCGTCACTATCATCACCATCCTTGGCACCAGCCTCCTCGCACAGATCTTAATATTATTTGGTTGGTGGGTCATTGGTGAGGGTGCACTCTCTGGGCATTTTGAATGGACTTGGTTGATGGCTTGGGTGCTTTTATTGTTCACAGCAGTGCCTCTACAATCTGCCATGACTTGGAAACAAAGTTTATTTTCCCTAGCATTGGGGCGATTGTTCAAACAGCGATTATTGTATGGTATTTTGCAACTAGCACCAGAAGAGATTCGCCATCAAGGGGCGGGTCAGTTTATGGGGATTGTGCTAGAGACAGAGTCATTAGAATCTCTCGCCCTGTCCGGTGGTGTGATGGTTCCCTTTGCGCTCTTGAAAATCTTCATCCTGATGGGTGTGTTAGCATTGTGTGCGGGCGGTTTTTTGCTTGTTCTTCTGCTCTGCGGTTGGATAATAGTGAGTGGAATACTCATTGGGTACAACTACCAACGTATGAATGCTTGGATGGCTGTTTATCGAGAGATGACCAACGACTTGGTAGAACGCATGGTAGGACACCGAACACGTCTTGCACAAGAGACCCCATCCCATTGGCACGACGAAGAAGATGCCCTACTGGATCGGTATGTGCAATCTTCCAAACGAAAGGATCAGTTGAACGTCTTGGTTTCTTCTGTGGTTGAATACGGCTGGTTGGTGCTGGGCGTGGCAGGGATTGCCTATCCCTTTGTGACCAATCCCAACGAATCCTCTACGCTGGCCATAGCGTTTGGGTGTATTTTATTGGTTTCGCAATCGCTCAACGAATTGGTCACCGGAACAGCCAGTTTTCTGGGAGCGATGGTTACGTGGAAACAAGTTGGGCCTTTGTTTCAAGCAGCGGCACGTGGTGAACGTCGTGAAAGGGAACAATCCGCAATGGATATGACGGTTCCACTCACATCGACCAATACTCCGATGATCACGGCGCACGATGTAAGTTTTCGGTACCGACGTGTGGCCAAACCTGCCTTGCAGCACTGTACGCTCAGGATTGATCAGGGAGAACGTATTTTGTTGGAAGGCCCGTCAGGGGGTGGCAAGTCTACGTTGGCGGCATTGCTCGCAGGACTGCGTTTGCCAGGCGAAGGGCAATTGTCCTTGTGGGATGTGCCACAAGCAACATTGGGCATAGAAACGTGGCGGCGTCGTATCGTCACGGCGCCCCAGTTCCATGAGAACCATGTCTTTGTCGAGACTTTTGCGTTTAATCTATTGATGGGGCGACGGTGGCCACCCTTGCCAGAGGACTTGAGAGATGCCGAGATCCTATGCCGAGAATTGGGTCTAGGGGAGTTGCTAGAACGCATGCCGTCTGGATTCCAACAAATGGTTGGAGAGAGTGGATGGCAACTTTCGCATGGGGAACGCAGCCGATTATACATCGCACGCGCTCTCCTTCAGTCTGCGGATTTCATGATTCTTGATGAGAGTTTCGCAGCTCTGGATCCAGAAAACCTCAAACATGCCTTGCAATGCGTACTACGCCGTGCCCCTACTTTGTTGGTCATTGCGCATCCGTAGCATCACTCAAAGCATCGCGAGGATTTTCCCATCCATGAGACGAAGGCGCTGGCTCAGGGTTTTGCCGAGTTTGAGAAGCAGCTTGGCACCAAGGGCAGGGTCGTCCTTGATGAGCTGAAGAAGACTTTCTTTTGTCAGGCGTAGCACCGTAGTGATTTCTGAGGCAACCACCGTCGCTGATCGTGGTTCACCGTCCAACAACGACATCTCCCCAAAGGATTTACCCTTGCCAAGAGAGCTTAGCGTCTTCTTTTTGTTATAATCATCGTCCTTGAGAATATTGACTCTACCTACAATAATGATACACATGAATGCTTCACGTGTACCCTCTTTGAGAATCGTCTCTCCTTGCGGATACACTTGAAATTTCAAGTAACCGGCAAATTTCTTTCTTTCCTCCAAAGACAATCCATCCGCCCATGTGGTGACCGAAAAGACTTCCAGGATGGTTTCTACGTCTGTGTTGCTCTGATTCATCTGCGGTTCTCAATGCAATAATTCTTCAGAAGATCCAGGGGTCTTTCATCACCGCAACCAAAATGATATAGGCAAAAACCAGCAGCGCCAGCAACCAAGCTGTTACACGCACCCACTTCGGTCGCCCGGGGCGCAGGGCTAGACTCCCAAGGGCAATGTAGAGCAACAGCGCGATCAACTTGGCCGTGAGCCATCCATCAGTGAGGGGATGCCAACGACCCAGTACAGTCAATGCAATGGCGGCAATCAGCAGCACTGTATCGTTGACATGGGGTACGACCCGAACCCAGTGTCGGACGAGCATCGGCGAATCGATGATCATCCAGTACCCACGCACCACAAAAAGGGCGAAGGTAAGATTCACTGTCGCAATATGCAGGTGTTTCAACAGCTCGTAGAGCATGTTCGATCACCACAAGTAGAGAGGTGCAGTAAACCCAGCGCTCGTCAAGACGCCCGACCAGCGCCGGATGTAGAATCAGCAACCAACTAAGGTTCGACGGTCGCTTTGACAATCACTACAGGGGTTGCCGGAACATCACTTTGGAAGGGGCCGCCTCGTCCCGTGGGTACGGAACGGATTTGATCCACAACCTCCATACCCTCTACGACCTTGCCAAACACTGCGTACCCCCAGCCTTGCGGAGTCTTGCTCTTAAAATCCAAAAAGTCGTTGTCGACTACGTTGATGAAAAATTGTGCCGTGGCCGATCCAGGATCCGAAGTACGTGCCATGGCAATGGTGCCACGATCATTATGCAGTCCATTGTCGGCTTCGTTTGGGATGGGGGCGCGGGTGGGTGCCTGTTCATACGTAGCATTGTAGCCCCCTCCTTGAATCATAAAATTCTTGATAACGCGATGGAAAATAGTCCCGTTATAATGACCGCTGGTCACATAAGCCAGAAAATTCTCCACCGTCTTTGGGGCTTTGGCGGCGTCTAGCGCCAAAACGATAGTACCTTCTGTGGTCTGAAGACGAACCCGTGGCGAGGTGTCGGTCACTGTTGCTGCTCCGGTAAGGGTAGTTAGGGTACACAAAAAAACCGTCAATAACATGCGTAACAATGGCACAGAATTTCTCCTAATGCGAGATCATGGGTAAAAAACCTAACCAATCCACGCCCGAGCATTACGGAACACACGCAACCAAGGCCCATCGTCGTTCCAATCGTTGGGGTGCCAAGAATATTGCTTGGTCAAGAACATGCGCTCCGGGTGTGGCATCATGATGGTGAAACGACCATCGGGCGTGGTAAAACCCGTCACCCCAGCGGGAGACCCATTGGGGTTGTACGGATAGCGTTCGACAGGACGACCATGGCCATCGACGTAGGCTAGCGCGACGATACCGACTTCTTGGGCACGGATCAAACCGTCTGCTTCTGCAAAAACAGCACGTCCCTCGCCGTGGGCTACTGCAATGGGTAGGCGTGTGCCTGCCATGTCCTTCAGGAACAATGAGGGAGAGTCGTAGACCTCGACCAAGGACAGCCGTGCCTCAAATTGCTCCGAGGTGTTGCGTACAAACTGGGGCCACCGATCGGCACCTGGGATGATCGAGCGGAGTTGCGCCATCATCTGGCAACCATTGCACACGCCCAAGGCAAAAGTATCGAGACGCGCAAAAAAAGCGGCCAACTCGTCCCGTGCACGAGGATTAAAGAGAATGGATTTGGCCCACCCCCCCCCCGCGCCTAGAATATCGCCGTAGGAGAACCCCCCGCAAGCCGCGACGCCCTGGAAATCAGACAAGGCAATACGACCCGCAATCAGGTCGCTCGTATGGACGTCAATGGCCTCAAAGCCCGCACGATCAAAAGCGGCGGCCATCTCCACCTGGCCATTGCTGCCTTGTTCGCGCAGAATCGCAACACGCGGACGTGCCCCTCGGAGAACGGTGTAATCAACGACCGTGTCATCCGGGTCAAACGGCAATACAACGGTCAACCCTGGATCGGTCATGTCTTTTAGGTTGTCGTATTCCTCCTGTGCGCAAAGAGGATTGTCCCGCAAGGTCTGTATGCGCCAACTGGTTTCGGCCCAAACACGCTCCAACGCAACCCGTGGTTCATCCAAAAAAGCACGTCCTTCAAAACGAGTTACGATGTGATCCTGCTCGTTCAAGGTGCCCAACACGTAGGTATGGTGCCCCAAACCCGCCGCATAAAAGGCCGCCAAGACCTCTTCGGTGTCATCGTGACGCACCTGGATTACCGCCCCTAGTTCTTCAACGAACAGGGTGGTCAGGGGATCATCCCCAAGGTCATCCAGGTCTACCGTGAGACCGACATGGCCCGCAAACGCCATCTCGCAGAGAGTGACAAATAACCCACCATCGGATCGATCGTGGTACGCAAGCAACTGGCCAGCACCATTGAGCATCTGAATGGTGTGGAAAAAATCTTTGATGGCCTGCGGATCGTCGAGATCGGGGCCGTGGCTACCGACCTGCTCATACACCTGTGCCAAGGCCGATGCACCCAGGCGTGCCCGTCCTTTGCCGAGATCGATCAAAATGAGGTCGGTATCACCGCAGTCTGTGCACAACTGCGGCGTGAGCGAACGGCGCGTATCTGCAACCCGCGCAAAAGCAGTGATAATCACCGAGAGCGGTGCGATCATCACCTGGTCATCCCCACCCCCACGCCAGGCGGTTTTCATGGACAAAGAATCTTTGCCAACGGGAATGGTCAATCCAAGCGTTGGGCAGAGTTCCATCCCCAAGGCGTGCACCGTATCGTAGAGGTTCGCGTCTTCGCCAGGATAGCCCGCTGCGGCCATCCAGTTTGCAGAAAGTTTGATGTCCGAAAGCGTTCCGATGAAGGCACCCGCAAGGTTGGTAATGGCCTCTCCAACCGCCAATCGACCCGCAGCGGGCGCGTCAATCAGGGAGACTGGCGCACGCTCCCCGATGGCCATGGCTTCGCCGGTATGCCCATAAAAATCGCTCGCCGTCACAGCGCAATCGGCAACCGGTACCTGCCACGGCCCCACCATTTGGTCACGCACCGACAAACCGCCGACCGTGCGATCCCCAATGGTGATCAAAAACTTCTTGCTCGCCACGACCGGCAGACGCAGCACGCGGTAGGCCGCCTCACGCAACAAAATACCTGAGAAATCCAACCATGGCTTTGGAAAGGTCTGGCGGTGAACATGACGCAACATCTTGGGCGGCTTACCAAAGAGCAACCCCATCGGCATGTCAACAGGCGTTTCATCCAACAGCGCATCGCCGAGTAGGAGGTCACGTTCGGTTGTTACCTCGCCAATGACCGCGACCGGACAGCGTTCTCGCTCGCACAGGGCTTGGAACGCTTCCAGCGCATCATGGCGTACCGCGAGTACATAACGTTCTTGGGCTTCGTTGCACCAGATTTGCATCGGTGACATGCCTGGATCAGCGTTCGGAATGGCACGCAGTTCAAAACGTCCGCCGCGTCCAGCACCCGCGACCAGTTCAGGGCAGGTGTTCGACAACCCCCCCGCGCCGACATCGTGGATCGAGAGGATGGGATTGTTCTCCCCGCTCGCCCAGCAACGATCGATGACCTCTTGAGCACGTCGCTGCATTTCTGGATTGCCGCGTTGAACCGACGCAAAATCGAGCGACTCACTGCTGGCACCGCTGGCTTGGCTCGATGCAGCACCCCCACCGAGTCCGATGAGCATCGCTGGCCCTCCTATGACAACAAGGGGGGTACCTGGTGGCAGGTTGTGTTTTTCGACGTGCTCGGTACGGATATTGCCCATCCCACCGGCGAGCATAATAGGCTTGTGGTAGCCGCGCAGTTCGATACCGTTT
Organism: uncultured Thiotrichales bacterium; assembly: GCA_903824965.1. Lineage (GTDB taxonomy): Bacteria > Pseudomonadota > Gammaproteobacteria > CAIRSR01 > CAIRSR01 > CAIRSR01. The sequence continues at coordinate 27,825 of CAIJYR010000138.1, forward strand.
GGGCCGGGGACGTCGCTCTCAAAGGTACGAAAATACCCACACAGCGTGGGACGGCCAAACTCATTGCTGAAAGCAGCGGCACCGAGGGGCGCATCGATCATCAGGCTCAACGCAGAGGCAATGCGTCGAGGACGACCGTGTTCGTGCTCCCAGGGCTGGAGGGCACCCGGAAGGCGCAGATTAGAAACCGAGAAACCGGCCAAGCCCGCCTTAGATTTGGCACCGCACCCGGTGGCGGCTTCGTCGCGGATCTCGCCACCGACCCCCGTGGCGGCCCCCGGAAAAGGGGCGATCGCGGTTGGGTGGTTGTGGGTTTCTACTTTCATGACGATTGCGATCTCTTCGGCATGAGCACCGTAGTGACCCGTCACTGGATCGGCAAAGAATCGCCGACCTGGCCAGCCTGTCATCACGGCCGCATTGTCACGGTAGGCCGAGAGAACGTGCTCTGGGGATTTCCAGTGGGTGTTGCGGATCATCGCAAAGAGCGAATGTTCGGCGGGATGTCCATCGACTATCCAATCGGCGTTGAACACTTTATGGCGGCAGTGTTCCGAGTTCGCCTGTGCAAACATCATGAGTTCAACATCGGTGGGATTGCGCCCTAGCGTTGTGAAGCTATCGAGCAGGTAATCGATTTCATCATGCGAGAGTGCCAAACCCAGGTCTAGATTGGCTTGTACGATGGCAGAACGTCCTCCCCCCAGCATGTCCACGAGGGACAGAGGTACCGGGCTTGCTTTGAGAAAGAGACCATCGGCTTCTTCCAGGCTATAAAGCACGGTTTCTGTCATGGGGTCGTGGAGATGGGCAACTGCAAACGACAGTGCGCCCTCGGAGAGGTGCGACGTCTTTGTGGACAATGCAGGATCCAATCCTGTTTCGGCGACATCGAGCGAGTAGGCAATGCCTCGTTCGATGCGACGCACCGAGAGCAGTCCGCAGCGATGGGCGATTTCGGTCGCACGACTCGACCAGGGCGAGAGGGTTCCGAGTCTGGGTACCACCCAGAGTACTTCGCCCGGGGGAGGTACCGGGGGTGGGGTCGCACCATAACCCAGCAACTGATCCAACACGCCTCGTTCGACGTCTGTCAGACGTTGCCCTAGATCCACAAAGTGAACAAATTCCGCGTGCAAGCCTCGCAACCCGGGGATTCCGGTCGCAAGGAGTGTGTGCAGTTTGTCCCGTCTGAAAGCAGAGAGTGCGGAGTCTCCACGCAATCGCAACACGCTCGACATGGCATTACCCTAAAGGTATGGTTGGTTCAACACCTAGAACGCGCACAGGCATCTTCCGAACACCGAAAAACGAGCATGATACCGGAAAGACAACGACAGTAGCGTGCGTTCTGCATTCTGCCAATACACATGTCTCGCGCATGGGTATTGGTGGGTGAGTGTTTTTGTCAGGCACGCAACCAGCGAAAAAGTTCAGCGTAGCGAGCTAGGCGATGGACGGACGTCCCGTGAGAAGATGTGGCGTCCAAGGGACGAGGCGTAGTGATTGATGACTGAGTAGCGACGCTCCAAGCGCATCCATTCCGGAAATGTCAAGCCTCTCTATGTCGCGTTTCATGACAGGATAACCCTTGACATCTAGCATTCTGAGAGGCATCGTGTGCGGCAGATCCCGCTCGCAGGGCGCTCTTGTAGAGAGATGTTGGTCGCGCGTATTCGTTTGTGTCACTATCAGATCGAGGGAAAAAATGACACCGGACTCAGCCAAGTGGCTACTTAAATACAGTGCTGCTGTTTACGAAGCAGAAAGAGAAAATTCTCATAAAATGAGAGAAAGAGCGAACCTTATTCTCAGTCTGCACATTACTCCATACTTTGGTATAGCAGGGTACTTGGCTATCAATGCAAGAGGTGAATTATTTCCGCTGCCCGGTTTCGATATGCTTCTCTGGATACCATTACTATTTTCGGTATTCACTGCGGTGGCTGCTTTCGCTTTTGTGGCTTATATGTTAGTCAGGAGGTTTGATTACTTTGCACCCCCATCTCCCTCCAAGATCATGGCCTATCTTGAACAACACCCAGATCCGACAGTCGAACTCCAAGAAGCACAGCATGGCTTATTAGTGGAATACGCAGCGTCCGTAGAGTATAACCTCAAGACAAATAGGAGTAAAACTGCGAACCTCATATATGCACAGAGGTTGGCGCTTCTTGCGTTCGTTCTACTGGGACTATGTATGCCTGAATGGTGGTATAATTTCTCTCACAATCCGCCAAAAATACAATCAGTAAGCATCGGCTCAACAGTACCCGCCCAACTATTGTCCGGTACAACCGCTTTAGAACAACCAACAGACGGTGGAGCTGTGTATACTTTTCCAAATACCCCTGCGGGCCGTAAGGCTTACGATGAGGCAAAACTTCCACCAGGAACCGAGGTGCGTATTGGAGATAAGATGTTCACCGTCACAGCAAAGGGGTTGGTGCCTAAATGAGCGGCGCCAACACCAACAGTCAAGCCAACCTCCGCCCAGCCATTACCCAGCTCAACCACCCCAGGAGCAACCAATGCCAACTCCAACAGCAAATAATTCTTCCTCAAATGATGTCACAAAAGACAAAGCGGCAACACCAGCACCACAAGCACCACAAGCTGCTACTACACAAGCAAAGATATCACAAACACAAGCGAAACCTATATTTCCTGGAAGCGGACCTGATTACTCACTGCAACTGAGCACACCTGCATTCCCGAAGAGGGAAAAGTTCTCGGAATCGCACGACCCATTCAAAGACAAATCAGGAAAATAGCGCCACGCAACACAACGGTTTCTGAACCAGCCCGTCCGCGCTCGGTATCGCTGTAAGTTCCTATAGGCGATCGGAGTGTGGATAGGTGGTTGGTCTGCGCCTTGCGGTCATGCGGCCTTCTGAGCGTATGTGACTTCTGCTATAGTCCAGCATCGGAAACGTACCATCAGGAGTTGACATCATGCGCATTGCCGTCACAAGCCAAAATTTTCGTACTGTCACCGGACATGCGGGACGTGCCCGCCGTTTTATTGTTTTTGAGGGAGAGAGCAACACGCCGCCACAAGAGCTGGAGCGCCTTGACCTAGCACCTAACATGTCCATGCATGACTTCGATGCAAACGCAAGCCACCCCTTGGATGCAATGGCGGTGGTGATTACTGCTGGGGCAGGTGAGGGTTTTGTGCGTCGTCTTGCTGCGCGTGGCGTGCGGGTTGTTGCAACCGACGAAAGCGAACCGCATCAAGCGGTCGAAGCCTTTCTTGCGGGTCGCTTCCGTGCAGCAACGGTAGGCCATCCGCACAGCACTGTAGTAGAAGAAGTGAGGGTGTCCCTCCCCAGCCGGAAAAAACCCGCAGGCGAGTGAGAGTGATCGTGTATTTCTGCAATCCGTCGTTTTAGGGCCTAGGACTGCCTGTTCTGGGCGAGACGCAGCTGTTTTCCCTTTGTGCTTTGTAAGGATTCGAGAAGGGCTTGCGCGATGGCATGGCCTTTGGCGGCGGCGTGCGTCAGCCATACCAAGCCCGCTTCCTCGTTTGTGCGCACTCCTTCGCCGGACAAACAACAACGCGCCAAATAGCACATAGCGGTTGGATCTGCCTGTTTTGCCGCCAACTCCAGCCAGAACACAGCGTCTGTCGCACGTCCCGCATTGAGAAACAACAATCCAAGGTCACACTGTGCTTCGGCGTTACCGCTGTCTGCTTCTAGAATCAGAGCACTGTCTTCTGGTTCCAGCGGAATACAAGACAAGGCCAACACCTCTTCCATGTGTACCCGCGTTCTTTCCCCTGAGGTGCCTGCACTGACGGCAGAGAGGCGACCGCTCTTGATGTGACGCCATAGCGTGCGCTTGGTGAGTCCGGTGATGGACATGGCGGTGTTCAGGTAGATCAGGTTCATGGGTTATTTTAGCTCCCTACCTGAGGTGAGAAAGCCGTTTCTAAAAGGATCGCCCCCCCCCGGCAAGCGAACACTCTGTTGATGGCTGCTCAGCGAAAGGGTTCGATTCATCAGAGCACCATTTGCATCAAACTGTCCCAATACCTGCACCATTTGGCTGATTGTCACCCCCAGCGAGGCATCCACGAGCTGCACCCCCTGCAAATCCATTTCTTTTCTTTGAGGCCCTCTCATCACCCCACCCCAGTTTCCAACCTGCGTCATAGACCGAAGCGCAAGCGTCGCCGTGCTCACCCCTGGAATCGAGGTAAGACTTGCCACTTGCTTGCTGGTTAAAGCACACAATTGTGTGCTGGTCAGCGCATTGGCTTGAGCAGCAGTCATGGCCCTGAGCTGGAGAGTGCTCAAAGCCGCCACCGCTGTCGTGCTCAGCGCAGCAATAGCCGTGGTCGTCAGAAACGGCACATCTGTTGTAGTGAGCGCCCGTGCCTGTGACGCAAGCATTGCCGCCACTTGAACAGAGGTCAATGCTGCCACCTGATCGGTGGTGAGTACCCTGATTTGGCTTGTTTTCAGAACACCCATCTGGGCGAGACTCAACGCAGCTATCTGATCTGTCGTCAGCACGCTAATCTGGGCCGTGCTCAACACACCTATCTGTGCAGTCGTCAAAGCGGAAATCTTTTCTGGCCAAATCGCGCTCAGTTGCGTTGTGGTCACTGCTGCCCATTGTGATGTTTTGAGTGCTTGGAGTTGTTCAAAGCTGAATACCATCATCTGATCCGTCGTCAGGGATCCGATTTGGGCTGTGCTCAGAGCAGCCACCGCCGCTGTGGTCAGGGCGTGGATCTCCCATCCCAGGGCTAGCACCGCTGTGGTGGTCAGTGCCATCGCCTGCGAAGCCGTGATCACACTTACCTGATTCTGATCGAGTGCGGCTACCTGATCCGTCGTGAGTGCACTGATTTGGTTTGTTTTTAAGTACCCTACCTGTTTTGTACTCAACCACGAGATCTGATCCGGCGTTAATGCACGGATCTGCAAGGTACTCAAAGCGCCTACCGCCAGGCTCGACAACCAGGGCATATCTCCTTCCCATAGTGCGGATATTCCCTGATTGGTCAGTGCCATGACCTGTGTGCTCGTGAGTACGCTTACTTGATCCCAGGTGAGTACCATCACCTGATCCGTCGTCAGTGCGCTTATCTGGGATGCATTCAACGCTGCAATCACCGCTGTGCTCATGCCCTGCACTCTCCAATCGAGTGCGACCACATTCGTGGCGGTCAACGCAGCACCCTGCGTGCTGCTCAACGCTCCCACCTGATCCACGCTCAAGGCTGCCACCTGATCGGTGGTGAGTGCCCTAATTTGGGTTGTTTTCAGGGCGGCCATCTGCGTAGTACCGAACTGCACTACTTGATCGGTGTTCAGTACACGCACCTGGAAGGTGGTCAAGGCAGCGATCTGCACAGAGGTCAATGCAGCGATCTGATCCGAAGTCAGTGCGCCGATTTGGGTGGTGGTCAAGGCGGCGATCACAGCGGTGCTGAAGGCAGAGAGGTTCGTCGTTCGTATCGCTGCGACATCCGAGGTGTTCAGAGCACCGATCTGCGTGCTTCTCAGGGCAGCTGTCTGCAACGAGGTCAATGCAGCGATCTGATCCGAAGTCAGTGCGCCGATTTGCGTGCTTCTCAGGGCAGCTGTCTGCAACGAGGTCAATGCAGCGATCTGCTCAGTGCTCAGTACACCCATCTGGGTTGTCGTCAAGGCGGCGATCACAGCGGTGCTGAAGGCAGAGAGGTTCGTCGTTCGTATCGCTGCGACATCCGAGGTGTTCAGAGCACCGATCTGCGTGCTTCTCAGGGCAGCCGTCTGCAACGAGGTCAATGCAGCGATCTGGTCAGTGCTCAGTACACCCATCTGGGTTGTCGTCAAGGCGGCGATCACAGCGGTGCTGAAGGCAGAGAGGTTCGTCGTTCGTATCGCTGCGACATCCGAGGTGTTCAGAGCACCGATCTGCG
>CAIJYR010000139.1 GCA_903824965.1 uncultured Thiotrichales bacterium
ACAAATGGCTTTACGCCGTGCTCGGTTGCCTTACGTTTTGTCTCAGCCCGCGATACGGCTGCGGACATCGACAAAACGTACGGCCCTCACGGCTACGCGGGGCTCGTCGCACTACGCTTCGCTCCATGTGCTCCTCGGTAGAATGTGTTCTATCCTCCTGAACTCGATTAAATTGGCAAGCGTATTTGCGATGATCGTAAAAAAAGCCTCTTCATCTTTATCAGGAACATACCCATCTTTCACATACAACGTGATTAACCCAAGCAATCCATCCTTTGCAAGAATCGGAATGCAATAGTGGCCATGAGGATGGATTCCATTGTAGGTGATCTCATGACGGTTGTCCAAATGCTGAGAAAAGAGCATAGATCCCGCTTGTGCCGCGCGTCCACACAAACACTGTCCTAAACGAACCTTTTTGCATTGCTTCTCAATACTTTTGTGAATATCATGATAAGCAACCATTTCGAGACATTGTTCTTCTTGGTTGAACAAAAAGACAGCACCCTTTTGTTCGACAGCCATCCACGGTAATTTTAGGAGAACATGCAAAGCAAATTCAAGTTGCCTTTCCATGGACATTTTTGTAACTGCGCTCTTCAACAACGCATTGATGGCAACGCGTGATTGAGTGCTACGCAATTCACGCAATTCATGATCCATCCTGCTTTTTTCTTGTTCTTCTTTTAGACGAAAATGATTGATTCCCTCCCCAATGTCTCTCACAAGCTCGGAGAGTATGCCAACGTTTTCTGGTTCAAAATCCCCGACTTGCGACGAATAGATCGTTATTGCACCAAACACCTGTGCATTGACATAAACGGGAAGTGCAATGGAAGAAGCATAAGAACGTTGCAGCGCCTCTGTACGCCAAGGTAATAAGCTTTCCGAGGCTGCAATGTCTTGGCAGACTATTGGTTGCTTGTCTCTAATGCTGCTACCCGTTGGCCCACGCCCCCTTGTAACATCCATCCATGTAATGGCAACCGTCTCTAAATAGCCCTTTTCAGCACCATAGCTTGCAACAGGACGCACGGACTGTTTTTCGTCATACTCCTTCCTGCCAATCCAGCACATCCTGTACCCGCCAACCAGGACGAATATCCTACATACTTCATCCAACAATTCTTCTTCTGTGCTCGATGACGAGATGGCCTTGGTTATATTGCGCAGTATTTCTAGTGGTTTGTGTGCCGACGAAATCATCAACGTCCCCGAAGAACCATGTTTTTTTATATTAGTCGATTGTACACGAAGGACGTCGAATGTTACAAAGATCTGACAGAGTATCTGTCATGCACACGGGAACGCAAGAAAACAAAGGCGTGGTGGTATTTGGACGGTGGCATCGCCTACAATCTGCCGTGACTCGAACGTAACCAATGCCCCTAGGACATCATGCCCCTGGCCCACGCGGATAAACACGCTATGTTTCTAGCATACGCCTCTCTCCTCGGTACTCTGCTCTACTTGGGGCTTGCGGTTGGTACCGCGTGGGCGGGAATGACTTCAAAGGCTGCCTGGGACGCCATGCTCTACGTCTACCCTTCGTGGCTTTCTACCACGAAAGACAGCGTACTCAACCCAGGCAACCGTGTTGCGGCTTTGTCCAACAGCTCTTGGATGGGAGAGGCGCGTCTCAATGTGCGCCTAGAGGACGATCGTTTTCGCCTCACGCTACGACCCCTCCTGTCCATTCCTCAAGAGGCAGACGGAGTATCACACCCACAAGGGTACCTGAGCCAATGGCAAGCCCGCGCCGTTCTTTCACCAACCTGGACGGCGTCGTTGGGACGTGAGGTGATGAACTGGGGGCCGTCTCAGTTTCGATCACCAGCAAGCCCTTTTTATTTCGACAACGGTCGTTCTAACCCGTTACGCGAATTGTCTGGGGTGGATGCCGCTAAACTAAGCTGGATACCCAACAGAAGCCGATCGTTGAGCATGGCCTATCTACAAGGCAGCGGCCACGAAGCAGGAAGGGCATCGCCTGACCCCTGGCGGCACACCTGGCTCTTGCATGGGGATCTGCGGGGTGATGACTGGGCGGGTGGTCTCGTGTTGGCCCAACCCCAATGCCGATCCCTGTTCGTTGGCACCCACCTTCAGTGGACGGTGAACGATGCCTGGCTGATTTATGGGGAAGCATCCTCCTCGCGTCTCCCAAATGCGTTGGTGTCTCCTGCGGATCTAGGACTGCCCTTTGCGCTGCAGGCAGAATCCTCGCGGCAGTCCATCGGACTCATTGGTGCTACCGTGACACTCGAAAACGGCCAAAGCCTCTCAGGAGAATGGCTTCGCGACAACCACGGCTACCCCCCGCCGGAGAGTCAGAGCTATTTCGCACGGGCTGCGACCAACATGGCCAGTGCAGGACTCGCCCTTGCCGAAGCACCACCCTTGCTGAACCGAAACTACCTGCACCTCGTCTGGCAAAACAACCTCCTGGACGGCGATGACTACTGGCGCTTCATGTTCACCCGCAACCTAGACGATGACAGCAGTGCGATCGCCGGTTATTTCGAACAGCCCTTGGACAATCGACTCGTCTTGTTTGTCATGGGGGTTGTCAATGTCGGTGGCCCACGCCGAGAATGGTCGAGCCTGATCGAGAACAGCCTGACCCTTGGACTGCGGCTTGCACTTCCTTAAGAGCCTGTTCCAGCCCTCTATCTCGTAGAGGGGAGGGTTATTTGAAAAACAGTCTGTTAGACTTCAGCTTTCCCCTTGCCGATACCAATCACTGAATCACTGGGAGTACCGAATGAAACGCCTCTTGCTAAGCTTGATCTTGATCACCAGTCTTTTCCTACCTGCGATGAACGCCGATGCCGGAGTGGTGCGTGACGCAGGACGCTCTTGTGTCTTCGGTGCGGCACTGCTCGCCACCACCACCTACCTTGGCATGACCCCAACCCTATTGGCTACGGGAGCACTGGCATTGCCCGTGGCTGTCCAATCCGTGACGGCTTCCAATGCCATCATCGGCTGTGGTGTGACGGCCGCTGCATCCGTCGCCGCTTCTTTGTTTACTTCTCTCTACGATGCGATTTTCTGAGAGAGTCTGAGCACCCTCTCCGATGCACTCCCGTCAGAAACAGCATCAAAAACAGCAGCCGCCTCTCCCCTACCCCCCCTCTCCTTCGGAAAGGGGGCACTCGAAATGCCCTGACCTGATCTAAATGGATCTTTTTGACTACCCCCTCAATGGCGTCAACCTGATCGAAGCCTCTGCCGGTACCGGCAAAACCTGGACCATCTGTGGCCTCTATTTGCGCCTACTGCTAGAACGGCAGTTGCACGTCAAAGAGATCCTGGTCGTGACCTTTACCAATGCCGCCGCCGCTGAATTGCGGGAGCGTGTTCGTGGACACCTCCTAGAAGCCTTGGCTGGCTTACACGCAGAAACAGCGTATTCTTCTTTCGTGCCGCGCCTGGTCGCGACCGTGCTGGCAAACACCGGCAAGACAGCAGATGATATACGCAACGCCTTGGAAGCGGCGCTCCATGCCTTCGATGAAGCATCTATCTTTACCATCCATGGTTTTTGTCAGCGTGTGTTGTCGGATACGCCTTTTGCATCGAGTTTACCCTTTGGCCTCGAACTCCTCCAAGAAGGCGAACAAGCCTTGCGCCTCGCGGCTGTGCGTGATTTTTGGCGTCGGTACATCGCATGGGGCAGTTTGCACCCCGCATTGATCGATTATTTGATTGCCGAACAGGATTCCCCTGAACGCTGGGAACCTTTGTTTGCACGCCACCTGGCCAAACCCCTTTCCAAGATCCTCTGGCCTCCCTGGCCCCAGGATATGCAAGCGGCCCTCGACCGTTCCCTTCGTACCCTGCAGTGGGCTTTCGACCGAGCAAAATCCCTGTGGTCTGCACCGGATCAAGTCAGTGGCCCAACCGATATCCTGCTCAAACATCTCAATGCCCTCAACGGGCGCGTGTTTACAGCAAGTAGCATCGCAATCGGCGCAGCCCATTGGGACAGCTATTTAGGCCGTTCCAAACCTTCGATGAAGAGGGCCGTCCGAGAGGATAAATTGCATCTGTTTTGCACGCCAGAAATCAAACCCAAGAAAAACCACCCGACCCCCTATCACCCCTTTTTTGATGCCGCCCATGCCTTACTAGAGGCAAAAGAGGCGGTCGTAGAGGGGTTGGCATTGGCACGCCTTGCGTTGCTACGCGACATGCTAGAACAAGCAGCGTGCACCCTGAGTGACGAAAAACGGCGTGCCAGGCTTGTATCGTTCGACGACCTGCTGGGCAATGTGTACCGTGCGCTCACAGAGGGGGATGCTCCGTGGATCGCAGCCTCGTTGCGAAGCCGCTATCCCGTGGCTTTGATCGACGAATTTCAGGACACCGATCCACTTCAATTTGCGCTGTTTGACCGCATTTATCAGGTCAGCAAAGGCAGGGGCGGATCGAATCCTTTTTTTGTGGTGGGGGATCCAAAACAGGCCATTTACAGTTTTCGCAATGCCGATCTGCACACCTACCTGAATGCCAGAACGTGTGCGAGCCAGTGTCATACCCTGCGTCACAACCAGCGTTCTGTGGCACCCCTGATCGAATCACTGAATGCCCTGTTCAGTGCCAACCCATCGGCGTTCCTTTTGGAGGGTCTTGCCTACGATCCCGTTGCAGAAGGCGACAAGCCACGCAAAACGCTCCTGGATCAGACCGAAGACCATGCCGCAGCCCTGCGTCTCTGGCAGCTGCCCCTACAGTCTCGCGCAGAGTCCCAGCGTCGTGTGGTACAAGCCACCGCCGCAGAGGTCGCACGCCTGATTGCAGCGGGTCACGCGGGACAAATCACGCTGGATGGAAAAGGCTTGACCCCCGGACAGATCGCCATTCTGGTAAAAAGCCACCGCCAAGGCCGCTTGGTGCGGGATGCCCTCATACAACGAGGGGTGGGCAGTGTAGAACTGTCCCAAGAGAGCATTTTCAAGACGCAAGATGCACGCGATCTCGAACGGGTGCTGCTCGCGATCCTGGAACCAAGCCAAGCGAGCCTACTGTTTGCCGCCTTGTCTACGGAGATGATGGGGTACGATGCGATTGCGATCGCCGCCCTGCGGGAAGACGAAGACACCCTGATGGCGGTCATGACACGCTTTGAGCAGTATCATCAATTTTGGGCGCGCCGTGGGTTTGGTTTTCTGCTGCGGCGTTGGTTGGACGGAGAGCAGATCGTCCGGCGCTTGCTGGTTCGAGACGATGGCGAGCGGCGTTTGACCAATTTGCTGCACCTCGCCGAACTGTTACAAGAAGCCTCCAGTGAACATCCCGCCCCCCATGCGTTGATGCGCTGGTTTAACGAGGCCAAGGTCGACGACAACCGTGAAGTAACCCAGTTGCGTTTGGAATCGGATCGCAACTTGGTGCAGATCGTGACGATCCACCGTGCGAAGGGCTTGGAATATGATTTTGTTTTTTGCCCGTTCTTGTGGGATGGCTATCAACATCGGTTTTCAGAACCGGAGGGCATCGGCTACCACGACGACCAAGGAGAATGGGTGATCGATTTCCGACCTGCCACCCTTTCAGATCAGGCCATCCAGTGTCGCCGCGCACGGGAAGCGGATGCGGAATTGATGCGTCTTTTTTACGTAGCACTCACCCGTGCTGTGCAACGTTGTTACCTGGTGGTGGGTAGTTATTTTAGGCGCTATCCGAAAAGCATCAGTTTTGTAGAATCGAGCCGCAGTCTGTTGAATTGGTTGGTGGCGGGTGCTGGTCTCTCCTACGACGAATGGTTAGAAACCGAACGCACACCGGAGGAAATCGCAGCCGCTTGGCAGACCCTGTCGGACAACCATGCACCTGCTTTGCGGATGGAAGCATTGCCCGAAGAAGGTGCGGATCGAATCATTGAACTTCCCACGCAGGATCCGAACGTATTGGTTGCGCCTGTGCCGCCGCTAGCTATTCCCCGTGGTTGGCAGTTCGCAAGTTTCAGTAGTCTGCAACGGGGGGGGCATCCCTCCGAGGGCACCCCTGCCGAATGGTTTGCAAGCGACCACGATGGGAGCAGTTTGCGGTACACGCTCGATCGCAGCACGCCCGATGCATTTTCTGTGGACGATTTTCTTTCTTTTCCGCGAGGCGCTGCGGCGGGTGAATGTGTCCACGCGGTATTCGAGCGTGTCGATTTCACGGATCCTGCAGGGTGGGAACTAGCCATCCAATCGGCGTTGGCAGATCACCCGCTCACACTAGCAGGGAGCGATCCCCTCCCTGCCAGTCTCTTGCTGCCCCGTATGCTAGGACGGCTTTTAATCGATGTGATGGGGACTCGTCTACCGGAGGGCATTGTACTCGGCGAACTCTCGAAGGCAAACCGCCTGATTGATCTCGCTTTTCATTTCCCCATGGCGGATATTTATGCACATACCCTGAATACATGGCTCTTCCAGCATGGGTATGCAACGGATCGTGTGTTGACGTTTGCGCGAATCCATGGCTACCTACGTGGGTATATCGATTTGGTGTTTCGCCACCAGGGTCGGTTTTATCTCTTGGATTGGAAATCCAACCACCTTGGTTTTACGGCTCCTGATTATGATTTTGCCTCTATGAAGCGAGCGATGGACGCGCACGATTATCACCTACAGTACCTTTTGTACAGCGTTGCCTTACACCGATATTTGGCAAGTCGCCTACTACACTATGATTTTGATCAACATTTTGGTGGTATATTCTATTTGTTTGTGCGAGGTATCCGCTTGGACTGGCAAACAGCCTCAAGCCCACTGCCTGGCGTGTATTTCCACCGTCCTGCACGGGACGTTATTGCATCGTTGGATGATTTGTTGGGCGGTACCGTTTTTTGACTTTCAGCTCGCCCCTCTCCTGAAAGGAGAGGGGTTGGGGAGAGGTGGATGCTGTTTTTGAATTGTTTTTGACCAACACCGAGCAGTTACTTATATCTATATCTATATTTGTATTTATCTTTATCTTTATCTTTATCTTGATATTCATTTTATATTTATTTCAAAGCAGGAAGATCAACAAGAAAGTCAAAGGAAGAAGATGTCCTCTCCTTCCAGGAGAGGGGCAAACTGAGAGTAAAAATCAACTGATTTGCAACGAGAACCTTGATCATGATTTACAGGAACGATCTGGCCGATGGTTTTGCACATCACATCCAGCGTTGGGCGGAAGCGTCTGGAGAATGTGCAGACCATGTGTCATTGCTTGTACAAGCTGCACGGTTAGTCAGTTCGGCCAACCAAGAAGGACACATCTGTATCGACATAGAAAGCCTGGCGCGGTTCTGGCCTGCATTGGGCAAAGAAGAAGTCACACGACGCTTGCGTATAAGTCCCCTTGTGGCAGACGCCAGAAATGCCGATTGCGAACCACGCCCTTTGGTCATTGACGGTGAGGGCCGTATTTATCTACACCGCTATTTCGATTACGAACGACGGTTAGCGGTATGTCTGATTCGTCGTTTAGAACCATTACCGGCGGTGGTCGCGGTGCAGCCGCCGATCGCGGCGAGGGTCGATTGGCAAAAGCTTGCCAGTGCTTTGGCTGCGCGGAGACGTCTCACCATTATCAGTGGTGGCCCAGGTACCGGAAAGACCACGACCGTTGCCCACTTGTTGACACGACTCCTAGAACAAAATCCCGATGTGCAGATTGCTCTTGCAGCCCCCACGGGCAAAGCAGCGTCTCGGATGTTGGAAGCGTTGCGCCACCCGCTCGCCTGGTTGTCGCCTGAATTGCGCAAGCGTTTGCCGCGAGAATCGTATACCTTGCACCGATTGTTAGGCGTGACACCCGATGCTGGGCGTTTTCGCCACCATGCAGACAATCCTCTCCCCTTCGATGTGGTGGTTGTGGACGAGGCTTCCATGTTGGATTTGGCGCTTGCCACGCGACTCTTGGAGGCGGTACCGCTAAGTGCACGTTTGATTTTGTTGGGTGACAAAGATCAATTGGCTGCTGTGGAGGCGGGTGCGGTTTTTGCGGAATTGTCGGCGGATCCGAGTCTGACACCTGCGTGTATTGCCGATCTTGCACAAGCAACGGGAATACCCATAGAAGCCATTCGTCCACCAACGCCGATACAATCTACACCGCTCAAGGACAGTGTGGTGTGGTTTCGTGAGAGTCATCGGTTTCCTGCAGAATCAGGAATCGGTCGATTGGCGGCTGATATCAACGCAGGTCGAGGGGAGGCGATTTGTGCATGGCTGCCGGATGCCGATCTGGATGGTTCTGCAGGTGTGACCTGGTTTGCGGAGGATACAGATACAGCGATCCATAAAATCATTTTGTCTGGTTATGACGAGTATCTACAGGCACTTCGTCAGCCCGTGATAAACCGAGCGGCGGTTTTTCGAGCTTTCGATCGGTTCCGGGTATTGTGCGCTGTTTGGGAATCAGGGCGGGGTGTGTGGGCGATCAATCGCATCGTGGATGCTTTCGTGCGACATGCGGTTGGTTGGGGCGGGAACGCAGAACTCGATCCTTGGTATCCTGGTCGTCCGGTGATGGTGCATCGTAATGATTATGTGCTACAAGTATTCAACGGTGAGGTAGGGATTTGTCTTCCTGATGAAACGGGAAAACTTATGGTGTATTTTCCTGGGCAAGGCGATTCAGAAACCGAAACGATTTTCCGACCCATTGCACCGTTGCGCCTTCCTGAACATGACAGCGCCTATGCGAGTACGGTGCATAAGTCGCAAGGATCGGAGTTTGCGACTGTATTGTTCCTCTTGCCTGCACAACAGAGTCGTGTGCTTAGTCGGGAGTTGATCTATACTGGTGTAACTCGTGCTACTGAGCAGGTGATTCTTGTCGGAAGTCGGGAAGTATTTCTGGCAGCTGTGAACAATCCTACCAAACGCCATTCTGGATTGGTTGCACGCTTACAAGCATTTGACTGCAAACATAGCCCCTCTTCTGAAAGGAGAGGGGTTGGGGAGAGGTAATTTTCTGGGTTTGACTTGTCTTTTACTTGTCATCCAGTCAGGATCCAATCAAAGACAGCCCCTTTTCTCTTTTTAATATTCAGTAAAAGATGCTATCCGTTGGAGGTCAATCATGGCTCAAATAGAAGGTTTCAGAATACGTAATTTTGGTGCGCTCAAAGATATTACGCTTGGCAGGCTGAGTAGTCACTGGGGAAAGAATTACAGAATACCAATTACACCCCTAACAGTCGTCATAGGAAAAAATGGTGCTGGCAAGAGCACCTTGTTTGATGCGTTTGGTTTTCTTGCGGACTGTCTTAAATTCGGTGTAGAAGATGCTTGTGATCTTCGAGGTCGTGGTGGCATTAAAGGAATACGGACGCAAGGAGAAAGAGGCGCAATTGAGTATAATCTAAGCTATAGAGAAGATATGAACGCACGACCTCTTACATATGAATTATCAATCGATATTGATGAATTTGATCGCCCATTTGTCTTGCGGGAACGCCTCAGGCAGAGACGCAAAGGACAGAGCTTCGGACAACCGTTTACATTCCTGATGTTAGAAAAAGGAAAGGGTCTTGCCTGGAAGGGTGAACAAGATGGGAAGAAGATTAATGAAGAGCAAGGTCAATTTGATTTTGACAGCTTTATGGAATCCATGAGAAAAGAGAAAGAGGAATCTAAAGAAATAGAGATTGTCGATCTGGAAGATAATCGAAGACTTGGCATTGCAACACTGGGTGCATTAAAACAGCATCCAAGGATTTCGGCTTTCCGCAAATTTATTGAGGGATGGCACCTTAGCTACTTTACCCCAGATGCTGCACGAGATTTGCCGCTTGCTGGGCCTCAGCAACACCTCAACAGCAAGGGTGATAACCTCGGCAACGTTGTTCAGTTTATGGAGCGCGAACATGGCCCAAAGTTCCGAACTATCTTAAATAAAATCGCCGGAAAAATTCCAGGAATTGATAAAATCAGCACAGAGAGAATGCAAAATAACCGCTTATTACTGAAGTTCAATGATAAAGGTTTTCAAGATCCCTTTTATGTACAACAAATGTCTGACGGGACGCTCAAACTATTTGCTTATCTGTTGTTGATGGAAGATCCAAACCCACCGCCATTCCTGTGCATTGAAGAACCGGAGAATGGTTTGTACCACAAATTGCTCGAATCGTTGGCCCATGAATTCAGGGAGCACGCAACCGGACGCAAGGGTGGATCGCAGATATTTATCACGACACATCAACCGTACCTTGTGAACGCACTCTCGCCGGAGGAGGTCTGGATTCTGGAAAAGAACGCGGACGGTTTTGCAACCATTCGGCGTGCCAGTGATGACCCAATCGTACAGGGATTGGTCGAGGAAGGTCTTCCATTGGGTGGCCTTTGGTACAGTGATTATCTGGACGCGAGGTAATCCCATGCACTTTGAGATCATCGTGGAAGATCAGTCTGGCAAGCAAGCACTCGATATTCTAGTACCAAAGATCGTAGGTTCTGAGCATACCTATAGGATCATTCCGTATAAAGGTATTGGCCATACTCCTAAAAATCTCAAACCAAAGACGGATGCTAACAAAAGGATTTTGCTTGATCAGCTCCCAAGGTTGCTACGAGGCTTTGGCAAGAGCCTGAAGGAATATCAGAGTGCGGTTATTGTGGTGTGTGATCTGGACAAAAGGTGTCTGAAAGCCTTCCGAGAAGAATTGTATGCCGTTCTGAATGCTTGTAACCCTAAACCAGAGACTCGGTTCTGTATCGCAGTGGAAGAATGGGAAGCTTGGTTTCTTGGAGATATTCCCGCAATCAAATCAGCGTACCCAAAGGCAAAGGATAAGGTTCTGGAAAGTTATAAAAATGATTCCATCTGTGGCACATGGCAAGTTCTTGCAGATGCTGTCTTTCCTGGTGGGTCGAACGTACTGTCAGGCAATGGCTGGCAGGCCATTGGTTCCGAAAAGCACAAATGGTCTGAGAACATTACCCCGCATATGGACGTGAATAATAATAAATCCCACAGTTTTATTTATTTCCGCGAGAAGCTGACTGACCTGTTGCGTATAGAGAAAGAATAAATAAAAACATCATTCCATACCCCAGCGAGGCAACAGTTGGTGCGTGACGCCCAGGTGATCCAAAATACGCGCCACCACAAAATCAACGACCTCGGACACGGAAGTTGGTCGGTGATAAAAGCCTGGATTGGGTGGAAGAATTACAACGCCGAGGCGTGCAAGACGCACCATGTTTTCGAGGTGAATGACCGAGAAAGGTGTCTCCCGTGGCACAAGAATCAGGCGGCGATTCTCTTTGATACAAACATCCGCAGCACGCTCGATGAGGTTATCCGATCCGCCCATGGCAATGGCCGCCAAAGTCCCCATGCTGCATGGACAAATAACCATGGCCGACGGTGGATTGGAACCAGAAGCCAGCGGTGATGCCCAATCTTGGGGATGAAAGACACGCAGTTGGTCGGATGCTGCGTGAAAGTGTTCTGTCAGAAAGCGTGCTGTTTCGCGTGGCAACTCAGGCAGTTCGATCGTCGTCTCCATGGAGAACACCGTCCTTGCCGCTGGAGAGATCAATAGGTGAACGGATCGTCCTGCGTGGAGCAAACACTCCAAGAGACGCAGACCATAGGGAATGCCAGAAGCACCCGTATAGGCAAGCGCAATGGATTCAGTAGACATGATGGCTTTCCTGAGCGTGCAACTCTCCGATGAATCGGAGATTGAGTTCTAGAAGGGCTGATGCGAAATACAAAAACAGCTTTTGACTGAGTATTAAAAAAATAAGATGTTGACTTTGATTTGATTCTCATTCTGCAAGACAAGTCACAAGCAGTCCCCTACCCCTCCCCACCCCCGCCCTTTTCCCTCCCGTATGCACACATCTTTTTCGAGCGTGCTCTATCAGATTGAACAATAAAGACAATTCTGATGTGCCCGAACGAATAACCTTGCGATTTTTCTCTGGCATAATCAATGGGTTATAAAGATGCGTGCATACGGTAGCCCTTTCAGGGAAGGGGCATGTCTAAAATCAAAGGCGTGAATCCTGAAGATGTCGCAGAAGCGGATCGAATACCATTCTGGATATTGAACAGAACTCTTCGTCCAAGGGGTCTGCCACACCACGCAAGGCCAACTGGTAACTAAGGTTGGCGCTTTCGCTACGGTTATAGTCACGATCGTTGATCCATTTCTCCTGCGCCTTTCTAAGAGTGCCACTGCTGGTACAATACGCCCACGCACTCTTCGGAAAAAAATGCACTGGTTTCAGCAAACCACTGCGATACACAGCCAGCAAGTTACCCAGTTCTTCGCGGGCATTTTCACAAGTCTTGAAAGAAAAACAACCATCACGAGAATGCCATTGGGTGGTTGCCGTACTCGGTGATTGAACGGCACACAAAAACAAATGGGCAAACCAACCCGCCAAATAATCCATGGGTCGCGTGTCGTCATAACGATAACGGACTAGACCACTGGCACGTACATCGACCAGATCGCCGACCAGTTGCCAAGACTCGCCTTCTATATCAAATGGCAGCACCTGACGAAGGGGAGCCAATATGGGGGAAGACAACTCGCTCGCAAGTCGATCGGCAAATGACTGGATCTCGACCAATTCTTCTTCTAGCAGCCGCTGACCAAAAGCACCCGTCGGAAACTCATTGCCAGCCGCTGCTAGAGCAAACAAATCAGGCATGTTGTCACAACGCGCCAACAACGTGGGCAACAATCGTTGTGCCATGGCTTGGCGGTTTGGGTATTCTCCCAAAAACGGCTCATCGTCCTGAAGCAATTCTTCGGATGCCGCCAAGGTGATGTTCAACCGTTGTCGAAGCACAACCCTGCAAGGATTACGAAAGAACCGCTCCAATTGTTCCAGGCTTACGCTTCGTGCTTCTTCTGGAGGCGGTGGCAAGGGATCTGTAAAGAACGGAATCTGTGCGGTATCCCCCACCTCCCTTTCCGTTGCCGTTTCTTCTTCCTCGTTTTTGTCTCTCAGAGGGGGCGTGATGGATCGCTTTTGCTGCGATGCTTCTAACCGTTGGCGCAGGGCATCGCAATATTCTGCATGGTAACTGTGCAACCGAGCATCGTCTGCGCCCGTGAAATACACCGAGGAAAAAGCCTGAAGCGGATGCGCTACGATCAAGCGTCGGCGTGCACGTACCATGGCCCCGTCCAGACGCTCGCCCTCCTGCGGAAAAGCAGTCGCGGCCGCCAAATAATCCAGCAATTCTGCCACCAGCACCGAAGGCGGCATAGAGCGGTTGTCTCGAATGCTGCGTCCTCGGTAGCTGATATGAAAAGCATCGCGTGCCGACAACAGAAGATCAAGAAAGAGGTTGCGCTCGTCCGTTCGGCGCTGTCGATCGCCCCTTCGTGGCGCACAGGCCATTAGGTCAAATTCGGCCGGATATTGCGTCCCTGGAAAGGTGGCATCGTCCATACCGATCACGCAAATGACCCGATAAGAGAGACTGCGTAGACTCGCAATCGAAGAAAAAGTCACCGTTCCTGTCGGTATACCGCCTCGTATCGGGTCGCTCCACTCATCCACGAGCGCCTGACGAATCAGTTCCAAAGGCAACGCAGATCCCGTACCACCTTCGACCATGTCCCGACACAGCCGAGCAATCGCATCACGCACCGCCCGCAAATCCTCCATCCACGCCAAAGAATCGGGCACAAAGTGATCCAATGCGTCGTTCAGCGAACGCTGCCACTCTTCCGGCCGCAACGGACGAGACCACGCACAACGCACGCGGTTCAATTGATCCAAAAAGCGCCAGAAGCGACCGAGTGATATGGCATCCAAGCCTTCGGGATTGCCCGCAGGCAGACAACCGTGGAGGATCGTATCTGTTGCGCGATCACCGAGTGCGTAGGACAAAAACAACCGATCCATGCCGTCCGAAAAACTATGACGCTCACTTTTGGGCAATCCCAAAGCAACGCGCTGTTCTGCATCCCATCCCCAACAGATCCCTGACTGTTGGATCCAACGGTGGATCTGATCGAGCGCCGCACCGTCCAACCCATAGCGTTCGGCCACGGGGTCTTGCTGTAACAGTGCAAAGACAGCACTCGCCACAAAACGGCCACCACACACAGTCAGCAACGTGTCCATCAAATGCGCCACCGGATTCACCTGCGTCTGCGGCTGGCCTGTGATGGTGTAGGGAATGCGTCGCATGGTGGGCGCAGTACCAAACACCATGTCGATGACGGGTGCCGCTTTGATCAGGTTGGGCGTCACCACCAAAATGTCTTGGGGGCGCGGCGGATCGTCACTCGCCAAAAGATCCAACAACCGGTCGTGTAGGACTTCCAGTTCCCGTGTCATAGAGTGACAGACATGGACTTCTAGGCTTCGATCTCCCTCCGAAGGCTGCACACTGCTTGGGGCTAGCTCCACCATGTTCAGGATGGCATTCTGTACATGGGCAAGCAGGGTGCCACGCTCGTTCGGAAGAAACGCACTGCCGTCTTCTACGATAATGCCCTCGTCTGAAAACAATAGATCCAGATAGGCTTTGGTGGGTTGGCCCCACGAAGCCAGCAAGGTATTGCCGACTTCGTAGAAATGATCTCCGGTGTCGTGGCGGTTCGCCAAATAATGGAGCCGCTTAGGATCGACGATCTCAAACCAATATTCTTGGCAGGGATTGAGGGCATAGACCCGAATATCTACCCACTGGGAGAGGTGTCGGAGAATGTCTAAATAAAGGGGCGGTATTGTTGGCAGACAGAACAAATGGGCCACGCTGGGTAGGCCGTATTGCGAAGTGGCGTTTGCACCCAACGCGGCCACCTTCTCGAAAAAGGCCACCGAGGGATGTTGCCGATGGATGCCGAGTTCGCCTGTGATCTGCCGCCACAGAGCAGCTTGCCAGGCTTCATCCTCACGTTTGTCTGGTGCGAGTTCTGCGGGTATGCGCTGCCCGTCAGACCACGCCGACAACCAGTCGGGTCGGTACGTAATATAATGCTCGAATACCTGCGTCACACGCTTCGCAAGATCCAAACGCATGAGCGGATCGGCCTGCTGTAAGTAACGCGCCAACCGAGGATGATCGGCGGTCAACGCACGATCCCCGAACTGCGCGTAGACCCGCCAGGCCAGCAGGTTGGGCGAAAAGGGCGAACGCGCTTGAACAGGCACCACCTGTGCGATGCACGTCCACAACCATTCGGCCAAGAAAGAAAACGCTACATTGGCACAAATCCCCACGTGATCAGCGCACGCAAGCGTAACGCGACGTCGCAAGGCAGCACTGGGTACAATGACCGAGTGTGGTGCAAACACATCGATCTGCCCAGCATCGATTGCCAACTGTTCCAGCAAGCGATCCAACAAGAACTCAACGCGATTCGACAGCGTCAGGTGGAACATCGGACATCCTGTGCTCTAGCGTTTTGTGCGGTGCGCCTGGTAGTGCAGTGCGGTGGAGGTGATAATCACCCCAAGCGAAGAATCATCGTCCAACAGACCATCGGCACACAGTCGTTCGAGATACCGTTCAAGCGCCGCTCGCAATCGTTGATCGGTCACTGTTTCTGGATCGTTTCTTGAGAAAAGCTCTTTCAGCGCCTCAAAGAAACGCAAGAGGGGCTGTTCCATTTTCAGCCAAATCGTACTGTCCTTGGTGCGTCCCACGTTGACTTGATCGTTTGAATGGATACCATCCGTGCAGATCATGAGGAGATCCCCATGAACAGTATCTTTTTGTATCTGTAGAATCGTTGGCTCTGCGTCGTCGTCCTCTGCCGTGGAGATCAAACGATAGAGTGCCTCTTTACCGTGTTCGTTCTGCAGGGTGTGGGGGTTGAGATAATTCAAGGCATTCCACGGAAGGTATTGGTTCTCAGAAAATTCGTTGAACCCTCCACGCACATGCCAGATGGCACCGTTTCCCACATAGCCGAGCCACAAAGAATGCTCGTCCTCCACAGCTACGATGAGTGTGGTGCCGAAGCTCTGTTCCCAATCGCACACGAGGTTCTCTTGGGCACAATACACCTCCGCGCGTTCACGGAGGCGCTGCCGGGCCTGCACAAACAGATGCCGCATGTCCGGCGCTGACCACCTCGTCGCCGATTCGATCAGGTGCGTTACCGTTTCTACACTCCACTGTGCACCCAGTCCGGCGTGTTCCTGCGACCCCAGTCCATCTGCAATCACCACCGCACGCAATCCATGGGCAGGGCACTCCGCAGTCCCAACCGCGTCCTCATTGTCTGTGGGACGTTGACGATACGTAGCGGAGGCAACTGCGCTCACCGTTTTGAGAGGACGATCCACACCCATCAGCTTGCGTAGGGATCGACGCACAAGACTGGGCACGAGGTGCATTAGGAGATTTTCACGTTTTTGCCCGAAGACACCGACGCAATGAAAAATTTCCGTAGATCATCGGAACGATACGTGGTTCGGTAATGCGCAGGCGAGCTCGCCAAGTCACGCAGCAATTGTTCTGCAGCGGCGGTTTCCTGTGAGTTGTGGCCGGAGGCTGCAAACAGCGTGGAGCAGATCGTAATTCTCGGATCCTGTTTGAGCGTATTGGCATCTTGGAGCGGCGTACCGCTGCTCAGACCATCGGACATCACGACCAACACCACACTGCGCGGTACCGATTCCATGTTAGCATCGGCCAGAAATCGTTGTGCGATATCCCCTGCCCTGCGCAATCCTACCCCAATGTCTGTGCCCCCACCATGCGCTTTTTGTGGATTGTATTCTGCGTAGTCATCGATGTGGGCGACGGGGGCCGCTGGGGTATGGATGATCGCTTTGTCATCAAAGGTCACAACCGCAATGGAAAAGTTCGGTGCCACACGGCTGGCCCTGAGCCTACCCAAGAGTTCACGCACAGCCAAATCAACGGCTTCGGCCTTCGATATCTTGTCAGGGGTCATGTCTTTCATAGACCCACTGCCATCTAAGATCAAGATACCCAATTGATGTAACATGCGTGGCACGGCTGGCATTTCATCAAGATCGGCAATGCGCTCTGGACTCATGGTGGTGATTCTCTCGGTGGAAGAAACAAAGAGCCATTATATACCGCTTAGTCGCCTGAGGATGCTGCACCAAGACAGATTGAGTCCATTCGATTGCGCTTCTCCAGGTACCGTTGCATATCCATCGCAACCGCTTGGGAACGAAGGGTCAGTTCCCTCCAGAGGTCGGGTATCGCCTCTTGTGCTTGGACGAGGTGTGCGCGTTGTTTCTCTAGGGCGGCAACTGCGGGGTGTGTGCTGCCAAGGCGACGCACGGCTTCTTCATGCTTCTGATCAAGCAAGCGAATTTGATCAGTCAATGCAGATCGTTGTTTTTGCAGATCGTGCGCATCCACCAGACCATGTTCCAGTAGGAAGTGATTCAGCGCGTTGGTGGAGTTCTCTAGACGTTCTTTAAAGGCTGCCACTTGCTTGGTCAGTGTTGCGAGCAGTGCGGTACTGCGTTCGCGCACTTGGCGATCGTATTCTTGGGCGACACCATGAAGAACCGCCAAACCGCGTTTCTCCTCGTCCCGCAAGGTCAGGGTAATGCGTCCAGAACTGCTTGGTTGTTCAACGATCCAGAGTCTGTTCTGAAGATGCTCGATGACTTTTTCGCGACTCGCACGGGTTAGAAAAAATTCCGTGCCAGGACGGGCGGTCAGTGCGGAAAGCAGTAGTGTCACTGTCCCACCCGCGAGCGCATTTCGCGCCAATACGCCCACCCTGCCATCCAGCACGGATTGCTCGGTAGCCGTGTGGGGTGCGAAAAGATGGTAGGTGCCCACGGCGCCCGCCACCAGGATCCACTTCTCTCCCAGGGACGCGGGAGGCACCTCGAAGGTATCCACTTGAATGCGCTCTCCCCCCCATGCGTAGCGACCAAGAGCAGGGATGCCAAATGGGATACTGGTGTCTGGATCGGGTTGTGCGGCGGCGGCGATCATGGCCCCTAGCACCGGAAAAGAATGCGGTACTGCACCGAGGGTCAGCTGTTGATCCTCCACCACCCGCCCAAGCGTTTCGTCAGAACGCATCGAGGCGATGGCTTCTGTTGTAGTCTCCGCCCTGACAAAGCCAGCATCCCCCAATAAACCACCGTTGGGACATGGATTCTGCCCGTGGAGGTTCACAACAAGGGTGGTCTCGTTCGGCAGCAACACAAAAACCACCACGAGCACGCACAGGGCGGCAGCCACGAGTATGGGCACGAATTCGAGAAAAACACTGCGACGTTTGAACAGTTTCATCAGGATTTGGATAAATAAGTATAGGATACTGATAGACTAACCGTATCTTGTTCAAAATACCACAGAGAAATGCACGATGAACATGAAGATCGGTACGCGGCTTTGGGTTGGCTTTGGTCTTGTGCTTGCGATGTTGATCTGGGTGGTTTGGGTGGGTGCCCATGGCCTTGATATCGTGCAAGACAAAGTCGATCTGGTGGTAAAAGAGATTGTTCCTGGCACAGTGCTCGCCAATAAGATTGGCAATCAAATCGATGACACAAGCCGATTCTCACGTGACACACTGATCCTAGAGAATCCAGAAAGAGTAAAACAAGCAATCGACTCTATTCTAGAAACTCGTCAAAGCACAAATCAGACGCTGGATACAATAGAAAGTATTGTCAAAAGCGCAGAAGGCAAGAAAGTCATTACAAAGATGCGCAATGACCGCAATGCGTACCTTGCTGCACAGGATCGGTTTCTGGGAATGGTTCAGAATGGCCAGCTTGAGGACGCTGCTAAACAATTGTACGGAGAAGTGACACAGCTTCAGAAGCCCTACGAGGAAGATGGGGATGCGCTCATTGCCCATCAACAGAAAGCAATGAATCAAGCCGGAGAGGATGCAACGGCGATCCAAGATAGGGGCATTCTGTTGTTGTTCAGCGTGGGAGGGGTAGCGTTCGTGTTGGCTGTAGGCATGGGGTTCTGGATTGGGATGAGCGTAACCCAACCTCTGCGTAAAGCGTTGGTCATCGTAGAGCAATTGGGTCGCGGTGAGATCCTCGATCCTGTGCAAGAAACCTGGCAAGGGGAGTTCGACGGAATCCGAAAGAGCCTCAATGACGCTAGCCTTTCCATCCATACCTTGATATCCGACATGAATTACATGTCCTCGGAACACGAGAAGGGTGACATTGATGTAAAAATCGACTCGACCTACTTTCAGGGAAGCTTTAAGACCATGGCCGAAGGGGTGAATGGTATGGTATTGGGTCATATTGACGTGAAGAAAAAAGCCATGGCTTGCGTCAAAGCCTTTGGGGAGGGCCATTTTTCTGCGCCGATAGAGCGGTTTCCGGGCAAGAAGGTTTTTATCAACGACATCATCGAACTGGTGCGCGGCAATCTGAATGCGGTCATGGCG
Organism: uncultured Thiotrichales bacterium; assembly: GCA_903824965.1. GTDB lineage: Bacteria > Pseudomonadota > Gammaproteobacteria > CAIRSR01 > CAIRSR01 > CAIRSR01. The sequence goes on from CAIJYR010000139.1 coordinate 19,349, forward strand.
GAAACCAATACCATCATCCAAGCCGCTGCAGAAGGAAAGCTCAACCAGCGTGCCAACACTGATCAATTCCAGGGTGGCTGGAAGCAACTGGTCACGGGTTTTAATAGAACCTTGGATAACATCGTCCTACCTCTGAACGAGAGCATTCTGGTTCTCACGGAACTGGAGAAAGGGGATCTCACACAGCGTGTGCACGGTGATTATCAAGGTCAGCTCAAAGATCTAAAGGACACGGTCAACAACACCATTGCAAAACTCACACAAGTCATTGTGGAAGTGCGTAGTACAGCAGAGGTATTAGCGAGTGCTTCGGTGGAAGTGAATACAGCGGCACAATCGATGTCACAGGCATCGAGCACACAGGCCGCCAGTGTCGAAGAAACCAGCGCAGCCGTAGAACAAATGTCTGCCTCGATTGCCCACAACACCAGCAATGCGAAAACGACCGATCAAATGGCTACCCATGCAGCACAAGAAGCCAGCATGGGCGGAGAAGCTGTCAAAGAGACCGTGACGGCCATGAAAGTGATTGCACAAAAGATCGGAATCATCGATGACATTGCGTACCAGACCAATTTGTTGGCCCTCAACGCAGCCATTGAGGCTGCACGTGCGGGTGAACAAGGCAAAGGGTTTGCGGTAGTTGCGTCGGAGGTACGTAAACTGGCCGAACGCAGCCAGGTTGCCGCACAAGAGATTGGAGAAATTGCAACAAACAGCGTAGAATTGGCTGAGAAAGCAGGTGCATTATTAAACACCCTCGTACCCCACATCAAAAAGACAGCCGATCTGGTACAGGAAATTGCCGCTGGCTCAAAAGAGCAATCATCGGGTGCTGCACAGATCAATAGGGCGATGAATCAGTTGAATCAATTAACCCAACAGGGTTCCAGTGCTTCGGAAGAACTGGCGGCGACGGCAGAGGAAATGAGCGGTCAGGCAGAACAGTTGCAAGAGAGAATGGCATTCTTTAGGGTGGAGTCCGTCAGCGACGCGCGTTCAGCCACAGTGCAAAAGAAAAGAGAACCAACCCATCCCCCTATGCCTTTTCGCAGAAGCTCCCATTAACATCTCATGCCCGTCCCACGGGAAACGCTAGGACTGCATCGATGCTGGTCGCGCCCGTGACCGCCATAAGCAAGCGATCGATCCCCAAGGCGACCCCTGCACAGGGGGGAAGTCCATGAGAGAGTGCGTCCAGCAGCCGTTCATCGAGGGGAATCAGGGGCAGACCCATGCGATGGCGCTCTTCACGATCGGCCTCTAGGCGCTTGCGTTGTTCTTTGGGGTCTCGCAATTCATGGAATCCATTGGCAAGTTCAACCCCTCCGAGGTAGACCTCGAAGCGTTCGGCGACCGCCGGTGGCCCGGGTCGCACTTGAGCCATCGCCGCTTGGGAGGCAGGATAATCGTACACAAAGGTGGGACGCCCGTTCTGTCCCAACGTGTCGACAATCCGGTGGGTAAGGATCAGATCCAGCCAACCATTGCGGTCTATGCCCTCTAAGGAATCGAGGGAGGCGACGACCCCTAAGGCAAGTGCCTTCTCTCGTACTTCAGGGATGTCCGCTTCGAGGGGATCCAGTCCTGTGTTTTGCAAAAAAACGTCACGGTACGTGACACGCAGCGCCGGTCCACATCCCGCAACCTCCGCGAGCAAGGCATCCATTTCATCCATCAATGCGTGGTGGTCAAAACCCACTCGATACCATTCGAGCAACGTAAACTCAGGGTTGTGCCAACGTCCTTGTTCGCCATTGCGAAACACCTTGCACACCTGGTAGATCGACCCCACCCCCGCTGCGAGTAGACGCTTCATCGGAAATTCAGGTGAGGTGTGCAGATAAAAGCACTGCCGACCCTCGCCCCCCTCTGGCCGATACTCGGTCACGAAACTCGCAATGTGCGGGTCGGTCGCGCCCGCAACGGACAAAACAGGGGTATCAACCTCTAGGACACCACAAGAGGCGAAAAAGGCACGGATCTGTGCAAGCATTTCAGCCCGTTTCTGCATCACCACAAGCGGACTGCTGGGGTGCCAATCCACCTCTCCCCCTCGCTACTCTTTCACACGCGAAATATATTCCACGGTACGAGTGTCGACCTTGATGAGTTCCCCAATGTTGACAAACAGGGGCACACGCACAACCGCTCCCGTCTCTAGGGTTGCTGGTTTTGTGCCACCCGTTGAGGTATCTCCCCGCAGACCTGGATCGGTGTCCGCCACCCGCAAGACCACCTGATTCGGCGGAGCTACCGCGAGCGGAATTCCGTTGTACAGGGTGACGTTGCAGGTATCTTGCTCTTTGATCCAGAGCCTAGAGTCCCCGAGTGCAGCTTCGTCTGCTGCCGATTGTTCAAAGCTTTCCTGATCCATGAAATACCACAGCGTTCCATCGTTATAAAGGTATTGCAATTGCATGTCTACCACATCGGCACCGTCTAGAACGTCGCCAGACTTGTAGGTGCGTTCGATCACGCGCTGGGTCTTGAGGTTGCGGATCTTGATGCGGTTGAACGCCTGCCCCTTGCCGGGTTTCACGTACTCGTTTTCGAGCACCGTACACGGGTCGCCATCCACCATCACTTTGAAACCCGATTTGATTTCGTTGGTACTAAAATTCGCCATACTGTTTCCTGAGTAAGCAGTTCTCCGGCTTGCTTCGGAGAGAGGTGGTTGGAGTAGACTTGTTATGTTCTTTCTGCACTTTCAGCGGATACAGCTATGTTCCATGATCCAGAGCTGATTGGCTTATTGAGCATGGGTTGGTTCGGTTCCATTGACCTCAACGTGTTCTTGCGTCTGCATTTTTACGACTGCCTGCGCTCGCAGATGTTGGATGTGTTCCTGCAATTTTGCACGTCGCAAATCCATTTTGATTTTCTCTTTCATATCCTCAAAAGAGGGCGGCGGATTTTCTCGCGTATCCTCATGAAGAATCACATGCCAACCCGATTCGCTGTGAACAGGCTGAGTTGTATATTTCCCATTTTCCAAGAGGACGACGGCATCCGCCACTGATTTCACCATCTGGCCTGTGCTAAACCAACCCAGATCCCCACCATCGCTGGAATGGTCTTGAGATTTTTCCTTTGCAAGTTTCACAAAGTCACCACCGTTGTTCAACTCTGTGATGATGGCCTTTGCCTCTTCCTCGGTGGGAATGAGAATATGGCGTGCTTTATACTCACGATTGATCATCTCTTTAAGATGGCTGTTGTAAACATTGTGTAGCTCTTCATCGTTCAATACGATACCAGCAGCAACGGTTTTTAGACCCGCAACCGCAAGGTGGTTGGCCATTTCGACAATGACCTCTGGTTGTTTATCAATACCACGTTGCACTGCGTCTTGACGCAGGACTTCAAGCGTGATCAACTCATCCAGCACCAGAGTACGATCTTTGGGAGAATTGGCGGGACGTAGGCGCAAATAGCCATCATACATAGACTGGGTCACGGGTACACCATTCACAACCGCGAGAACTGGATCGGTCTTTGCGGCCGTATCTGCACCCACAGTGAAAGAAAGTCCCATCAGGAGTGCGGCGCCCAACAGCGCAGAAGTTCTCTTTTTGGTATACATACTGTTTCCTAGGTTCCTATGGTTAATGGTTTACGGCAACACTTTATAAAACGGTTTGACCACGACCCTTGCATAAACACCCACTCCTGTATAGGGATCAGCGGCTGCCCAGGTTTTGGCGGCCTCTAGCGAAGAAAATTCAGCCACCACCAGGCTACCCGTAAAACCCGCAGCCCCCGGATCCTCGGCATCAATGGCTGGATGAGGACCTGCGAGCACCAATCGTCCCTGGTCACGCAACAAGCGAATGCGTGCCAGATGGGCAGGTCTTGCGCTACGCCGCACCTCTAAGGTGTCGGGAGCGTCTTCGGACAGAATGGCGTACAGCATGGTGTTGGCATCTCCGTTTTTGCGGCATGTTGTCAGGCCGTTTCCTCAGCACAACGACTCTCTGGGAGGATGGGTTTGACCTGACCCCAGCCAAATCCTTCTTTTTGAAAGCTTTTAATCAATTTGTCCCAGAACACAGCCCCTACCTTCGTGCATACCGGTTTACCATCCGGACTGCCCTTGACGTAGGTACGCACACGATAGACGGCCATCTGGGCCTCTCCTACCATTTGTAGGCCAAGCAGCGTAACGGCAGCGGGCGGGGTATCCCCTCTGAGCATCACGTGCGGATTGTCGGCAATGGCTCCTTTGATGAACTTCACCACTTTGTCCTGATCCAGGGCTGGATCAACCGATACCTTGAGATCACAGAGAAAACCGGATCGGGTCGTGGACAGGTTGTGAACCTCCGATTCGGAAAGCTTGCCATTGGGAATCGTCACGATATGGCCCTGTTCGTGCTCAATTTGTGTAGCACGCCAGGTAATATCCACCACCTTGCCCGTGAGGGGGGCCCCTCTTGCGATGCTCAGCCGCACCTTGTCACCAATCGCAAAGGGCTTCTCAACGTTCAGAATGATGCCTGACAAAACATTTGCGATATTGTCTTTAACGGCAATACCAATGATCATCGCACTGAGTCCGGTCGTGGCCAGCAGGCCAGTGACCGATCCCTCGAATACATAGGACACCACCCCAAAGATTGCAGCGACAAATACAACACTCGCTGCCAATAAGCGCATAATGCCAGGCACTTTGCGCTTTGTTCTTTCCTCTAAAGGTATCCAGAGGAAGCGATCCATTGCGATCACAATCAGCAAGGCAGGCAGTAACCACGTAGCAACATTATAAGTCGTCCAGACAATATCAGCGATACCAGCACTGGCATATTGCACAGTCTTGTCGAGCACCAGATTGCCGAACGATCCAAGAAACAAGGGCCAGCAGACGAGACGTAAGAAAAAGGTCTGCACTCTCCAAAATGACCTTCCATATTTTCTGTCCAGAAAGAACGCGAGAAGCGCACCGATCCCTGAAAAAATGGCAACATACCAGAAATCTTTACTGGGAATAATGTCACGCGCCCGAATCAGATCAGGCTTGAGGAGAATGCCAAGCTCGATGTGCGAAAAGTCAGGCGCAGGCCGCCCAAAGCCAACATAATTCGGATCGCCCTCCGAGCTACGTGGCACAATGTCCTGAGAAATCCATGCCCTATCGATCACCCACCCACTGACGCCGTTCAGTACGTTGGTGCGCGTCAGGATATTGACCATTGGATCGGCTCTGTCAGTGCCGGAATGCAAGAATTGACTAATGGCAAACAAAGGTTTGAGCAACAAAGCAGAAATGCCTTCTCCTTTGCTTTTTGTTGCAGCGGCAGCCGCATTAGAGGCTTGTAGCAGCGTATGGAGGGTAGTGTCACGCGTCATCCCCATACCGAGGATGTCCGTCACATACATGACATTGTGACGACTCAATAAACGATGGTGAAAACTAACCCCCATGATCAACGTATCGAAAGCACGCGGTGCGCTAGTAAAGTTCATGTAAAACTTACCATGCACGCGATAAGCTCGATAGGTAATGTCTTGTGTCTTGTCTTCGTGGTCTGGTTTGTCTAGACGGATGGGTTTGACAGCGTTGGAAAACACAATATCCTGAGGTTCAAAATCACCACGCCAGCGGAACCAGATCAAGAAGTCACCCTCAACCACCTTGCCTCTATCGTCGAACGATGAAACACTGATGGGTTGAATGCCCGTGTACACAACATTGGTACGGTACATGAACCGATCGTTGACATAAATGGCACGGCCTTCCATAAATTGTTGTAATAAATTGCTTAAGCCTTCTTCACGAATTGGGATCAACTGCGTGGTTGTAGAAATCAAATCAACCCCATTAAATACCCCAATAAGAGGTGGACTGAGTTCTCTGTCTTTCGGGTTCAGAAGAACAGGGCCATTGATGCCCTGTGCTGGTTTGGCAGCAGCAGGCGAGGTTCCTGATAATTGCTGAAAAAGATGTGCTTGCAGCGATTCATCCGTTGCATCTCCTGCACCGATGCCGATTTGCAGCGCACTCACTACGCTCTGCACAGCATCATTCGCGTAGGCAGCAACCCAATCAGGAGAATGCCGGAAACGACCGATGAAGTCCGTCCTGAAATTTTGGGCACCCTCCCCTGCGACATCGAACAACATGGGGCTTGCGAGCAAAGTACCATTGAGCGCAGCCTCCAGAGAGCTTGGCCCGTTCCACTCTTTGCGCAACGTGTTGATGAACAGATCCGTGGCACAACTGCGTGTGCAAGCAATGGGATTGTGCAGACCCGTCAACCGCAGCCGAATGAGTGTACGCGCACTCGTGGTGGCATCCGCGAGGATCAAGATCGTGCCTGGCAGCTTTCCCTCGTTGAGTTGTTGTGCGGCTACAGTCACTTGCGTGGCTAGGTTTGGGCTGTCTGGCGTCACAGGCCAGCGGTAGACCACCTTTGTGCCGAAGCGTTGCATGGTTTCATCAAAGGCATTGGCGAGGGCTTCGCCGCGTGGGGAATCCTCGTACAGGATGTGCACCGTTTTTTCGCCAACCACATTGCGTAGGTAGTTGGCAAGGAAGCGAGCTTCGTAATCTTCCGCAACCAGCAGACGACTTGCGGTTGCTTCAGGCAGTGGTGTCCGTTGCGATTGATCAGAGGCTAAGGTAATGACCCCCATTTTGCCTGCCGCATAGAGAGGCTCTGCGGGCGTGAGCGTGGCCAAGTGGGTGTGACCGATGACGGCAACCGCCCCCGAGGCTACCGCTGCTGCCGCCGCTTTTTTGGCTTGTTCCGGATCGTTGGCATCATCAAAGGTAAGAATGCTGAGTTCACGACCCCCAATGCCCCCCGCACGGTTGATATCAACCGCCTTCAGGGTCATTCCATCCAACATGGCTGTGCCAAGATCAGCGTGATCACCGCTCAAGGGCGCAACCAAAGCAATGTGCAAAGGCGGCAACTTACTTTCTTTGACCGTAAAAACATAGAAACCAATCGCCACGACAATGGCAACGAGAAAGGCCGCTGCAAGAATGACATAAAAAAGCCTGACCTTCGATAGCTTCGATGCATCAGGAAAGAAACGTTTCAATACAGCAATCATCGGTCACTCCATGGGTATACGATTACCATGAACATATCGAACACATCGAGCACTGGACTTCTCGGAACAAGGTTAATTTGCTTTCTTGACGTCCTGTAGATACTGATCAAATATCTGACCATAGCGACCATTGGCATGTAATGCAGCAATTCCCTTATTAAAATCATCTACCAGTGCTTGGTGATGACAAGCTATTTTGAAATCGACGTTTATCTCTACGGGGACTTCGAGCACTGTTTCGTTGTAGTCATCCGGTCGATCACGCACCAGGGCATCACGAATAAAATGGAACATGGTACGATCGATCACCAGCACTTGAACATTACCCCGTAAGAGCAAAGCTACTTGACTCGATCGATTTTCATGTTCTAAATAATTTTGTGCCTTTCCGATAACGCGCCTAAAATCAGCACCGAGATAATCTCTCGCCAAACTAAAGGCTTCCACAGTCTTGCCTGCGAGATCCTCGTAACTCTTTATGACAATATGATCTTTCTTGAGGGTAAATGGCGTATAATGGTATGTTACGACCGGAACAGAAAAATAACTCTTCGATTTTAGCGATAACTCCGAGGATACCGTGGAAACACATTCAACTCCAAAACGCTCTGAGTCGTATTTGCTTTGGCGATGTGCAACTTCCATGAAATTAACGCACTTTCCTGTCAATCCGAAGGCATCATTAATGATATCTCGCTCAATGCCGTCTTTGCTGGAACCATTAAAATACGGTGGTTTGTTGTCTGGCACGGCAATCGTCACCGCGCCATCCGCGCAGGTGGTCGTTTTGTCCACGGGGGGTTTATAGTCAGTGATTTTCGGGACAGTCGGAAAACCGTGCTCGGAGCAGGCTGCGATCGAAAACACACACACCACAAAGGCTACCTGACAGATCGCATACGCAACGCGCCTCCACCGATAAGGTAGTCGATAGGACAGTGCACGGATACACCTTGGTTTGCGTCCAGAACGGCTGATTGTGCTTTCGGTCATCGCGGAGACATCATATTCTGCATATAGTTAAAGGGAGAGCTGAACGAGGATGCGCCCCGACCAATGTCGTAGGTCATCTGGTTCAGTTGAAGATTCATCCCATTTACGTTCCCAGAAATAATCCGGACATTGCCAGTCAATTGATCGAGATTGATACGCATGACGTCCATATCGTGGGCCATGTTCGCCTGAATTTCCTTGATATTTCCCTGCATTTGTGTCATGTGGTTGTCCATGTCCATAATGGTGGCGCTCATGTCGATCATGTACGTATTCAGTTCCCTGAGCGTAGACTTCATCCCATCGACGCTCTTCGTGACGTGGATGAACTGATCACGCATTTTGCCAACATCATTTGCCATGCTATTGACTTGGTGCGACATGTTGCCGACATACAGGGTCATGTGCCCCATGTCCTGCCCCATCATGACCATCATCTTGAGCATCGCAAAACCCATGGAACCGAAGCCAATGGCCAAGATACCCGCGATCATCGGCCTTTTTTTCCAGAATGGGAGGCTTGGTGCTTGTGCGTCTGTCAACATGCGTGTGATCTGCTCATCCTACCCCAGTGGCACATGCATTCTAACCCAAAGACAGCCATCCGCGCTATCCTTCACGCTTCTAAGCGGCTTGCGTGTGCAGGAGAGTCTCTGTGTCTAGTGTGTCCGATCCATTGATGGCCATCCTTGAGTGTGCTCTTTTGGCAGCGGGTCAACCCTTGACCTTAGATCGTCTGGCAGCATTGTTCGACGAAGCCGAGCAACCCTCTCGTGAAGAACTGATCAGAGCATTGGCGCAGTTATCGGAGGCGTGCACAACACGCGGGGTCGAGTTGGTCGAGGTAGCCAGTGGTTGGCGTTATCAGGTTCGCCAAGAGTGGGCGCCCTGGATCGGGAAACTCTGGGAAGAACGACCGGTACGGTACTCGCGTGCCTTGTTAGAAACGCTCGCACTCATTGCCTACCGCCAACCCGTGACACGGGCAGAAATCGAAGATGTTCGTGGCGTAGCCGTCAGCAGTTCTACCCTAAAGACCCTTTTGGAACGTGAATGGATCCGTGTGGTGGGCCACCGCGAAGTCCCCGGCCGCCCTGCCCTGTACGCTACCACTAAGCAGTTCCTGGACTACTTCAACCTCCAACGGCTGGATGAACTTCCACCGTTGGCAGACTTGGCCGCACTCGACCCATCTGTGCACCCGTAGTACACTCTGTGGCCCTAGCCTGTTCAAGCGTGTGTGTATGGATCTGCTCTCTCTTTTGGTTGCCTTGGCATTCGATCAAACGAATCGTCATCATACTGGCAAGCGTTTCTTGACGATGGTGGCCGATTGGCTCTGTGGTGGTTGGGGCGTGGCGGGGTTGGCTGCCCTGGTATCGGCTGTGTTTTTGTGTCACGTGTTGCTGCGAACCTTGTCGCCTATCGTCGGAGGACTGTTTGGTGCGGTGCTGTTGGTACTTTGCCTAGGGATGGGAGAACTCGCCTTTGCTGTGCGCGGCTATTTGGATATGCGGGTGCGCGACGACGAGGAAGGCGCACGTCACATCGCTTCTGCCCTTGCGGGGCGTGACGTTTGTAGTGCTGGAGTACGGCTGACACGAGAAATGTTGGCGGTGGTACTGGTGGAAGGGCATGCACGAGGCATCGGGGTATTGTTTTGGTACCTGGTACTCGGCCCTGCGGGTGCGTTGGCGGCAGCACTGGTACGCCCTATGGCGCTGCCCAACTGTCAGGCCATGGAAAAATCGGCACCGATCGTGGGTAAGGTCTGCTGGGCGATGGATTGGCTGCCTGCACGCATCTCGGCACTCTGCTACGGAGTTGCGGGTAGCCTGACCCACGCGCTCGGTAACTGGCGCTCCCGTGCCTGGAAATGGGATGAGCACAATACGGCCGTGCTGGTAGCAAGTGGTACCGGTGCGCTTTTGCTAGAAACGGAAACGTCTGGCGATTCCCTGCCTAAGGCAACGCCGGAAGCACAAGATGCAACCGTAGAAGGAGCACGAGATTTGGTCATGCGAGCACTGGTTGTGTGGGTCATCGCGGTAGCGTTGATCACGTTGGGGGGCTGGCTAAAACAATGACGATTCAACCTACTCCCATCCTTGAGACCTTCCCCAATCCGTCGACAGAGCGTGATTACACCATTCACATTCGCATACCGGAGTTTACCTGTCTGTGTCCCAAGACAGGTCAGCCGGATTTTGCGACTCTCTACCTGGACTACGTGCCCTCGGCACTCTGTGTCGAGCTAAAAGCACTCAAGGGGTATATCTGGTCGTATCGTGACCAGGGTGCTTTTCATGAGGCGGTGACAAACCGTATTCTAAAAGATTTGGTTGCTGCGGTTGCACCTTCTTTCATGCGCCTACGCGCTGAGTTCAATGTCCGTGGTGGTATTTACACGACGGTAGTGGCTGAGTACAAAGCTGATGGCTGGATACCGCCCACGGTAGTTACGTTGCCCTGATGTGAAGGGTTTTGTACTAAACCCCTTCCCTGGGGAAGGGGCTGGGGGATGGGGTTGGGGTTTGGGTTGTGCTGTTTCTGATCTTGATCTTGAACATCTTGAAAGTCTTGAACATCTTGAAAGTCTTGAAAGTCTTGAGCATCTTGAACATCTTGAAAGTCCTGAACATCTTGAAAGTCTTGAAAGTCTTGAACATCTTGAACATCTTGAAAGTCTTGAACATCTTGAAAGTCTTGAGTTTTATAAAACAAAGTCAAACCCAGCCCCCTTTTCTTTTTTAGTACAAAGTCACAAGAAATCTTGTATCTCAAGAGAGAGGATCCGTGCAACTCACCCTTCTAAAATGCCACGGTTCGAGCAACGATTTTATTTTGCTTGACGAATGCAGCGGCATGAATCGATCTACCCCCGAAGGCGATCGATCCGCGATCACAAAGCTGTTATGTGACAGGCAAACAGGCATTGGAGCCGATGGTATCTTGTTCTATCTTGCGAGCCATGTTGCCGACTGTCAAATGAGGATGTTCAATCCAGACGGTAGCGAAGCAGAAATGTGTGGCAATGGCCTACGCTGTATAGGCCGATATTGTGCAGAACGGCTCGGAAAAGATACGGTCTCTGTAGAAACAAAAAAAGCCATCCTGCGTGTGAGCAAGGGTGCCCCGATCTATGAAGGCATCGAAACCTTTGAAGCCGAGATCGGCCCTGTTTCACTCGATCCAACCTCGCTCCCGATGGCAGTCGATACGCCTGCGTTTGTCAATGCATACCTGCCCGAATTGTCCAGCATTTTACGATGGACAGCCCTTAGCGTACCCAATCCGCACATCATCACGCTGCTGGACAACATTGACCCAGAACAGGTCAATCAGATCGGCAGGACTGCAAACGGTTCTTCTACTTTTCCCAATGGCGTAAATGTTAGTTTTGTAAGAGACCTTGGGGAAAATAAAATATTTGTCATGACCTACGAACGTGGCGTGGGCATTACCTATTCTTGTGGTACAGCCATGTCTGCCTCTGCGTATGTTGCTAGTCTGCATGGCATCACAGCACAGGGTCAGCCCACACAGGTGTTCAACAACGGTGGCATGGTCATTTGCCATGTTCCAGACAACACAGGCAATATTTTATTAAAAGGAAATGCTACGTTTGTATTTGAAACCACCGTAACCGTTTCTGACGATCTCGATTCGATTGTCCTGCCATCTCCCTGGGAGATCCGCACTGCTGAAGTCAGCGCCTATGAGAGTCTACAGAAATACGCAAAATCCTTGATTTGGTAGAGAATGCCTAATTGAGATTGACCATTTAGGGTACAGAGTCCATGCGCATGGCTTTCAGATTCATTGTACCCCTTCTCATCATCCTTGGATGCACCGCCTGGGGCACCTCTCCTCTTGTCGGGCAGTTAATGCACAGTTGGCTTCTCAGCGATGTCGAGTTACGGTCGCAACTGGTTTTTCACTCAATTCATGATACCGTGGACGTCATGATCTCGACCAAGGATGACGTCAAAATGGACGAATTATTCCGCAGTATTGCGAGCGATGAAAGACTGTTGGCGCTTGGTTTATGCACATCGAATAGAATGTTGATGCACCGCTCACCAGAATGGCCCAAGATCTTAGCCTGTCCAGCTCCTGAACAAAGGTTTGTGGTGGAACACCTAGCAGCCGGGCCGGTGTTGGCGGCGTCTTTTGCGCTTAGCTCTACGGAGAGCGACCAACGGTATCTCGTCATCGTGCATGACCTTACCTTCATCGAACGGCGTAGCTCCACGCTTGAGAACTATTTGTCTGTATTCCTAGGCGTTCTGGGGGTTGTGGTGGCTTTGATCACCGCCCTCGTTGCCCAATTGACGCTGAGGGGCTGGATTCAAGTGATGTACAAAAGCTTGACGACCCCAGACCAAGGCCATGCGCACAAAAAATTGCTAGAACCCGAGATCGCACCCCTGGTACGCGAGGTACGCAAGATGTTGCGTGGCCTCGATGCGCCCAAAAGCGCAGCGGATGCCATTCGCATCGATTGGAACCCGGAAAGTCTACGCACCTTGCTCCGCAACGAATTACCGGAAGCACAAGTCATCGTGGTCTCCAACCGTGAGCCTTACATCCACCACGAAGAGGAGGACGGCAGTATTGTCCTCCAGCGCCCCGCGAGTGGGTTGGTTACTGCCCTTGAGCCTATTTGTCGGGCGTGTGGTGGAACTTGGATCGCCCATGGCAGTGGATCAGCCGATCGGCGTACCGTCGATGCCAACGACCGACTCGCAGTGCCGCCAGGTGCTCCGACCTACACGTTACGGAGACTATGGCTGTCCGACGAAGAACAAGACGGCTATTATTATGGTCTCGCCAACGCAGGATTGTGGCCGCTTTGTCACATCGCCTTCGTTCGGCCTGTGTTCCGTACTGAGGATTGGGAACAGTATGTTGCGGTGAATCGCAAATTCGCAGACGCAGTGGTAGCCGAAGCCAAAACCCAGAACCCCGTTCTGTTGGTGCAGGACTACCACTTTGCCCTCTTGCCGCGCATGGTACGCGAACGCCTACCAAACGCGACCATCATCACCTTTTGGCACATCCCTTGGCCTAATCCTGAAGCCTTCAGCATTTGCCCCTGGCGTGAGGAAATTTTATGGGGCATGTTAGGCAGTTCGATTTTAGGCTTCCACACGCGGTTCCATTGTCTGAACTTCTTAGAATCTGTAGACCGTTTTCTAGAATGCCACATTGATCGTGAGCAGAGCATTGTCAGTACCGGATCCAGTACCACCGTAGTACGCCCCTATCCAATCTCAATCGAGTGGCCCCCGACGGCTTTGGCCAATCAATGTGCGGTGCCTGTATGTCGTGCGATGATCCGCCAGCAATATGGTTTGGCTGAAAACACCCTTCTGGCGGTTGGCGTCGAGCGATTTGATTATACCAAGGGCATCGCGGAACGCTTCCACGCTGTCGCACATCTGCTGGAACATCATCCCGAATGGATTGGTCGCTTCACTTTCTTGCAGATTGCAGCACCCACGCGTAGTCAACTTTCCGCGTACCGCAATACCCAGTTGGAAGCTGAGGTAGTCACTCGTACCATCAATGAACGTTTCGGTACCGCTGGATGGGTACCGATTATCCTGGTGGCCAAACATCATGATCCTGAGGCAGTTTTCACACTGTTTCGGGCTGCCGATCTCTGTATGGTCTCCAGCCTACACGATGGCATGAATCTGGTCGCCAAAGAATTTGTCGCTGCCCGTGACGATGAAGACGGTGTTCTCATCCTGAGTACCTTCGCGGGGGCATCGCGGGAATTATTAGAGGCGTTAATCGTCAACCCCTATGACTGCCATGCCATGGGGGATGCCCTCCACCGTGGTCTTACCATGCCCCTTGAACATCGGCGTGAACGAATGCGGTTGATGCGTGAAATGGTGAGTGAACGCAATATTTATTTTTGGGCAGGCCGCATGTTGCTTGACGCTTCCCGGATGCGTAAGCGTCATCGAATCGAGGCCGATCTCACTTTCGTCGAAACCTCGTCTAGCAACCGTCGGCGAGGAGGAACAGTATGACGTTGACGTTAGAGACTCCCACGATTGAACAGTGTTATAACTGGGCATTGTTTCTAGACATTGACGGAACCTTGGTGGACATCGCACCGACGCCGGACAGCGTGACCGTGTTGCCTACACTGCCAACACTGTTGAACGATCTTCGTCAGACGCTTGGCGGCGCATTGGCTTTGATTAGCGGTCGCTCGATGATCGAGATCGACTACCTATTTCCTGGAAGACTCGACGCAGCCGGAACCCACGGTGTCGAATGGCGCCATGCAGGAACGATGCTTCCTGAGGATGGCAACCATCATGATGCGATGAGCAACCTCATGCCTGAGATTGAGGATCGGGTGCGCAAGCTCCCTGGTTTGCTGATCGAAAAAAAATCGCACTCGTTTGCACTGCATTACCGTCAGCATCCTGAGCGTGAATCCGATGCATGGTCTTTAGCGGGATCCGCTTTACAAGCATTAGGGGCTGACTTTCGTTTGCTCTTCGGCAAGGGCGTAGTTGAAATCGTCGCAGCGAATGCCGACAAGGGCATGGCCATCAAACGTTTTATGGCCCTACCACCTTATAGAGGACGGATCCCTGTTTTCGTTGGCGACGATGTCACAGACGAATGTGGATTTCAGGTTGTGAACCAGATGGGTGGCGTGTCTATTCGGGTGGGTGATACATCTTTTTCACTTGCACGATTCAAGATTGGCACCCCGCCGGAATTGCGTGCGTGGCTCTCTGCCATTGCAATACATTTGGAGACAACACGACCGTGAGTACACTCGAACTGGGCGTCATCGGCAATGGTACTGTCGCTGCGCTGATTGACGTCAATGCCACCATCGTGTGGTGGGGGTTTCCGCGTTTTGATGGAGATCCTGTCTTTTATGCGTTGCTCAATGGCGCAGATCCGATCCGTCCTGAAGATCCGGAAAATGGTGGTTACTATGCCGTGGAACTGATTGGGTGCCATCAGCGTCAGCAACGCTACCTACCCAATTCGGCGGTACTGGAGACTCGCTTAGAAGACGCAAATGGCAATGCGGTGGAAATCATTGACTTTGCCCCTCGGTTCACACAATTCGAACGCATGTTCCGTCCGCCTATGTTGGTGCGTCGCATTGTGCCTGTGCAGGGACGCCCGCGAATCCGCATCCGGGTTAGACCACGTTTCGATTATGGCACGTTGAATCCGCAACTCACACTGGGATCCAACCATATTCGCTTTCAGAGCCAATCGGGTGCGCTGCGCCTCACCACAACTGCGCCTTTGTCCTATGTGGTCGAAGAAACGGCATTCGTTGTCGAACACGACATTACCTCGTTTCTCGGATCTGATGAAGGACTCAACGCTGGTATCGAGGACACTGCGCGGGTATTCCTGGAGCGTACTCTGTATCGCTGGCGAACCTGGGTGCGCTCGCTGTCGATTCCCTTCGACTGGCAGGAGGCGGTCATTCGCGCTGCGATCACCTTAAAGATCTGCAACTATGAAGAAACAGGGGCCATCGTCGCCGCATTGACCACGTCGATTCCCGAAGCACCGTTTACCCAGCGTACATGGGATTATCGCTTCTGCTGGTTACGCGACGCCTATTTTGTTGTCCATGCACTCAATCGCTTGGGTACAACGCGGACGATGGAGGAATACCTTGGATATATCACGAACATCGTCAGTGAAAGCGATGAAGAGGTACTGAAGCCCTGTTATGCCATTACCCGGCACACCGATCTGGAGGAGCGCATCGCTGCAAGCCTCGCAGGCTATCGGGGGATGGGGCCAGTCCGTATCGGCAATCAAGCACATTTGCAGATCCAGAATGATGTCTACGGTAGCGTGATCCTGGCCGCTACCCATGCATTCTTCGATCGCCGTTTGCCGTTGACGGGTGACATTGTGCTGTTCGAGCGGCTTGAGATCCTGGGACAACGCGCCCTTGCTGCTTATGACAAACCGGATGCAGGCCCATGGGAATTGAGGGCGTTTTCTGCCATTCACACTTTCTCAGCAGTGATGTGTTGGGCAGGGTGCGACCGCTTATCTAAAATTGCCGCTTCTTTGGGTTTGTCCGATCGAAAAACCCTGTGGCGACAACGGGCAGATCAATTGCATGCCGTTATTTCTCGTCGTGCCTGGAACGCTGAACTCGGTAGTTTTGTTGCGACCTTTGAGGGCAACACACTCGATGCAACACTGCTGCTTCTGCACGAACTGAATTTTCTTGCCACAAACGATCCCCGTTTTGAGAGTACCGTTCTCGCTGTTGGTCGTACACTCAAACGCGGGGACTTGTTGTTGCGCTACGCTACCGAGGATGATTTTGGGTTTCCAGAGACCTCTTTCACAATCTGTACTTTCTGGTACATCGATGCTTTGGCTGCGCTGGGACGGAAAAAGGAAGCGCGTGCTTTGTTCGAGACCATGTTGAAACGACGCTCTGCCCTCGGTCTCCTCTCTGAGGATATCCATCCGCAGACAGGAGAATTGTGGGGAAACTATCCTCAAACCTATTCCATGGTTGGCTTAATCAACTGTGCTATGCGTCTCTCTCGCGATTGGGAGGAAGCATTCTGACGATCGATCTATTTATCGTCCGGATCCAACGATGACTGAACCACTCCCCGATCTTACAAGACATTGGGCAGGAATTGCTGCACTTCTCGTATTCTGCATGGCGTATTTATTGGTAGTCACAGAAGAAATTACGCGTATGCGTAAGTCGAAACCTGTTGTGGTCGCTGCGGGCATTTTATGGATCTTTATCGGATTTGCCTATCGAAGTCTCGGCATATCGAACTTGGTGGATGGCGTTTTCCGTTACGTTTTTCTGGAATATGCCGAGCTTATGCTGTTCTTGCTGGTGGCGATGACTTATGTAAACACGATGGAAGATCGGAATGTCTTTGCTGTCCTCAGGGCATGGTTAGTTTGCTCAGGATTTAGCTACCGCGCATTATTCTGGGTAACTGGTGTGATGGCCTTTTTTATCTCTCCAATCGCCGACAATCTCACAACAGCGTTGGTGATGTGTGCCGTGGTGCTTTCTGTTGGTCGAGACTCGCCACGGTTTGTTGTTCCATCGTGTGTCAATATCGTTGTCGCCGCTAATGCGGGTGGTGCTTTTAGCCCCTTTGGAGACATTACTACTTTGATGGTTTGGCAGAAAGGAATGCTGAGTTTCTCCGAATTCTTTCTGTTGTTCATCCCTGCCGTTGTTACCTTTATCGTCCCCGCTGCATGTATGCATTGGGCAGTTCCAACTGGCACACCACCCACTCACAATACTGTCGTAACCCTTAAGCCGGGCGCACGGCGGGTCATGGCCCTTTTTCTTCTAACCATTGCTACCACCGTTGGTGTTCACAATTTCCTCTCATTGCCACCGATGCTTGGTATGATGACTGGTTTGGGCTATCTGCAATTGCAAGCCTATTTCTTACATCGATCGAGAGAGAATTTTTCTTTTGATGTTTTCCGCAAGATTGCCGATGTTGAATGGGATACCTTGCTCTTCTTTTTTGGTGTCATGATGTGTGTCGGTGCGCTGGGTGTGTTGGGATATTTGGCGGTAATGTCACATATGCTTTACGGACACTTAGGGCCGACCGCTGCCAATGTCTCGGTTGGGATCATCTCAGCGATTCTCGATAACATTCCATTGATGTTTGCGGTACTCACCGTCCATCCTGATATGTCACATGGCCAATGGTTGCTGATCACGCTGACGACTGGTATCGGCGGTAGCTTACTGTCAATCGGTTCGGCGGCAGGCGTAGCACTCATGGGACAGGTGCGTGGTATTTATACTTTTATGGCCCATCTGCGCTGGATGCCAGCAGTGGCGGCAGGGTATGGTGCCGGAATCCTCGCTCATACAATACTGAACAAAGAGCTATTTCTGACAGTACAGTAAACAGTAAGGGGCATACTGTCATCAGGCAAAATAATCCACGAGTCTGCGCGAGCGAGACGCGGAGAGCTGCGAAACCAAAGGTTCTGAGTGAACCGATTCAACACCACGACGCCTCCCTTGCCAGGGGGTCTCTTGTCTCCCCTGCCATGCTTCTCCCGTATGATGCCCTGCACCCTGTTGATGCACCCCTGCACCGGACAGTTGCAGTCCTTGTGTTTCTAACATTTCTCTTAGTTGTGGTAATGCATTTTCAATGGTCTCCCGAACATTGGCATGTGGCGTGGTGAAGCTCACGCTGGCCTGACTGCCATTGAGTTCGATCTGCAGATGGAGAGGCCCCAGGTGGAGCGGCGTTACCTGCAACTCTGCTCGATGCGTTTGGTTTTGCATCATCCAAGCCATCCGCTGTCCCAAGTCTTTTTCCCAATTGGGCGTTCCAACGGCCAAGGGCACATCAGGCGACTGTACCGCTTGTGTAGTATTGGTCGGCGCTGCCGTACCAGCAGGCTGAGAGGATGCGAAAGAAGTTATATCGCCTAGGCTCGGGTTCGTAGCCAAGGGCTGCGACGGATCTTTGGCATTGTCCAGGGTAGCATTGACATCCTCCTTCCGGGGCACTGCTGTACTTGTGTCCATGCCAGTGCTGGACGGTTCAGCCGAAGGAGCATCGACTGTTGCGGAGGGAGAAGTGTTTGATCCCACCCGTGCAGACAGTGTGTTGTTTCCGATTCGTTGCGCAGACGGTACGCTCGAAGAGACACCTGACAGTGCTGCTGGCGCTGTACCCGTCACGCTGCTTGGGATTGATGTCGTCGGTGTAGCCACACTTTGGTCACGCAGTGTCGAGATCGTTCCCTGCAGTCCTGGTGTTGAATCCCATGGGACGTTCGGTGTATTCGATGCTGGTAACGGTTGCGAGCCAGAGGGCGTTCCCCCCGTCGAGACCATCGTAGGCGAGGCTTCCGAGAGGTTCGTCGTCGTTCCCGTCAGCGACGGTTGCGAACCAAAAGGCGCTCCCCCCAGTGAGGTCATCGTAGGCGAGGCTTCAGAGGGATTCAGCGTTGTGCCCGTCAGTGGCGGTTGCGACCCAGAGGGCGTTCCCCCCGTCGAGGCCATCGTAGGCGAGGCTTCCGAGAGGTGCAGCGTCGTTCCCGTCAGCGACGGTTGCGAACCAAAAGGCGCCCCCCCCGTCGAGGCCATCGTAGGCGAGGCTTCAGAGGGATTCAGCGTTGTGCCCGTCAGTGGCGGTTGCGACCCAGAGGGTGTGCCTCCCATCGAGGCCATCGTAGGCGAGGCTTCAGAGGGATTCAGCGTTGTGCCCGTCAGCGACGGTTGCGACCCAGAGGGCGTGCCTCCCATCGAGGCCATCGTAGGCGAGGCTTCCGAGAGGTGCGGCGTCGTTCCCGTCAGCGACGGTTGCGAACCAAAAGGCGCTCCCCCCAGTGAGGTCATCGTAGGCGAGGCTGTCGAGGGATTCGGTGTTGTGCTCGTCAGTGGCGGTTGCGACCCAGAGGGCGTTCCCCCCGTCGAGACCATCGTAGGCGAGGCTGTCGAGGGATTCGGTGTTGTGCTCGTCAGTGGCGGTTGCGACCCAGAGGGCGTTCCACGAAGTCCACTGGTTGCTTTGGCAACACTCGCTTGCGTCACACTGCCTGATGATATGCGTTGTGGGTGATTGCACGTACTGGAAGGAGATTTCGTCGCCCCAGCGGAGGTACTGGTAGAAGGGGTCGTCGTCGGTAGGAACGACAGAAACAATCCCGCCCATGCGTCGGCAGCAACCGTCGAGTCCTCTGGCTTCTCGCTGGTCGGCGACGAGCGGTGAACGGTGGGCGTGCTGTCCTTCGTGGTGTCTTTCAGGGATGCAGACGAACGCACGATGGCATCCGCAAAGCTCGCGCCACCGGATTCCGCCACTGCACCCGCCCCTGACAGTACAGAGGGTGCTGCAGACGGTACATGTGTCGAATTCACAACGAGAGTGGGCATCGAAAGGATCTCCATGCAGTGCATCATCCATGATGCATATTCCGTGCCCATCTCTGGCAGATACTCAAAAAAAGAACCAAATGCCAGCAAGACCTCCCTCAGTGGGAGGATTTTTGCGCTCCACCCCCCGCCATACCGCCATTCGCAACCGATGACCCAGAAGTAATAATGGCGGGCGAAGAATCCAGAAAAGAACGATCGGCGATCGATGTGTACAACATCATGGCCACGGGTGCAAGGGCCGCACCCACGTAGCACGCACTAGAGAAGATGAAGGCTGCGGCTGCAGTTCCTTCCATCACACGTGCGGTGGGGATCACACCTTGCATGCCCATTGCGATACGACGGAAACCACCCAGCAGGTAAACCAAGGTGCCCGCCGTGAGGGTGCTGGCCGTCAAACAACCGACTCCACCGAGTTCGGAGTCCGTAAACGGTGACGTCAGTTGGTCGATCACAGGAGGCGGCTGCGCGACCGCAGGCCCGGCCAACACCAACAGCACCAACAAGGACGCTAGAAACCGCATTGGAGTACCAAACAGGCAGGGGAGGGGTTTGGAGCGGGTGATGGGAATCGAACCCACGCTATCAGCTTGGGAAGCTGAAGTTCTACCATTGAACTACACCCGCGATACACCGCCATTGTAACGACTTGCCACGGCGGGTCAAGAGGAAGCCTTGTCCAATGTGAGATGAGCCTGAACGAGAGGGTGTGTTTCCAGCGTGAGGTGAGCCTGGATGTGCGAGATTTTGGATCATGGAGACATGATCGTTACACTACATACCCAAAGACTACAGACGCTGAC
>CAIJYR010000140.1 GCA_903824965.1 uncultured Thiotrichales bacterium
CAAATGGCTTTACGCCGTGCTCGGTTGCCTTACGTTTTGTCTCAGCCCGCGATACGGCTGCGGACATCGACAAAACGTACGGCCCTCACGGCTACGCGGGGCTCGTCGCACTACGCTTCGCTCCATGTGCTCCTCGAGTGTTGTGTCGAACTGGCCACGGTCGTCAGCTTTACGCTCAAGATCAGAATGCGTTGTACCAGCGATTTTATAAATCTTGTCCACCAGCCCCTTGAAATCTGGCAACCCCGCAGGGTAGGAAATGCCTGCTCCACAGAAAAAAACCACACGACCCTCCTCGTGCGCATGTAAGAGAGCATCGTGAATATCAGGGCCGTTAGGAATAAATTGCATCGTAAGAGCACTCCCAGATTGGCATTTTTTGCCGTTGCTGTCGTAGATGCTGATATCATTCCAGGGTAGCGCAGCTTTGCAGGAGATGCAATAAAACGCTATCGACGAAAGAAGCGATGGTCAATATTTGGTCAGCTTTTCCATGCAAAGGCACACAGCGAGGTCGTGGGCCACGATAACTTTCAGAGACCTTGCTTGTTCTCATCCGGCATCCATTGTACAGTAAGGATGTAATGATATTCTTACCCGAGAGTGCCATGCTTGCTGTCGCAAAGATCACCGCGAAAGGCCAGACCACCATCCCACAGGATATTCGCGCTGCGATGCGCGTCTCGCCTGGAGACCTGATCGCCTGGGAAGTGGGCGCGGATAGCACGGCCACCGTGCGTCGGGTGCAGCCACTCGATATCGACTATTTGCGTGCTGTTGAGGGCACACTCTCCGAGTGGGCGGGTCAAGCCGACGAGGAAGCCTACCGTGGACTCTAAACCACCCCATGGCTCTACGCCCTGGGGTTTCAGGGATGAAACCATCGGGGTTTCCAGGCTCTCGCGTTTCCGCTACAGTGCGGTTGAGGCTCTCTCTTACAACGCCATTGTGCAGAGCTGGTCTGAGGTGGCCCGCCTAGCACGGGAGAAACTATCCGCCGATCTACAAAAGGAACATCTACCAAAGGAACAGTTGCGATTGACTACTAGGGAATCTCCGATGCCGACTCAACGCTTCGACCTGAATGACATTGAGCATGAACCGAGCGACGCACAACTCTCTTCTCTGATGGATTCTGTTGCGCAGGCGGTGAATTGTCAGGGTGAGCAAACCAGGCAAGAGTGGATGAAAAAGCTGCGTGAAGAGATTGCGGCCACCAATCGGTCGATTGCAACGGCATGATAGAGGAGTGCAGACCGCGCTTGATTGTGGTCGCTGGCCCCAATGGCACAGGCAAGACCTCGATCACAGAGCAACTGTTGCGTCATGCCTGGATGGATGGCTGCCTGTATATCAACCCAGACAACATCGCCCGCGACGAATTTGGCGATTGGAATGCCCCTGATGCCGTCTTGAAAGCAGCCAATCACGCAGCAGGGTTGCGCGAGCAATGCCTGGTGGAGAGTCAGAGCCTAGCCTTTGAGACCCTGTTGTCCATGCCAGACAAGATCGCGTTTATCCAACGAGCGAAAGCCGCAGGATTCTTTGTTCGCCTTTTCTTCGTCGGTACCGATGATCCCAGTATCAACGCCAAGCGGGTCGCCCTGCGTGTCATGGCGGGCGGCCACGACGTGCCGATCAGTAAGATCATCGCACGATACACACGATCACTGGCCCATTGCCCCACCGCTGCGCGTCTCGTCGACCGTGCCTACCTGTACGACAACTCTGTCGAGAATGCACCGGCCAAGTTGCTCTGCCGCATCAGTGATGGTCGATTGATCAAACGCTACGGTGACATCAACCCCTGGGCACAAGAAATTCTACGCGGACTCGAACACAACGCTGGTGGCGAAAAAGGAAAGTAGGTGGCCCTCAGCAATTACGAACGTGTTGGCAAAGCACTCGACCTCCTGCGCCAGAGACTCGCGCTTTTCGTCGATCGTGAGATACACGCGGCCATCAAGGCAGACAGTGTGCGCACGGATGCGATTCGCCGCTTTGCAGACGATCCAATGCTTTCCGCCAAGTCCATTACGGATTGGGATGCAAGCGGTTTACTCAAGCTCATGTGGGAGACCTGGAACGACGTATTCAAAAAGACCCTGGGTTATTCCGAGCGGAGCCTCGTCTCAGAAATCCACGACTTTCGCAATAAGTGGGCGCACCAAGAGCCGTTCACAAGCGATGATGCCGATCGTGCGCTCGATTCTATGGCGCGGCTGCTCACAGCCGTCTCGGCGACAGCAGCCGATGTGATCCAAAAATGAAGATAGAGTTGCGTCGTGAAATCTACGACCAGCAGCCTCGTAACGGAAAGAACAAGGTCGGCGGTTCACTGATTGATGCCGCTGCGACAGGCACACTCAAAGTAGAACGGATCTAAACCACCTCTTCTGCATGGAGCTGGTTTCACTGCCCCAACGCGATGTTTCCTTGTGTACTCTGTTCCTCTCCGGCCAACAGGCGACTCGTAACCGAGGCACCCGCATGAGCCGCAACCCTGCTGATGGGTGTATGCACCCAAGCGCCATTTTCATCAAACTGATGTAATGCTTGCACCATCTGTGGAATAGCAACGCTAGAACCTTCCTGGGCACCCCCCAATGCGTTCTCGATAGGGTGCGCACTATGTTGTGTGAGCGCGGCTGCCATGTTAGCCGCAGACGAGAACGGATTCGCTCGCTTGATCACGGGCTGATGGAAAAGCACGCTTGCCCAGTTTCCCTGCTGATGCCCAGACAGTACATTTGGCAGTAAAACATACGGCGCGGCCAAAGTCGCCGTGGTCACACCAGGGATGCTCGTGAGGACGGCCAGTTGGACGGTCGTCAATACCCCCAATTGTACACTGGTCAAGGCATCTGCCTGCGTAGAACTCATCGCGCTAAATTGGTTGGTGCCCAAGGAGGACAATGCCCCCGTTGTGAGGGCAGGGAGGTCGAGGGTAGTGATCGCACCAATCTGTGCACTCGTAATCGCACCCATCTGCACACTCGTCAGTGCTGCGACTTGGTTCGAGGTCAGCACTGCGAGCTGATTCGTCGTCAACACGCCAACGGCCG
>CAIJYR010000141.1 GCA_903824965.1 uncultured Thiotrichales bacterium
TAAGGCAACCGAGCACGGCGTAAAGCCATTTGTGGGAGCCATGGCGAGCCAGCGAAGTGGCGAGTCGTGGCGGACGCAGGGCGGCGCGGGCGCCGAAGGCACGGCATGTCGCCAATTTTTCGCTCCCGACGGCGACTGGGCTGTCCCAGTCGGGTCTCGCGAAAAATGGCGACTTCCCTGTTGTCCGATTGGCTTGTGACCCTCGGAGGCACCTGCCACTGCTGCGTTGTCCGCCTCGCTTTGGAGGCGCAAAGCCTCCTTCAGTCCCCAAGACGTAAGGGCACCGCAACGCATCAGGATCACTCCCAAACGATCCACCTCATCCATCTCGTCTAGGTGGCCCAGGTACTCGGACAGGCGGTTACGAGGTGGCAAAATACGCAAATGACAGTTGTCACGCACAAAACCAAACACAGATTCGATCTCTTCTCTGCTTGCGCTGGATTCTAAACCGATGTTGAAACCGAGGTAGCAATCTTCAGGATTCATCTCCTTGGCGGAGGGGACGCGATCGCTTAGGGTTGCAATGGCCGTGATACGTCCCATCCGTTGCAGGTAGCGCAACAGCCCGAGGGGATCCATCCCATGGCGCAACACATCCGCACCAAAATGGACAGAAATATACCAATGGTTGGCAGTATCAAAACGACTATCCGGCTCTCGATCCAATTGAATGGCTGCAGGTGCGGATGAAATCGCAGAGCCAATCACCTTGGCGATTGGATTGGCAGTGGAGGGCGCAGAGACTTTTGCGAGCCGTGCCTGCAATGCGTGACCCCGTGCCATGGTCTCTGAGGAGGCGGCCCCATTCTCCGATTCAACCAAATCCACCAAGGTTGCGATATAGTCCACAGACGCCAAGAGTACATCGACCCGTTCATCGTCCAAAGCGAACAAACCGTCCCTCAATTGTTGCAACAGTCCCTCTACCTCGTGGGTAAAGGCGACCAACCAGTCCAAGCCGAACATCCCGGCCGATCCCTTGATGGTATGCGCTGCCCTAAACAAGGTGTCGATGCTGTCCCGATCGGCCCCCCCCTGTTCGCATCGCAGTAACTCTTGTTCCATCGCCTGAATCAGGTCACGGCTCTCGGCCACAAAGGTAGGCAATGCAGCGTCAATGTTCACGAAGCCTCCGTCACAGGATTGCGTCGACCAACGACAATAGGATCACCAAACACGGCTGCCAGGTCACACAGTTCCAGAACCTCTCGGACAACCGAACTGTGTTGCACAAAATGAACCGTCTGCCCACGGATCTGCGCTTCGTTTTTGAGCAGCAACAAGAGCTGTAAACCGGCAGTGTCTAGTTCTGACACGTCAGAGAGGTCTAGTTCCAACACAGGGGATTCTTCAAGCGCCGCCATGAGTTCGGTCTTGAGTGCAACAGCTTCGTAGATGGTGAGTTCGCCTTCCATCCGCAAGCGGCCCGTGGCGATACGATGCAAGGACATGAGACCCTCCCGATCAGTCGTGGCAGATAGGACAACAGGTACAACACACAGAATGCACCCTAGGGTACCGCATCATCACCCCCTCGTCATCCAGATCCTCACGATCCCACTCCAACACTGTCTCCGCACAGCCACGCATTCCACAATTTGCTGACTTCGTGGCGCTGATCCTGGAGAGCAGAATCGAGGTGCGCGACGGGAAGGCGCGTCGTTTCGCCTTGAAGAATGGTGTGGTGGAGGGTATGTCGCAGGTGTTTGTAGGAAGCATGGAGGAGTGTGGCCTCTTGGGAGGTCACAACACCGCACAGACGCAGTGCTTCGATCTGTCGAAGATTGCTCGTCCCTTGGGTCAAAACTGGATGGGCGTGGGCATGGCATAAAAGTGCGTACTGCACCATAAACTCAATGTCGGCGATGCCGCCTCGATCGTGTTTCAGATCAAAATACGTTGGATCTCGGCTGCCCTGTTCCGCACGCATCCGTTCCCGCATCTCTCGCACCTCGCGTCGCAACAGCGTGGGATCGCGCACCTGACAGAGCACATCATGGCGGATTTTCTGAAAAGAGGCCCGCAGGTTCGCATCGCCTGCGATGGCGCGTGCCCGTACCAGGGCTTGTTGTTCCCACGTCCAGGCTGCTGTGCGTTGGTAGCGTTCGTAGGCGTCCAAACCCGTGACCAGCAATCCTGAGGCACCACTCGGACGTAAACGGAGATCGATCTCATAGAGTTTGCCGGACGGGGTATGTGTCGTGAGCAGGTGGATCATTCTCTGGGCAAGACGCAGGAAAAATACGCCGGTTTCGATGGGGCGGGCACCGTCCGTTGGTGCAACGACATCCCCCGTGTGCAGGAAGACGATGTCTAAGTCCGATCCGTACCCAAGTTCAATCCCCCCCAATTTGCCATAGCCAATAATGGCAAATCCTTTGTCCGCCGGATGGCCCACAACTTTCGCGGGAAGTCCGTGCTTCTTCACCAAGTCAGACCAGGCCAGGTTCAGGACTTCTTGCAAAATCACTTCGGCCAAGGCTGTCAAGTGGTCGCTGACCACCATCGGAGAATGTGATCCTGTCACATCTGCTGCCGCCACACGCAAGACACCGCTGTGTCGAACATTCCGCAGTGCTTCCATCTGTCCTTCGAGGTCTTCCTCAGGCAGGCGTACCAACGCCTGACGCAAGGTATCCGCCAATGCATCCGCAGAAGGCAATGCCTGCAGCGCAGCGGGATCGATGAGTTCATCCAATAAGACCGGAAAATGGGCAATTTTTTGGGCAATCCAAGGACTGGCCGCACACAAACGCACGAGTTGCGAGAGGGCTGGGGGATTTTCTATCAACAAAGCAAAATACGCCGTGCGCCGACCAATCGAGGCCAATACCGTCACCAAGCGATCGACTACGGCACCCGGGCGATCGGTTTTTGCCGCCACGGAGAGCAACAACGGCATCAAGCGGTCTAAACGATGCTGCCCTCGCTCAGACAGGGTGCGTACCGAGGCACAATGGCGCAGCCTCGTCATGGCTTCCGCAACAGACGTCTCCATGCCAACACTCGCAGGCTCAATCGATCCGCACCAAAGGGCAGAAAAATCCTCGGTGCTCTCCTGGGAAGGGGCCACCTGGGGGGCGTACAGGATCTGCTGAAAAGCATCGTGTACCCTCGTGCGGTGCTCGTCGAGGGCCGCTTGGAAGGCAGCCCACCCCGAATACCCCATAGACATGGCAAGACGAAGGCAAGCGAGGGTATCGGTGGTATCGCTTGGCAACCCTTGGGTTTGCTGATCGGCGTATTC
This sequence comes from uncultured Thiotrichales bacterium, assembly GCA_903824965.1. Taxonomy (GTDB): domain Bacteria; phylum Pseudomonadota; class Gammaproteobacteria; order CAIRSR01; family CAIRSR01; genus CAIRSR01. The sequence goes on from CAIJYR010000141.1 coordinate 3,251, forward strand.
TTGTAGGCGATGCTCTACGTTGCGCAAGAAGACATAGGCAGTAGACAACGCTTGTACGGTTGCCTCCGGCAACAGGCGCAAACGACCCAGCGCCACCAGGGTGGGCAATAAGCGACAATCTTGCAACGCAGGGGTGCGCCCACCACGGGTGAGTTGAAAACTTTGGACGATAAACTCCACCTCTCGAATGCCGCCCGCACCGAGTTTGATGTTTCCCGTAAGACCTTTGCGGCGCACCTCGGCGGCGATCAATGCCTTCATGTCGCGCAAAGCCTCTAACATGCCATAGTCGATATAGCGGCGATAGACAAACGGATGCAAAAGCTTGACTAGGGTTTCTCCTGCGTCTTTGTCTCCTGCGATGGGACGTGCGCGGATCAAGGCGTAGCGTTCCCATTCTCGACCATGCATCTGATAATACGTTTCCATGGCATCAAAACTCACTGCCAACGGCCCCGATTCGCCAAAAGGACGTAAGCGCATGTCCACCCGAAAAACAAAACCAAGCGGCGTCACCGAAGACAGCGCCTTGATGAGACGCTGACCCAATCGTAGAAAAAACTCCGCATTACTCACCACCCGTCGGCCACGGGTCTCGCCCTCTTCCGGATAGACAAAGAGTAGGTCAATGTCCGAAGAAAAATTGAGTTCCTGCGCTCCCAATTTCCCAAGCGCCAACACGACCAAGGACTGGACAACTCCCTTTTGGGAATAAGGCACTCCCCATTCTCGCTGTAGCCAAGTGTTCAGGGGAACGAGTGCGGCATCGACAATGGCGCTTGCGAAGGCAGACAGTTCTGCTACGGTGGTGTGATAATCCGCGTCTCCTGCGAGGTCACGCCAAGCGATTCGCACCATTTCGCGAGACCGTATTTGACGCAGCTTTGTTGAGAGCGCCGCTTCGTTCCCAACCCCTGCTAGGGCCGTCGCGATCCGACGGGGGTATTCCTCGGCTTCGTAGGCACGCTTGAGATCCCCCGTCTCGGTGAGAGCAGCAAGCAACGCAGGATCGGCAATACAACGCCGGACAATGAAATCACTTGCGCCCCACACCCTAGGGATCGCTGCGAGTACGCTCGGATCCCCTATGGGGAGCACTCCCTGTGCAACGGCTGCACTGACATACTGTTCAAAGCCGCGAGCAACGGTCTCTCGCAAGGGTTCAGGAAGAACGGTCAGATCTAGATCGATGGCGGACATAGGCACAGGGAGATCACGGTGTATAGGCGGTGGTTTGGTCAACGGCTTAGTCCACGGGCGTTTGTACGCCCTCGTCAGGCGGAATGGGAAAGTGCCAATAATGCCGCGCAACAAACCGCCACGATTGTACCGTGGTCGGTCGATTCGGCCGCAACTGAAAATCCAGGGTGCCCTGCTGCGCCGTATTAAAAGACGTTGCACCGACCGCCGCATAGCGGGCAACCACTTCAGGGTTCGGAAAATGGTATCGGTTGCGATAACCCGTCGCATAAATAACCATCTGGGGCGCGACCGTATTCACAAAAGCCAACGTCGAACCCGCATGGCTGCCATGGTGGGGTGCAACGATTATCGTAGCAGGCAGATCCTCAGGAGTATGCAACAACAATTGGTGTTCTGCTGCATGGCCGATGTCCCCCGTGAGCAGCAAAGACCCCCCAGGCCACGCTACACGAAGCACACAACTTGCGTCATTGTCGACGAAGGCAGTATCCGCGGTCGGATGAATCACCCGAAAATCAATGCCATCCCAGTTCCAGGTCATCCCCCGCACACACGGTTCCGCACCCTGTATCCCTCCCAAAAGACGATCCACGTGCAACGTGGCTCGTATGGAGGGTGCTCCTCCACTGTGATCGTTGTCTGCGTGGCTCACCATCAGGGTATCAATCTGTTGTACCCCCCAATAACGCAAAAAAGGCACAACCACTGCAGCACCCGCATCGTATCCACCAGGACGCCCTGGCCCTGTGTCATAAACAAGGGTGTGGTGGGTAGTGCGCAGCACAGTAGCCAATCCTTGCCCTACGTCCAAGACTGAGAACCATGCCTCCCCCAGGGGCGGTCGTGTCGCAGGCACGCAAGCGAGGGGTGCCATGCACACCAACCCCAACCAGCGCCCAGGAAAGCCACGCGGCACCAAGAGCAACCACGCACCCACGACCGCAACGACTACGGCCCACGCAGGGGGTGAGGGGGGCGACCAGGTATTGAAAGATTGTTTGTGCTATTGTTTCCTAGTTGGCCGTAGACATTATATCCCCAAGTCCATAATGTACCAGGTGCTTGCAATCCTGCGGTAAAGTAGCCACAAGACAGTTGTGTCCATAA
>CAIJYR010000142.1 GCA_903824965.1 uncultured Thiotrichales bacterium
AACAAATCATCGCAGATACAATATGTTACTATAATCATCTCGTCCATTTTACTTCCCCATCGGCAACCAATAGATTGATTACTATAAGGCTACATTAATCCATTACCTCTTGGAAGGATTCTGATGGTGGTCATAGGTGGCAACTTGTGTTATCTTAGAAAGATGGGAGCTGCTTGGTGTGATTAATCTTTATGTTCCTAGTGGGCATGTCCAGAATAATGATGAAGAAATTTTTCTTTCTGTGGCAGCATCAACACTTGCTCTGCTCATTACATTCCGCAAAATTGAACAGAAAAATAATCAATTTGCTTTAGAAATGAAGAGAAATGCGCAAATTGATTATTTGACTGGCCTATCCAATCGTCGTCATTTTTTTGAGCATGGAGAATTAGAGGTTCTTCGCTCACTGAGGTACAACAGGTCTCTTTCAGTGCTCATGCTGGATATCGACCACTTCAAGAAGGTTAATGATACCTATGGGCATACTGCAGGTGATATAGTTATACAACAGGTTGCTGAAATTTTACGTTTTGTGGTGCGAGATGTAGACAAGGTTGGACGAATAGGAGGAGAGGAATTCTCTATTCTGCTTACAGAGATCAATAGAGAGGATTCTTTATTGGTTGCAGAACGTCTTAGAACTGCGATAGAACATGCAGAGCCTAGGTTTGAGAAAGCTGTGATTCGCATTACTGCCTCAATAGGAATAGCATTTCCCATTAATAATGAAGATTTTAATCTTGTCAAATTGATGGACATGGCGGATAAGGCGCTTTATAACGCTAAGCACACTGGAAGAAATCGTGTCTGTTTTTAGAATTAACCTAAACATCCACGACCACCTTGGATCTAGAAAGGAATTAAAGCCACGCACGAAAACCGACATGGAAAACGCCTTCAAGGAAGTATTCCCCGATTGGTTGGATAGGCCGTTGCTGATAATCACCCCTGACATGGTGCAGAAGCGCCACCAAGCCCACGGGGAACAACACAACGAGGCACGCGCTAACCTTGCCATGCGTTATCTGAGGGCTATCTTTAACTTCGCCATGGCGGAGTACAAAGACGCAGATGGCAATCCCTTGGTGCTGGTAAACCCAGTCAAGAAGCTATCCGAGACCCGTGCCTGGTATCGCGTAGACCGTCGCCAAACGCTCATAAAAGCCGATGCCTGCCTACCTGGTGCAAAGCGGTGATCGCCCTCCCCAGTCCTGATATTCGAGATTACCTACTGTTTGTGCTGTTCACTGGCGTCCGGCGTGAAGAGGCGTTGGGGCTGAAATGGACACAGGTTGACTTGATAAGCAGCACCATCACGATTCTTGACCCCAAGAATCACATCGACCATGTGCTACCCCTCTCGGATTATCTGCAAGACCTCTTGCACAGCCGCCACGAAGATCATGAATCGGGATACGTCTTTGCCGATACCCGTGGCCGTTCGATAAGCAATTTTCGCTATGCCCAAGCCAGTATCAAAAAAGCGGGTGTTGCGTTCTGCATCCATGACCTCCGGCGAACCTTCGCCACTGTTGCGGAAAGCCTGGACATTCCAGCCTACGCCCTCAAGCGTCTACTGAACCACGCCAATGGCACCGACGTAACCGCTGGCTATATCGTCGCCAATCCCGAACGGTTACGCGAACCCATGCAGAAGATTACCGATTACCTGCTGAAAGCGGGTGGCCTGAAAGCAACCGCCACCGTGCTCGACATTCATCAACGCAAAGAGGCAACCCGACAACCCAGTTTTGGAGAAGAAATGAACTACCACGACATCATCACCATTGAGCCTGGCAAGCGCAGTGGTAAGCCCTGTATTCGCGGGCTAAGGATCACTGTTTCCGATGTGCTTGAATACCTCGCTTTTTGTATGTCTGCTGATGACATCGTTGAAGACTTTCCAGAACTGACCAAGGAGGATATTCAGGCTTGCTTGCGTTTCGCTGCAGGGGTAAGAGTTTCCTTGATAAGTCCAATGGACTAGTCAGTGGTTCCGGTTTTCTCACACGATTCCTGATTGCAGGGTAGGAATCAACCCAGGGGGCTAGGCCATTCACTGAAGCGCCGGAACACTGGCCGCACCTTGCCGTATTCAATCAACGCATTGCATCCATCCTTGAAAGGGAGCCTGTCATCACCGATGACTGCGTCCATCCATTCCGCGAAACTTACCCCGCCAGAAACGCAAAAGGGCTGCACCATGGCAAGCTTTTGAAGGGGTGGTGTTTTCCGAACGTGATTGACTAACGGTTGCCAAAAACCGTATCCTTGCCTCTCCGCCCTAAAGGGCAGCATTTCTCGGAGACATTGATGATAACGCCTACTTTCAAAGTTGTGAAGGGTCTTCCTGTCAAGACAAATGTAAAAGCTGGTAGCTCAGTAGCTACTCAGAGCAACACCTACAATCACAAGGTAACATGTTGAAGACTAATATCGAGATAGTCGGAACAAATATCGTCTTATTTGTTTTGGTCTGACTGTGTTACTCGATAGGCCTCTTGCCTTAGCACCCGACAGATCTCAAGTGAGTTGCCATTTTTCGCGATACCCGACTGGGACATCACAGTCGCCGTAGGGAGCGAAAAATTGGCGGCATGCCGTGCCTTCGGCGTCAGTGCTGGCAGTGGCGCAAATGCAGGTGGTGGTGGCGGATTTCTTGGGTGGCTGTGGATTTGGTGGGGCTGGTTCTTCCGCAGGTGCTGGTTCCATAGGTACCAGCGTGGGTTTCATGGGCAGTGACGCAACCGACAATACGTCGATTGGCACCATCAACATCAGTTCCTAAGAACTGTTGGCGCACTACCTGTCGTGTGAGCGCGGTGGCAGGAAAGCCACCCCTGCATACACCTGCTGGTTCGTGCGGTCTCTTTCTCAGGTGTCTATCATACGTCTACCATGGCGGGTGAGGTAGGTCATAAAGCTTTGCGCCGTCTACAGAACCGACGGTGCGTTTTGCTAAGACCATATTAGAAGGCCGCATGGACAGCACAACCGATGGAATGGTTCAACCCTTGCAGTACCGCACAGTAACTGGCATTTCTTTCGCAGACGTCTTTGTACCGCATACCCCACACTGGACAGAAGAAGGAAGCGTAAAAAACGACAGACGTCCGGGTGCCATCTGACCTGAGCCACGTAACAAACTGAGCAGTGAGGAAAGGCAAGAGCTGCTGAAGGTTTGCCATCGGTCTGACTTTGGCAGTTTGCCGCCAAGTCAAATCGTGCCCAGACGGGCTGACGAGGGCGTCTATCTAGCATCCGAGTCAACTTTTTACCGGGTGCTACGACTGTCTGGAGAACAGCATCATCGTGGGCGTGCCAAAGCACCCCAGCGAGGGAATGCACCAACGAGCCACTGTGCGATGGGGCCATGTGAGGTCTGGTCGTGGGACATCACGTACTTGCACACCATGGTACGTGGGCTGTTCTACTACCTCTACCTGATCCTCGACATCTACAGTCGCAAGATCGTGGGGTGGGAGGTTTACGAGCAAGAGTTGGCTGAATATGCCGCTGCAGTCGTACAACGGGCGGTACTGGCGGAAGGGTGTTTGGGTACGCCTTTGTACTACACGCCGATAACGGGAGTCCAATGAATGGTTCAACGTTGCGTGGTACGCTGGAGCGTCTTGGCGTCACAGCTTCGTACAGTCGTCCCAGGGTCAGTAACGATAACCCTTTTTCGGAAGCCATCTTTAGGACATGCAAGTATCGACCGGATTTTCCGGCAGATGGTTTTGAAAGCTTGGAGGATGCGCGTGCATGGGTTCATCGTTTCGTATCGTGGTACAACACGGAACATCGACATAGCGGCATCCAGTTTGTGACTCCAGAGGAGCGCCATAGCAAGCAAGACCTGGAGATACTCGCCAAACGCGAACTGGTCTATGGCATCGCCAAGGCCCAGCACCCTGAGCGTTGGGCTGCGAGTACGCGGAACTGGGAGCCCCTGGGTGCTGTTTGGCTCAACCCAGAGGCCCCCTCCACTGTGGAAGAAAAATAGAACCTATTTTGTACGCACATCGGACAACTATGTTGACAAACACCGCCCAAGCCATCCCGCTACCAAGCGCCATTGCCAATACAGGAAGGATGGTGAGTAGTCGGCGGTTCATCGATGATGGTCTCGTGGTAGTAGTCACGGCCCATCCTACCACCCTCTCTTGGCAGACGCACCTGTGGAGTCGCGTTTTACGACAGGTCAGTGTGCAAGCTTGAGAAGGATGCCAACGAGGAGGCCCACTTGGGCGAGTGCCAACCCAACGACCCACTTGATGAGGTCGGATTTCAGGGCTTCCATGCGTGCATCGATGTGTAGCTCTGTTTCTCTCATCTCTTGCCCAAGTGTTTGTATATCGTGCTTGGTCGCCAGTGCCAGTTCTCGGATGTCTTGCTTGGTCTCTTTCCTGAGTGCATCTACTTCTTGTTTTAGGTTCCTCTCCATCAGAGAAAGGTCTTGCTTGGTGGCCAGTTCTCCGGCGAACATGGCGGTTGCCAACGCATTGGTCTGTGCTTCCGCTTGCGGTTCGGTGAAACCAGCCTCCCGTAGGGTCTTAACGTAGGCGTGGGTATCAAAAGTAATCGTGGTCATGGTGCGCCCTCCTGTCGGAAGTAACTGATTTCGTTCCGATACGGGAATCCCCGTGTCGTGTTCGGATGCGCCCATGATACCACCTCGCGGGTGTGGACGTTCAATCCTTGCTCAGCGCCCTCTCCACGTCTCTTGCGTGACGTTGTGACTCAGTTAATACGCCGACTTTACTAATTGCGTACTTCGCTGACCTTGGTAGCACAGACGAGGAGCACATGGAGCGAAGCGTAGTGCGACGAGCCCCGCGTAGCCGTGAGGGCCGTACGTTTTGTCGATGTCCGCAGCCGTATCGCGGGCTGAGACAAAACGTAAGGCAACCGAGCACGGCGTAAAGCCATTTGTG
>CAIJYR010000143.1 GCA_903824965.1 uncultured Thiotrichales bacterium
TCAGAGCGGGGATGAAAGGAGACGGTTTTGTGTAGCCGTCTTTTCGTCCGTATATAAGGTGCCGGTCTTTCCCTGCTGTCAGCCCTTGCGGGCCTAGTGACACACACCACTCAAGTATCGAACGGTGTGGCTCCCCTCGCTGCCACGTTGCAACGCAGCTTCGGTTCTTGCGAACCTCGCGGCAGGCCGTTTCGTAGTTACCCGAACCTTGTCTGTGCCTCTGCTGCTTTCAGTAGCCCGGCGTTGAGGAAGCGCCCCAGGGGGCAAGTCTTGTACTTCGTTGCAACATAGCCACGGTACTCTGTGGCTTAGGCTGGTCAATCCCAGGCTTGCTTTCACAAGCCCCCGCCTTGAGACGGGGGTGGTTGACCTGCTTGAGGAAACCAACGGCTGTTTGATTTTCCACGAATTGCGGTAAAATTCCAAGCACGCGCAATGGATACCCCGCCGCCCCCTCTTACCATCCGTGCAGCGAGTACGTAAAGGGATCGCTTGTCCAACGCTGAGATACACCCGTAGAATAGGACGGACGAGCTGATCTCCCCTACAAGCCCCCACAAACCCCTGGTCTTGCGGGGTCTCAGGGTGCGAATTTGGCGTGCGATCGTATAACTGAGAATTGTCCACAAGAATGGGGTACAATGGCGATCATCACTTGCTGGTTCTGATCATTGCCACCAAACGTTCCACGGAGTTTTGTCCACATGTCTTTTTCTACCGAACAGAAGAGTCAGGTTCTACAGGAATACCGCCGTTCTAGCACCGATACGGGTTCCCCCGAAGTCCAGGTCGCGTTGCTGTCAGCACGCATTGAACACCTGACCGGACATTTCAAGACCCATGTCCACGATCACCATTCCCGTCGAGGACTGCTGCGCCTGGTCAGCCAACGCCGCAAACTGTTGGACTATCTGCGAAAATCAAGCGATGATCGCTACCATAGCCTCATTTCTCGCCTGGGTCTACGTAAGTAAAATAGCCCTCATCGCCCCCCCCTGTAATGGGGTAAATGGGGGCGTAGATTGCGAGCAAGAAAGTACCATTTCCCAATAGGAAGTTCATTGTGGCGTCCATAAAAAAGACCTTTCAGTATGGTGCAAGTGCAGTCACCCTGGAGACAGGCGAGATCGCACGCCAAGCAACCGGTGCCGTACTGGCAAGCCTGGGTGATACCGTAGTCCTGGTCACTGTGGTGTGTGATAAAAGCGCATCCGAGGGAAGAGATTTTTTCCCGCTGACGGTGAATTATCAAGAGCGTACCTATGCTGCGGGAAAGATACCCGGTGGGTTTTTCAAACGCGAGGGACGTCCTAGCGAGAAAGAGACCCTGACCTCTCGCCTCATCGACCGTCCCCTGCGCCCTCTGTTTCCCAAGGGTTTCACGAACGAACTGCAGGTGGTTGCCACGGTCATGTCCCTGGATCCCCAGATCGATCCAGACATTCCTGCGATGCTGGGTGCGTCTGCGGCGCTTGCGATCTCTGGACTGCCCTTCAATGGGCCACTCGGCGCGGCGCGGGTTGGATACAGCGCGGGGGAATATCTGCTGAATCCTACCGCCAAACAGATCGCTGAGTCTAAACTGGACTTGGTCGTGGCAGGCACAGAAACCGCCGTGCTCATGGTAGAGTCCGAAGCAAAGGAGTTGTCCGAAGAGGTTATGCTGGAAGCCGTCATGTACGGCCACACCCAGATGCAAACCGCCATCCAAGCCATTCGAGAACTGGCAGCTCTGGTCAATCCCGAACCATGGGTTTGGACAGCACCGACAATGGATGAAGCACTGTTTGCGGCTGTAGTAGAGGTAGGGGGCGATGCCCTCCATGCTGCTTACCAGGTACCTGACAAACTCGCACGCCGTGACCAGGTCAGTGCGGTACGCGTCGATATTTTTGAAAAATTAACAGGCGGCGAACAACCACGCTTTGAATCGGAAGCGGTGCGCAATGCCGTTGAAAAATTGTCCAAAAGAGTGGTTCGTGGTCGTATCTTAGACGGTTTCCCGCGCATTGATGGTCGAGATACGCGCTCTGTGCGTCCCATCACAGCACGTGTGGGGGTATTGCCCCGCACACACGGCTCAGCCCTGTTTACCCGTGGCGAAACACAAGCCATCGTGGTCGCTACCCTAGGAACCACGCGGGATGTTCAGGTCATTGACGCCATTGAGGGGGAGCGTAAAGAAGGATTTATGCTGCATTACAATTTCCCTCCCTATGCAGTCGGCGAAGTGGGAATGGTCGGCACACCCAAGCGTCGTGAGATCGGCCATGGGCGCTTGGCCAAACGCGGTGTAGCAGCGGTGATGCCGGACATGGTGCAATTCCCCTACGCTGTGCGTGTGGTTTCTGAGATTACGGAATCCAACGGTTCTAGTTCGATGGCCAGTGTGTGCGGCGCTTCTTTGGCTCTGATGGACGCAGGGGTACCCATTCGTGCGCCGGTCGCCGGTATCGCCATGGGCCTCATCAAAGACGGTGATCGGTACGCGGTGGTTTCGGACATCCTCGGAGATGAAGACCATCTAGGAGATATGGACTTTAAGGTGGCTGGCACGGTTGCAGGTGTGACTGCCTTGCAGATGGACATCAAAATCGATGGGATTACCCGTGAAATCATTGAAAAGGCCCTAGCGCAAGCCAAAGACGGACGGCTGCACATTCTGGACAGAATGGCGTCTGTGATCACGCAACACCGCGAAGAAATGTCGGATTACGCGCCGCGTATTATTACCATGCGCATCCATCCAGAGAAGATCCGAGATGTGATCGGCAAGGGTGGCATTACCATCCGTGCGATCACAGAAGAAACCGGCGCACACATCGACATTACCGACGATGGCGTTGTCAAGATATCTTCTGTGGACTTCGCGGCAGGCCAGGAGGCCAAGCGGCGCATCGAAGAGATCACATCGGATGTGGAAGTGGGTCGCATCTATGAGGGACGCATTGCGAAACTGATGGATTTTGGTGCTTTCGTCACGATCCTGCCAGGTCGCGATGGCTTGGTGCACATCTCCCAGATCTCGAATGAGCGTGTCCAGAAGGTGAGTGACAAGCTCTCCGAGGGCGATGTCGTCAAGGTGAAGGTCTTAGAGGTCGATAAGCAAGGTCGTATTCGACTGAGCATGAAGGCCATTGATGAGCCATAGAAAGCCATCGCTGAGAGTGTTGTCATGTGGGTAGTCTTCTCATGGCTGTTGTTGCTGTGCGTGCCGATGTCCAGCATCGCTGCGCCGCCTTCTCCGCCGCCGCAGCCACCGCCACCGCCACCAGAAGTCTCGGTGATGGTGGTGCACGCGCAATCTATCCCGATTGTTCGAGAGACGGTCGGTCGATTGGCTCCCACGCGGGTTGCGGAGGTACGGGCGCGGGTGGCGGGTATCGTCCAGGCGCGTGCCTACACTGAGGGCACCGATGTGTCCGTCGGTCAGGTGTTGTTTCGGATTGATCCGGCACCGCTGGAAGCGGCGCTCCATGCGGCACAAGCCACCCTCGCGAAGGCCGAAGCCGATGCCGCCAATGCAGCCCTCACCGCCAAACGCTATTCGGATCTGCATGCCAAGAACTTGCTTGCCCAGCAAGACCTGGACACGGCCTTGGCCAATGAACGCACAACCGCAGCGGTGGTCAAGCAGGCACAAGCGAATTTGGAGATTGCACACCTGAATCTGGGATATGCTACGGTGGTGGCACCGATTGCTGGGCGTGCGGGTCGGGCTATGGTCACGGAAGGAGCACTGGTTGGGCAAGGATCGGCTACCGAGCTTACGACGGTAGAGCAAATTGATCCGATCTATGTCAATTTTAGCCAGTCGGTTGCAGACTTTACGCAAATGCCTACCCAGCCTGTACACAGCCAGCTGGAGGTCTTTTTGCCAGAGGGGAGCACACACCTCCAGACGGGTACGGTAGATTTCTCTGATCTCGCGGTGACTCCCACGACAGGTACGGTTTCTTTGCGTGGTGTTTTACCCAACCCGGGACACTGGCTTTTGCCAGGGATGTTTGTTCGTGTACGTCTGACAGCTGGCTCGATTGATCATGCCTTTTCGTTGCCCCAAGCGGCTGTCCTGCGCGACAACACAGGTGCCTATGTGCTGGTGGTGGGGGCTTCGGGCGCTGTGGAACAGCGACGGATCGAAACCCGAACCATGACCAACACCGATTGGGTGGTGACGGGCGGCCTCACGGAGGGTGATCAAGTCATCGTAGATGGTTTGCTGAAGGTGCGTCCTGGTGCCACCGCCAATGCGGTTTCGCTTCGCTGATATCCTTCCGAACCGCTGCTCTGACGATTTTCGCGCCCCCGCCTTTAGGCGGAAGCTTGTGAAAGCAGGCCAGGGTTGACCAGTCTAAGTTCGAGCCATCGGCTTCGTTGCAACCTTGGCGAGCGGATTCACACCGCCAGGGTGTGTGTCACAAGACCCGTAAGGGCTGACAGCCGGGAAAGACCGGTACCTTTAACAGACGGTTACCCAAAAAACCGTCTCCTTTCATCCACGCCCTAAAGGGCAGAGCTTCTCGGAGACTATTGATGAAATTTACGAAACGTTTGGTTTTTAGTACCCTCTCCCTATCGCTGCTGATGTCTGGACCTCTGATGGCAGGGGATCAGGACTTCGATCTGATGAACAAGACCGGTTACACCATCAGCGAAGTATATGTCTCACCATCCAAGGCAAATGAATGGGGTGAGGATGTCCTAGGCAAGAGAGAAATGCACGATGGAACAAAACTCAGCATGCATTTCCCCAACGAAGCCAAGCATTGCAAATGGGATCTAAAAGTGGTCTACGATGATGGCACACCGGCAGAATGGAATGATTTCGACCTCTGTACGGTTTCCAAAATCACGATTCACTGGAACAAAGATACCCAGGAAACTACTGCAGAATACGAATAAGCCTGTCTGATGTTTCTGTCTCTCACGTATGTCCCTGTCCGATGCAAATCGGGGAGGGTGTGGGGGGTGTGTTTTTGCATTGTGATTGTCAACCACTCCCGCCTTTAGGCGGGTGCTTGTGAAAACAAGCCTGGGGTTGACCAGCCTACGCCACAGAGTACCGTGGCTATGTTGCAACGAAGTACAAGACTTGCCCCTTGGGGCGCTTCCTCAACGCCACATGCTGAGGGCGGCAGAGGCACAGACAAGGTTCGGGTAACTACGAAACGGTCTGCTGCAATACGCTGCGTTGCA
>CAIJYR010000144.1 GCA_903824965.1 uncultured Thiotrichales bacterium
ATTTTACTTCCCCATCGGCAACCAATAGATTGATTACTATAAGGCTACATTAATCCATTACCTCTTGGAAGGATTCTGATGGTGGTCATAGGTGGCAACTTGGGTTAGGTACTCATCTCAGCGTCCAGCGTATCAATTCAATGCACTTTTTCACGGACACTGGCCTTGCATCCCTCGCCAAAGATGGGTAGCATCCACATCCTCAGTGCGACGTTAGCTCAGTTGGTAGAGCATAGCCATCACAAGGCTGGGGTCGGGGGTTCGAGTCCCTCACGTCGCACCACCTGTTTCCGAAAACAACGAATCGACCGATCTCCTCGGTTTCACCTGCCTGTCTCGGTGGCCCACAGAACGGGGTCGGTTTTTGTGCATTTGGGTGTGAGCAATCAGCGGTATCTTAGCCGTCTGTCTTGTATCTAGAAACGAACACTTGGCCGTGCTTCCTTATCTTTGGGATGGTACGTCCGTATTCATTTCCCATGCGGTGGGTACCCCTTGACCGTTGACAATGGCTTGCTCAGATTTGGTCGAACCTTGATGATGAAACGTATTTTTGATCTCCTCGCTTCTGCGTTGGGGCTTGTGCTTGTTTCTCCGGTCCTTCTGGCTGTGGCGTTGGCTATCAAACTGGAAGATGGTGGGCCTGTGTTTTACCGAGGCACCAGGGTGGGTATGGGTGGACAACCCTTCCGCATCTTCAAGTTTCGCTCCATGGTGGTAGACGCAGAAAAACGTGGCGCGTCTTCTACTAGCCAGGATGACCCGCGCATCACACGGGTGGGTGCGTTTATTCGTAGCAAAAAGATCGACGAACTGCCCCAACTCTTCAACGTGCTGCTGGGGGAGATGAGTGTTGTTGGCCCGCGCCCTCAAGTTTCTTGGGCAGTCGATCGCTACACGTCTGACGAACGACTTGTGCTTTCTGTAAGACCAGGAATTACGGATCCTGCTTCCCTGTATTTTTACAACGAAGGTGAATTGCTAAAAGGGAGTCTCGATCCAGATAAGGATTATATGGAGAGGATCCATCCTGAGAAAATGCGCCTGAGTTTGGAGTACGTGCGCCAGAGATCTTTTTCTCTTGATCTCAAAATCATCCTAAAAACATTTTCGAGAATAGCAGGGCGATCGGCATGAAAAAATTTCGCACAGAAATTGAAAAGTCCATCGGTGGCGATATTGCCAGAGTTTTTTCCAACTGTACAGATTCCGTTGAAGTCAAACTAGAGAATTTTCCAAAATATGTCAGACGTCAACACCTGAAACGATTCTTGGCGCTCTATGAGCTTTTTAAACTCGCTCTGCCAGTCAAAGGGTCGATTATGGAATGCGGCGTGTTTAAAGGGTTTGGGCTTATGGCATTTGCCAAGCTCGCCGCAATGCTTGATCCAGAGAACCTTACCCGTCGTATTTATGGTTTCGACAGTTTCTCAGGCTTTCCAGAAGTCAGCGAAAAAGATGCCACTGTTGTAGCGGATGTTAAACCGGGTGGATTGTCTGCTGACTCCTACGATGAACTTATCGAACTCATTGATCTGTATGACAAAGATCGTTTCCTTGGGCGCGTTGATAAAGTGCATCTTATCAAGGGGGATGCTACCAAGACCATTCCCAATTTTCTCGCATCTCATCCACATACAGTGGTGAGTTTGCTATTTATGGATTTCGATCTCTATGAGCCAACCAAGGTTGCCTTAGAACATTTTGTTCCTCGCATGCCAAAGGGTGCCATCCTTGCCTTTGATGAATTAGATAACCCACTGTGGCCCGGAGAAACAATGGCCCTATTTGATACACTGGGTATTGGAAATATCTCCTTACGACGGATGGAGTGGGATCCCTATATTAGCTACGCGATTCTCTGAAAGCCCTGTTTTGGTGTCCGCATCTCCGAGCGAACAATGCTGGGATGGGGGCGTTGGAGTTGGCACGGCGCTGATGGTTGCGTGTATTCGTAGAACCTCTCTCCATCCTCTGTCGAAATTCGGTATTGCGCTGTGTCGGTGCACTGTAGGTGCGACGAAACTGCAGAAAACAGTCTTTTGCAGGAGATCACCGTTTGGAAACATTGGATACACAAGCACTTGCTCATCGCATCCGGCTCGATGCCTTGCACATGGTTAATCGTACGCAAGCGTCGCATATCGGATCGATGTTCTCCATGTCCGACATTGTGGCGGTTCTCTACGGCCGCGTGATGGACAAGCGCCCCACTGAACCTAGCTGGCCCCACCGAGACCGCTTCATCCTCAGCAAAGGACACGCAGTGGCGGCTGTGTATGCGGCATTGGCGGCGACGGGCTATTTTGATCCCGCGCTCCTCGCTTCTTATTACAGCAATGGCAGTGTCTTTTGTGGGCACATTTCGCATGATGTGCCCGGTGTTGAAATTTCTACGGGTTCGCTTGGACACGGTTTGCCCATCGCTGCAGGGATGGCTTATGCCGCCCGTCAGGAAGGGGCTGTACACCGCGTGTTCACCCTCTTAAGCGATGGCGAGTGCGACGAGGGATCGAACTGGGAGGCGATTTTGTTTGCGGCCCATCACCGTCTTAGCAACCTCGTGGCCATCGTGGACTACAACAAAATCCAGAGTTTGGCACCTGTATCCGAGACGTTGGCCCTGGAACCGTTTGCCGACAAATGGCGTGCTTTTAACTGGAACGTCCTCGAAGCGGAGGGCCATGATCATGAGGCGCTTGCCGCTGCCTTGGATGTAACGCCCGTTCCCAACGGCAGACCCACCTGTGTCCTTGCACACACCACCAAGGGCAAGGGGGTTTCTTTTATGGAAAATTCGGTGTTGTGGCACTACCGTACCCCACAGGGCGAAGAGTTCGAGGCAGCCCTCCGTGAACTGGAGGCCAATACCCATGCGTGATGCCTTTACACGAACCCTCTTTGAGATCGCAGATCGTGATGAGCGAGTGATGCTCCTCACAGGGGATCTGGGTTTCGGTGTGCTCACCTCCTTTGCAGCAGCCTATCCCAAGCAATTCCTGAACGTAGGCATTGCCGAGCAAAACATGGCCGGTATCGCCGTTGGATTGGCTCGTGAGGGTCGGATTGTTTTCACGTATTCCATTGCCAACTTCAATACGTTGCGTTGTTTAGAACAACTACGCAACGATGCGTGTTACCATGCGGCCAACGTCAAGGTGGTCAGCGTAGGGGGTGGGTTCTGTTATGGTGCACTCGGCATCAGCCACCATGCCACCGAAGATCTGGCGATCATGCGATCCCTGCCGAGCTTAACGGTGGTTGCGCCAGGGGATCCCTACGAAGCCTGTGCACTGACGCAGTCTGCCTGGGAGACTGCAGGGCCATTTTATCTGCGTCTTGGGCGTGGGAGAGAACCCACAGTACACAAAGATGGGTCGTGTGTGGTATTGGGCAAAGCGTTGCGGGTTCGTGCGGGAACGGATGTAGGCATTGTCTCCGTCGGTGGTATGCTCCCCGACGCGCTGGCTGCTGCAGAGCGCCTAGACAAAGAAGGTATTGCTGCCTCCGTGACCAGTATGCACACCCTCAAGCCCTTGGACGAAGCGGCGGTGGTGGCCCTAGCAAGAGAGGTAGATCTGATCGTGACGGTAGAAGAGCACATCGCCTGTGGTGGGCTTGGGGGCGCGGTGGCAGAGGTCGTAGCAGGACTCTCTGGGACGCGTGCTCGGGTGTTGCGCATCGGTCTTGGCAACGGTTTTTCTAAGGTGATCGGCAGCCAAGAGTACCTGCGGCAGATTCATGGTCTTTCCCCAGATGGCATCGTCGAACGAATTGTGACAACCTTGAGGGAGTAACCTGTGGGCAGCAGAGTACGCTTTGTCGATCCGGCACGTCTCTACAAGACGCTAAAGACGGAATTGGATGCTGTTTATTTCGAGGTCATGGAAAAAGGCGATCTGATCGACCGAGGACAGCTGAAGCAATTTGAACAAAATCTAGCGAATTTTGTCGGGACTACGTATGCGGTCGGTCTCAACAGCGGGTACGATGCCCTGCATTTGTCCCTGCGAGCGGCGGGCATTGGTGTCGGTGATGAGGTCATTGTCCCCGCCCATACCTTCGTGGCCACCTGTTCTGCCATCGTCAACGTTGGTGCAACGCCTATCCTCGTGGACGTGCTGCCTGATTTTAATATCGATCCTGATGCCGCTGAACGGGCTGTGAGCCCTCGTACACGGGGCATTATGCCCGTGCATCTGTCGGGTTGGCCCTGTGACATGGCCCGCATCATGGAAATCGCAGCACGGTACGGATTGGTGGTCGTAGAAGACGCTTGCCAGAGTTTGGGCGCTGCTTTTCAGGGTCGTCAGGTCGGTTCTTTTGGTCTCACGGGCTGTTGGAGCTTTTATCCCTTCAAGATTTTGGGGGGGTATGGGGATGGCGGTGCCATCACCACGAACGACCCCGAGGTGGCTGCGTTTGCACGGCGGATGCGTTACAACGGCGAAGATCGGCAAACCGGCGAATACCACGGCCACGGATTTACCTGTCTGCTCGACAACCTACAAGCCGCTTTTCTGGATGTAAAACTGAAGAGACTGCCGGAATGGATCCTTCGCCGCCAGCAGATTGCCGAACGATATCGCTTGGGGCTGTCTGATCTGCCGGATCTGCTTTTGCCACACTACGACGACACTCGACGTACCCACATCTACCAGAACTATACCTTGCGTTCTCAACAGGGCAACGCCTTCTCGGATCACATGAAGGCCAACGGAGTCGAGGTACTGACGCAGTTCCGCAAGCCTTATTACCGCCATGCGGCCCTGAAATTGGTGGATCGGGGTTTCCCTGAGACAGAGGCGCTTTCTCGTGAGGTCTGCTCTCTGCCCATGAATGTGGAAATCAACGATGATGAACTCGGGTACGTTATCGAGACGGTACGATCTTTTTACGGCAAATAAGCGTTTGGGAATAGCCTGATGGCCTTGTATCTGAGTCAGCGACGCGAGTGGGTGCGCCAGTCCGATATCCGTTCGATGTCTATTGAGTGCGATCGCGTAGGGGGTATCAACCTCTCTCAGGGGGTGTGCGATACCGAAGTACCCGAAGTCGTCATGGCTGAAGCAGCACTCGCCATGCGTGAGGGATATAATATTTATACGCGGTATGACGGTCTGGATGCCTTGCGCAACGCCATTGCCGCCAAGGTCGCCCGCTTTGGGGGGCCGAAATTCGATCCTGAACGAGAGGTTGTCGTTTCTGCGGGTGCCACGGGTGCGTTCTACTGTACCTGTCTTGCCCTGCTTGACCCAGGCGACGAAGTGATCGTCTTTGAGCCGTTTTATGGCTACCATGTCGCAACGTTGGTTGCAACGGGTGCCGTTCCGGTCTATGTGCCCCTCCATGCCCCTGATTGGCGTTTCGATGCCGCTGACCTAGAACGGGTTGTGACCCCAAGAACGCGTGGTATCCTCGTCAATACACCGTCGAACCCCTGCGGCAAAGTTTTTACCCACGACGAATTGCAAACGATCGCTGATTTTTCGAATCGCCACGATCTGTTTGTGTTCACGGATGAAATCTACGAACATTTTCTTTACGATGGCCGTATACATCTCAGTCCTGCAACGCTGCCTGGGATGGCCGAACGGACGGTGACCATCAGCGGCGTGTCCAAGACCTTCAGCATCACCGGATGGCGCGTGGGGTATGCCCTGTGTGATGCCCGTCTTGCGGAAACTATTGGACATTTTAATGATTTGGTCTACGTGTGTGCGCCTTCGCCCTTACAGATGGGGGTCGCGAAAGGACTCGATACCCTGGAGCCTGCATACTACCAGTCCCTTTCCGATGCCCACCAAGAGAAGCGCGATCGCATCTGCGCTGCCTTGGTCAAGGTCGGATTAACGCCCCATGTGCCCCAAGGAGCCTATTACGTCCTCGCGGACATCTCCCGATTGCCCGGAGACAACGGCAAAGAGCGGGCGATGTATTTGCTGCAACAAACGGGCGTAGCATGCGTTCCTGGAGAGGCTTTTTACCACGATGGCAATGGTCGAGGGCTTGCACGCTTTTGTTACGCCAAAAAGGACTGCGACCTCGATCGAGCCGTTGCTGCCATTGAGTCTTTATCCGTCTAGGTTTCCCTAGTACGGGTCACGCATCGTAGGATGCACCCCCGCTGTCTAGTGTTTGATGCCCAGTATGCGCCATGCCGTTGGAAGACTTGCATATTTAACCCAAGTTGCCACCTATCAGGCGACGAAGACCGCATAAGAAATATGATATTTCAGGCTGCGAATTGAAAGCTGTGAGCCAGGACAAACAGAAATGCTTTTAATTCAAAACCAGCACTGGTA
>CAIJYR010000145.1 GCA_903824965.1 uncultured Thiotrichales bacterium
GAGCCAGCGAAGTGGCGAGTCGTGGCGGACGCAGGGCGGCGCGGGCGCCGAAGGCACGGCATGTCGCCAATTTTTCGCTCCCGACGGCGACTGGGATGTCCCAGTCGGGTATCGCGAAAAATGGCGACTTCCCTGTCATGGGGCTTGCCTCCGGTGGACGTACTCTGAAGATGAAATTCGGCCACCATGGTGCCAACCATCCTGTGCTAGACCTCGATACCGGACAGGTGATGATTACTTCGCAAAACCACGGTTTCGCAGTTGACCCTGACTCATTGCCCTCCAATTGCCGAGTTACGCACGTCTCTTTGTTTGATGGATCGCTGCAAGGCTTTGCGCGAACCGATCGACCGGCTTTTTGCTTCCAAGGACATCCAGAAGCTTCCCCTGGCCCACATGATATTGCAGTACTCTTTGAACGTTTTATCGCCTTGATGGAGCACCAGAAAGATGCCTAAGCGTATTGACTTAAAAAGCATTCTCCTTGTTGGTGCTGGCCCTATTATCATCGGCCAGGCTTGTGAGTTCGACTATGCTGGTGCACAAGCTTGCAAGGCACTACGTGAGGAAGGCTATAAGGTTATCTTGGTCAACAGCAATCCTGCGACCATTATGACCGACCCTGATATGGCCGATGTGACCTACATCGAGCCAATTACCTGGGAAGTCGTTGCGCGTATCATCGCCAAGGAACGTCCCAGTGCGTTGTTGCCAACGATGGGCGGTCAAACTGCGTTGAATTGCGCAATGGATTTATACCGCAATGGCGTGCTTAAGGAATACGACGTTGAATTGATCGGTGCCTCACCCGATGCGATTGACAAAGCGGAAGATCGTTTGCGTTTCAAAGAGGCGATGACCCGCATTGGCCTTTCTTCAGCACGCTCAGGGATTGCGTACTCGATGGCTGAAGCGTGGCAGGTGCAAGAGACCTTAGGTTTTCCTGTGGTGATCCGACCCTCGTTTACGATGGGTGGAAGCGGTAGCGGTATTGCCTACGATGCGATGCAGTTTATTGCGATTTGCACACGCGGATTGGAAGCTTCACCGACCTCGGAACTGCTGATCGAAGAGTCCCTGATCGGTTGGAAAGAATTCGAGATGGAGGTGGTTCGAGATAAAAAAGACAATTGCATCATTGTCTGTTCAATCGAGAATCTTGACCCCATGGGGGTGCATACCGGCGACTCGATCACCGTCGCGCCAGCACAGACCCTAACAGACCGTGAATACCAACACATGCGTGATGCCGCCATTGCGGTGCTGCGCGAGATTGGTGTCGACACGGGTGGTTCGAATGTACAATTCGCGATCAACCCAGTAGATGGTCGCATGATCGTCATTGAGGCCAATCCGCGTGTTTCGCGATCCTCCGCATTGGCATCCAAGGCGACTGGTTTCCCGATTGCCAAGATTGCTGCGAAGCTGGCTATCGGCCTTACACTGGACGAATTACGCAATGAAATCACGGGTGGTCAAACCCCTGCTTCGTTCGAACCAGCCATCGATTACGTGGTGACGAAGATCCCACGCTTTGCTTTCGAGAAATTCCCCACGGCCGACGATCGCCTCACAACGCAGATGAAATCGGTTGGGGAGGTGATGTCCATCGGACGCACTTTCCAAGAATCTTTCCAGAAAGCACTACGTAGTCTGGAAATCGGAATCGATGGTTTGCAGCACCTAAGCAGCAGCGATGAAGTCCTCGAAATAGAATTACGTTATCCACGTGCTGAGCGTATCTTGTATGTAGGCGATGCGTTTAGCAAAGGGTATACGCGAGAACGTATCCAAGAGCTTACCGGCATCGATCCCTGGTTTTTGGCACAAATGCAGGATCTGGTTGAAACAGAACATTGGATCGCGACACAATCACTGGATGCGTTCGACAAAGCGACCTTGTTCTCGTTAAAAAGCCAAGGTTTCAGCGATTCGTGTTTGGCTCGCCTACTGAATACCTCGGAAGCCATGGTACGTGCGCGGCGCCATGTGCTGGGGGTACGTCCTGTGTACAAACGGGTCGATACCTGCGCCGGAGAATTTTCCACCAATACGGCATATTTGTATTCGACGTATGAAGAAGAATGCGAGGCGTGGCCTACCCAGCGCCAAAAGATCATGGTACTCGGGGGTGGCCCAAACCGTATCGGTCAGGGTATTGAATTCGATTATTGCTGCGTCCATGTGGCGCTTGCGATGCGCGAGGATGGTTACGAGACCATTATGGTCAATTGTAATCCTGAAACCGTTTCGACCGACTATGATACCTCCGATCGGCTCTATTTTGAACCACTCACACTGGAAGATGTATTAGAAATCGTCCACGTCGAGCAACCTTTTGGCGTCATCGTCCAATACGGTGGACAAACCCCGCTCAAACTGGCATTGGCGCTGGAGGCTGCCGGTGTACCCATTATTGGGACAACACCCGACAGCATCGACGTTGCTGAGAACCGTCAACGCTTCCAACAATTACTCCAGACACTAGAACTACGCCAGCCCAACAATCGTATAGCGCACTCCGCAGAAGAAGCGCGTCTTTTGGCGCATGAAATCGGCTATCCCATATTGGTACGTCCCTCGTATGTCCTTGGCGGACGGGCGATGGAGATTATAGAGGAACCGCTTGAATTAGAACGTTATATGCGCGTGGCACCTACTATTGCGCAGGATGCACCGCTGCTGATCGACCGTTTCTTATCTGATGCCATCGAGATCGATGTCGATTGTGTGTCCGATGGACACGAGACATTCATCGGTGGAGTGATGGAGCAAATCGAACCATCCGGCATACATTCCGGTGATTCGGCATGTGCGTTGCCACCCTATTCACTCTCTGCACAAACCATTGCCGAACTGGAGCGCCAGACGGCATTGATGGCCAAGGCATTGTGTGTGATTGGATTGATGAATGTGCAGTTTGCCATTCAGCAAACCAAGGTCGACGGTCGCATGCAGGATGTGGTTTTCGTACTGGAAGTGAACCCGCGTGCCTCACGCACCATCCCCTTTGTTTCAAAGGCCATTGATTTACCACTGGCCAAAATTGCGGCGCGGTGCATGGTTGGGCAATCCCTAGAGGCGCAGGGAGTACGCTTCAAAGCCATACCACGCTTTTACAGTGTCAAAGAGGCCGTCTTCCCCTTCGCAAAGTTTCCAGGCGTTGATACATTGCTCGGGCCGGAAATGAAATCGACGGGCGAAGTGATGGGCATGGGAAAAACGTTCGGGGAAGCGTACTGCAAGGCACAGCTTGGCGCGGGTGTCAGGCTGCCCGCGACTGGGCGGGTCTTTCTGCGTATCAAACGTAGCGACCAAGCACGTGCAGTGGCCGTTGCGCGTCAATTGCATCTGCTTGGTTTCAGCCTGTGCGCAAGTCACGTCACCGCCATCATCCTTCAAGCAGGGGAGATTCCGGTAACGTCCGTGGAAGACGCTGAGTTGCTCGACCTGATTGCCCGCAAAGAAATCGCCCTGGTGATTCTAACGGTCGATGAAAAGCGTTCCGCAATCATGGCATCGCGCCAGATTCGGGTCGCTGCCTTGGAGGTCGGGATCCCATACTACACGACGATCGCCGGTGCCGAGGCAGCACTCGAAGCCCTACGACACATGGACAGCTATGGCTTGTATGCCTTGCATGAGCAGCATCCCCCTGTGGGCGACCAGCCTCGACGCACCGCAGTACGCTTGCCCTTGGGGATCAAGGATCTCGCTGTAGCGGAGATCGTGCTGCCTGAGCGCCGCGCCAAGCCACGCCTGGACCGCAACGTTGGTGCCAATACACTCGATGTGTTTATCCGTCAACCGTTTACGGAATCTGGCCAAGAACAGCAACGTATGGTTGCCGACATCTTGACCATGATTGACAGTGCGAACGGTTTCCGATATACCTTTAATTACCTGACTGGGATTCAAGCGGAGAGTGCGGTCACTTTTAAACGTGCCTTTGAACAGGAAACGAAGCAGCCCTTTACACCGCAAAGATTCCGTCGCCACCGGATTCATCTGCTCCAACGCGCTCAGTTGTTCATCAATATCCGAGTCGGGATGAGTGAGAGCGGTGCCTTTGAATTGAGTTACCACATCTTTAAAGGATCGAATGCACCGATTCTGTTCCTCGTATGGAAACATGCACCGATCAAAACTACGCTGCTACGTGAACTGGACGATCTGTGCGACATTACCTACCTTGAGTTTGAACATGTAGAAGAGTTGCGATCAGGAATTCACCATTTTTTTGAAACCAAGACGCTGGGGGCATTAGGTGCATCAGTGCATCTCTTGGATCAGGTTACTCTGCAATAATCTATACGGTATGAGTAGCACTTGCCGACAGCACCGGAGGAACAGAACATGTTTTCTGAGATGAAACTGGGTGTACAAATTGGTCTTGGTTTTACGGCTGTCCTTTCCTTGTTGTTGTTGATTGCTGTGTCGGCACATTTCGGCATCAAAGGCTCTGCGAAAGGGTTCAGTGGCTACCAAGACCTTGCAGACAGCACTAATTTCGTCAACCAACTCCAACCAGCGTTGCTTACCACACAAATCGGTGCAGTAAACTATATTGAGCATCATAGTGCATCGGACATTGAAGAATATCATCAACGCGAAACAGAACTCTTGAAACTACTGGCTTCTGCTCCGCAGATGCTAAAACGACCAGACCTGGTCAACCAAACCAATGAGATTAAGACCTCTGTACTAGAATATAGCCATAACTTTCAACAAGTTATTGTGTTGATCGACCAGGTAGACAAGATTCGGTTAGAATCATTAAATCCCAATGCCGCAGGTATGGAAACCACACTAGCGGAGATACTTGACGCTGCTTTCAAACAGCACAGCGTGGATACGCTCTACTATGGCGCAGAGGTTGGTGCAGCACTCTCGCGTGGTCAACTGTTCATCGCAACCTTTCTGCAAACCAGCAGCCTTGACGAAGCGAATAAGGCTATGGATGAAATGGTGGAGAAATTCGGCAAACATGCTGTCTATCTCGAGTCTAGCATCGATGATCCGGATCAAGAAAAGCGCCTTGAGCAATTTAGAGGGCACTGGCAGAAATACCAACGTGGCATCAAAGAAATTCGTGACATTATCGAAGAACGTGACCGCCTCATCCATGGAGAGCTACGAAAGCTGGGCCCGAAGATGATCGCAATGGCCGGGCGCGTTCGCGATGCAGTAGTCGCGGACAGGGAGTCTATTGGACAACTTGTAAAAGCGCACGATGAGCACAGCGCAATGATAGTGCTCTGGCTTTCTGCCGGAACCATGTTGTTAGGTATACTGCTCGCGATGTTCCTGACCAAAGCGATCAAGCGTCCCTTGGGTGGTGAACCGATCGAAATGGAACGGATTGCCACACGCATCGCCGAAGGCGATCTCACCGTAGATTTCCGCGCACACCCGAACGGCACGGGGGTGTACGCTGCCATGGCTGTCATGGCCGAAGGTCTCAAAGAGTTACTCTCGCAGGTCGTCACCTTTGCACACCAGTTGACCGATGCCGCGCAAGACTTGACACAGGTGGCGCAAGACAGTAGCAAAGGGATGCAGCAACAACACAGGGAGATCGAAAGGGTGGCCAGCGCCATGACCCAAATGGCGGCTACTGTCCAGGAGGTTGCTCGTAATACCAGTGCGGCCATGGCCGCAGCCGATCAAGCAAACCTCGCGGCGAAAACGGGGCACCAGGTCGTGAGAACCGTGGTGAAATCCATCAACGGCTTGGCTGGAGAGGTTGGTAAAGCGGCCCAGGTGATTCAGACACTGAGGGTCGAGAGCGAAACCATTGGCACAGTGCTGGAGGTGATCGGTTCTATCGCGGATCAGACCAATCTACTCGCACTGAACGCAGCGATTGAAGCAGCGCGTGCAGGAGAGGCCGGGCGCGGTTTTGCTGTCGTCGCAGACGAGGTTCGTTCGCTCGCACGGCGCACGCAAACCTCGACCAAAGAAATACAACAGATTGTCGAGCGCATTCAGCACAGCGCCAACCATGCGGTACAGGTAATGGAAGAGGGCCATCAATGCGTCGAAGGTACCGTTTATCAGGGAACGCAGGCCAGCGAAGCACTGGAGGCCATCATCCAGGCGGTTGGCTCGATCCGTGACATGAACATTCATATCGCGAATGCGGCGGAAGAGCAGAAAACAGTGGCCAATGAGATTAACCGCAACATTCTCTCCATCAACTCCGCCTCCCTACAAACAACCCGTGGCGCTGCACATACCGAAGAGGCGAGTCATCAACTTGCGACCCTTGCAACCCAATTACAGGGTTTGGTCGGGCGGTTTCGTGTGTAAAAAAGCCGCACCGCAGCCAGCGCACGATTTGCACGGTACCCAGTGTACCTCACACTACCTAAAGAAAGGGGATCATCATGTCACATAAAAGTCTCGGCGATCCGTTCAGCCCCGATACCGATCTGCAGCACGGCAGTACCTGCGGTTGCGAGAGCTGTCAATGGGAACATCAGTCGCTCAAAGGGATGAACCAAAATCAGCGCATCGATTTCTTATCCGAACAGGTCATGACCAGAAAACAGGAACAGGAGCCTGCCCAGGAGGACATCCCAACCACGCGTGACGAAATCTTTGATCGTGCGGTGGAAAGCGCGGTGGTGCGGGCCGTGTTCGGATACAACGAGGTGAATCGGCGTAGTTTCATGCGCTTGGCGGGCGGCACCCTGGCTGCGGGCATTCTGGCATCGGTATTTCCCCTCGATCAGGCAAAAGCAGCCCTGAAGGAGACCCTTGGGACTCCAGAAAAGCCAAATCTGAAAGTGGGATTTGTCCCCATCACCTGTGCCACTCCCATTATCATGGCACGGCCGATGGGGTTCTACTCGAAGTACGGATTGAATGTCGAGACCATCAAGACCCCTGGTTGGGCGGTAGCGTCCGAGCGTTCCCTTTCCAAGGAATATGACGCATCGCACATGTTGAGTCCCATGCCGTTGGCAATCACTCTGGGACTCGGTGTACCACAAGCAACACCATTTGTCATGCCAGCCATTGAAAACATCAACGGCCAAGCGATTACCCTCCACATCAAGCACAAAGAGAAGCGTAATCCGAAGGAGTGGGTGGGATTCAAGTTTGCGGTACCGTTCGAGTACTCTATGCACAATATGCTGCTGCGTTACTATGTCGCAGAGCACGGCCTAGACCCAGACAAAGACATCTCGATCACAGTAGTACCACCGCCGAAAATGCTAGAGACCCTGGTGGCTGGAAATATCGACGGCTATTTGTCACCAGACCCCTTTAACCAACGTGCTGTTTACGACAAAGTTGGGTTTCTGCACGTCCTCACCAAGGATCTCTTCGATGGACACCCCTGCTGTGCCTTTGCATGCAGCAAAGAATTTGCCGATCAGAATCCGAATACGTATGGTGCGCTACTCAATGCTATCGTGGATGCCACGGCATTTTCTTCCAATGCAAAGAACCGAAAGGACATCGCTGTCGCGATCTCTGGAAAGAAATATCTAGATCAGCCCTCTGAACTGTTGGAACAAATCCTTGTCGGAAAATTTCCAGATGGACTTGGTAATGAGTATAGTGTCCCAAATCGTATCGACTTTGACCCATTCCCATGGCATTCCATGGCTGTATGGATTCTCACCCAGATGAAACGTTGGGGATACATCAAGAATGATATAAACTACAAGAAGGTTGCCGAGGAAGTATTCCTAGCGGCGGATTGCGGGCGAATGATGAAACAATTAGGTTATCCAGTCCCCAACGGAACGTATAAAAAGCACATCATTATGGGCAAGGAATTCGATCCAAGCAACCCAGAGAGCTATCTACAGAGTTTTCCGATAAAGCGCACCTAGGTGCGAGATACCCTCTGTCTGTCCTGAGCAACCCACAACCCCTTCCCAGTGCACGGTGAAGGGGTTTACTATACTATAAAAAGGCACGAGGCAATGCGTAATGAAGAGTAATCGGTATTATCTTTCACAAATGAGTGGCACAGAAATAAAAGCACTGTTGCGTCGCTCCGAGACAGATATACTTGCCTTCCAATCCGTGGTTCAACCGATCATTGAGGATGTTCGCACGCGTGGCGACGGCGCCTTGGTCGATTATACTGCCCGTTTTGATGGGGCAAACCTCGCCAAAGACAAAATCAAAGCAACCGCCGAGGAATTTGCCACGGCAGAAAAGAACCTCGCAGATGACGTAAAAGAGGTCATTGTACGCTCTGCTGTCAATATCAGAAAATTCCACGAAGCACAGATGCCGCAGGAAATGTGGTTCAAAGAAATCGAACCAGGCATCCTGGCTGGAGAAAAAAGTACCCCTATCCCCTCTGTCGGACTGTACGTCCCACGCGGCAAGGGTTCTTTTCCTTCGGTGATGTTGATGCTCTGCATTCCCGCAGTCGTTGCCAATGTACGCAATATCCAGGTATGCAGTCCCCCCACAGCAGCCGGTCCTGCCGATGATGCGTCTCTCTTTGCCGCAAAAGTGTGTGGCATAGAGAATGTCTACAAAGTGGGTGGCGCTCAGGCCATTGCTGCCTTTGCCTACGGCACGGCAACGATGCCCGCCGTTCGGAAAATCATCGGGCCTGGAAACGCCTACGTCTCTGCCGCAAAACGCATTCTCTTTGGAACCGTGGACGTTGGCACCCCCGCTGGCCCAAGCGAATCCATTATTCTGTGCGATCACACTACAGACCCCCGTATCGCCGCCCTCGACTTGTTGATCGAAGCAGAACACGGGCCGGATTCCTGCGCCCTGTTGGTAACGGCTTCGGAAGAATTGGCCGACCAAGTAGAAAAGTATTTGCCAGCGTTGATCGACGCCCTGCCAATAGAGCGCCGTAATTATTGCCAGAAGGTGTTGTCCGGCTATGGTGGTATCGTGATCGCACCCGATGACGAAGCAGCCATTGGTTTCGTGAACGACTTTGCCCCAGAACACCTCGAAGTCCTCGTAGAAGAGCCTTTTGCCGCCCTGCAAAAAATCACCAATGCGGGCGAGATACTCCTCGGAAAATATTCTCCCATCACCATCGGGAACTTTTCTCTGGGGGTCAATGCCATTCTACCCACCGGCGGATTCGCACAAACATACTCCTGCGTGACGGTACATGACTTCCTGAAACGAACCTCCATTGGCTACCTCACCAAAGAAGGCTATGGACGCATCGCAGAAACCGCACGACGCTTTGCAGAATACGAAGGGTTTTCTGCACACGTAGCAGCCATTGCCAACCGAAATCTATAAGGCGGATGAGATAAAACATGGCAGGACATAGCAAATGGGCAAACATCCAACACCGCAAAGGTGTCCAAGATGCCAAACGGGGTAAACTGTTCACCAAACTGATTCGCGAGATTACGGTTGCCACTCGTCGTGGTGGGTCTGATCCAGGGGGCAATCCGCGTCTGCGCTTGGCCATTGAAAAGGCGTTTGTCCAAAACATGACGCGAGATACGGTCGAGCGTGCCATCAAACGTGGCTCCGGATCGGTCGATACCGATGAATATGAGGAAATCCGCTACGAAGGCTACGGCCCGGGCGGGGTTGCCGTAATGGTCGATTGTATGACAGACAACCGTGTGCGAACGGTGGCCGATGTACGCTATGCCTTTACCAAGTGCGGTGGCAACCTTGGCACCAACGGTTCTGTGGGCTATTTGTTCACCAAGGTGGGTTTGCTCAGTTTTCCTCCAGGAACCGATGAAGATGCCCTCATGGCAGCCGCCATTGAAGCGGGTGCCAACGATGTCGTGACGCACGCCGATCGATCCATCGAGGTCTTCGCAAGCCCTGAGGATCTCGCAACGGTCAGCCAAGGCATTATCAAAGCAGGGTTTACTCCCGAAGCGGTCGAAACCACGATGTATGCCGCGACGCACGTTACCCTAACCGATCCCGAACACGCAAAACGCATGATACGCATGCAAGAAATGCTCGACGACTTGGACGACGTGCAGCAGGTCTATTCCAACGCAGCAATACCCGATAGCCTCCTCAGTCAACTGGGTCGATGAGTCATACGTCCCACCGATCCGGTTTCCTCGCGCTGTTCGGGGCCGCCTTGTGTTGCATCACGGCCTCGATCGCACCAGAACCCGAACACTGGCCCTGGAAAACGGGGCAAGAGTTCCATGGCGTCTTTGAAATCACTGGCCATACCGTGCCGTTGCCAGTGGGGTCGTGGACACTGGTTGGGGTGGGAGTGGATCCCGCGAAGCCTACACCTCGTTCCTCCTACGGAGTGATTTTTTCACTGGTCTTCTTCAAACACACGGCTTCTTCAGTCGATGCCTTTTTGATCCTTCATGCCAATGCGATTCCGACTGGTGATGGGTGGGGTCTTAGCCGAGATTGTCTTCAAAAAGAGATTCCTTTTGTAAAAATAGACGACAATACCGATCGCCATGCCTTCTGTACTTTTGTGCGGCCTTTGGTCGTTGCACCGCATCAAACCCTTGGCGCTTGGCGAGATGCCGTTCATTTTGCAGACACACAGGGCTGGCACTTGCCACCCTCCTGGCTAGAAGCTGGTTTTAGGATCAGTGATCCCTATGATGTGTTAGATGTTCGCTATGCCTTCCGACCCCCCCCTATCCCACTGCCTCACAGTACGTCTGCTGATCCGGACAACGGACGCTCTCTCCCTGCGGAAGTGATGGCTGCGTTTTCTGGTCTCTGGCACACCGTTGACTTTTGGCACGCGCCCTCCCCCTCTGTCCCTGTCCCAGACAAAGCCAGTCTCGATGCCTTGGTGCATTGGACAGACGAAACCGCTCCCTTGGTGAAACGGGGCTTTAAGCGATTATTGCCCTCTGTCACGCTACGGATGCCAAACGACCCACCTCCTGCTGAGCAAGCAGCGGCTCCTTCCCCAGGACATCCCCCCGCAGAAGAAATGTCCAACGCTAAGCTGGGTCTGCTGAAGACTTTGAGCAGTCGTGTCACGAACATCAGCACAAGCCTTGGGATTGATTACCTATTTGTCAGAGACCTGTATACGGTCTCTGGTCTACAGGTGGTGTCGTCCACCCTACACGGGGGGGTCGACTACGTAGAAGAATGGATGTGGAATACCTATGGCCCACAACGCTTGCGTCAATCCGGGACAGTTGACTTTACCTACGTAGAGGCGCAGTAACGCAGAGAGGAAAAACTTCGGGGCGACGATCTTGACAAAAGGAGCGCCTTTTCGCATAATAAATCTCCTTTGCGCCCGTAGCTCAGCTGGATAGAGTACCTGGCTACGAACTAGGTGGTCGGGAGTTCGAATCTCTCCGGGCGCGCCAACTCCCCTTCTTAGACCCACCTCCCCGCGTAGCATACTGCCGCGCAGAGTGGGTTTGCTCCGGCCTCGCCAGCTATCCTTTGCTGGGGCTGGGCAGGTAGTTTTTGCGTTGGAAGAGATCGCTACGACGACTTACCAGTCGCTCCAGAAACAGTATCCCATCCAAGTGATCGATCTCGTGCTGCACCACACGTGCCTCAAAGCCTTCCAGGTGATAGGTGTGCGCTTCTCCCTGTGCGTCCTGCGCTTGCAGGGTAACGCGCACAGCACGAATGACGTTCCCCGTATAATTCGGCACGGACAGACAACCCTCTCGTCCAACCTCCATCCCCTCCCAGGTGGTCAATTCAGGATTGATCAGCACGAGCCGTCCATGGTTGGGGACGGGTTTGCGTGCTTTGGAACAGTCGACGAGGACGATTCGTTGGGTGTGTCCCGTTTGGGGTGCGGCAATCCCAACTCCGCCCGGGCCTGCGTCCATCGCCTCTTCCAGTGCCGTGAGAAAGGCACGTAGCTCATCCTCAAACCGTTCTACCGGTTCAGAAACGCGCTTCAAGCGTTCATCAGGATAGGTGAGGATTGCCAACATGCCAGTGCTAGGATCTTCAGCAGGAAAACGTCTGGATAGGTTCGATATGCACCACGATACCCTCCACGCCAACCGTTGCTAACGCCGTTCGCAGCGCCTCGATGCCTTGTGTTGCATAGCCGTCGATGTACATCACATAGATGGGTTGTTGTTCACTGCCCGCCACGTCTGAGCCAAGATCCAAGATATCCAACCCAGCCGCAGCCAGCGCACCCGTCACCCGTGCCACAATGCCCGCCCGATCGGCACCATGTACCGTGATGCGCACATCTGGGGGATCACGCGGCTCGTGTAGGTCGCCCTCCAGTGGTTCGATGTGTAGGCACAAGGCCAATGCGTCGGCCACGGGTCGTACAAGGGCTTCTAGTGCTTCCATAGATCCGCTGAATTGTGCCATCAACAGGATGGTAAAGTTGCGCCTCAATCGGAGCATGGATGCCTCGCCGAGGTTGCATCCACCCTCATAGAGTGCGCTCGTGAGCTGTGCCACGATGCCTGGTCGATCTCGACCCACCACAGTCAGCATATACCACTGATTCATCGTGTTGTCTCCAAGGGGGATTGGCGCTGGTCTGTTTTGGCCAACTGTTCCAATGCTCGTGCAGCAACGCGCTCAGGCGTGAGGTGGGATAGACACTCGACTTCCGACGGGC
Source organism: uncultured Thiotrichales bacterium (assembly GCA_903824965.1). Lineage (GTDB taxonomy): Bacteria > Pseudomonadota > Gammaproteobacteria > CAIRSR01 > CAIRSR01 > CAIRSR01. The sequence continues at coordinate 12,536 of CAIJYR010000145.1, forward strand.
ATACGGGATCGCGTTGCAACCCAGCGTAGCATGGTGCCCATTGTTGTGGACAGAGCGTGGTGTCTAAGATCGTTTCCGTGGGTTCGGTGTGGTTCGGCACCCTGGTGAGGGGATCGGTGCTGCCGAACAAGGCCACAACGGGCGTTTTTAATCCCAATGCGATGTGCATCAAGCCGCTGTCACAGCACACCAACAGACGTGCACGGCTCAGCAAGGCCGCCGTTTCTGCGAGCGTTAATTTCCCCATCAGGTTGATCGCGCTGCCGCCGATGGCCTCGCCATGCTCCCGTTCGTTGGCACTCCCTAGGAGGACGAACTGAAGTTCTGGACGGTGTGTGGCCACCTGTTCGAGGAACGCTGTCCAATGGGCCAAAGGCCATCGACGGGTGGCGGCGGTTGCCCAGGGTGCCAGCGCGACGAAGGGGCCACTTGGTGTCAGTGCAAGCTGTCTCGCCGTGGAGTCTACGAGTGGGGGAAGCCGTGAGGGGGGAGTCGTTTCTGTGGGATCCGCCGACAGACGACAGGCCAATCCCTGTGCGGCAGCGATGGCTGGATCGGCATAGTGTCTGCCGGAGACAGGCGTGCGGGAAGCGTTTACGGTGTCTATCCAAAAGTGATCACCGAGCACGATGGCACCCGCTGGGAGGGTTCCGCGCCAGAAGATCAAGGTCAGCAAACCCCGCACACCTGTGAAAGGCACCAACATCACATGCCCTTCTGCGACAAGACGGGCGACGGTGGTTTGGTGTTCTTGCCAGGAAGGGGTGACTCGCCAAGAAAGGTTCGCGTCCAAGAGGCGCGGCAAATGGGCAACCACGGTGATCGGTTTGTGGTTGAGTATAAGGCGGAGGGCGGGTGAGACCATGAGGACATCGCCGATCCCAAGACAGCGATCGATCAACACGACGACACCGTTGACTGTGGAGGGCCATTGCGCCGGTTGCCAGTACAGCCGCACTTGCAACAGACGATGCAAGCACACCAAGACGCCGTATTTGATGGCCCACTGTAGGCGAGAGAGACGATAGACGAAAAAACGCTTCATGACGAGAACAATCTCAGGAAAGCTTTCAGATCATCGAGTGCCGGATGATCGAAATCAAAGGCGTCTCTTTTGTTTTCCATGACATATGCAAAAGCTTGCGTACTGCATTTGCGACCCGCCTGTTTTTTCTCTTGATCAGAGCATGTATCGAACCTTACATAATTATTCAGCCAGAATTTGACATATTCTTTCTCAGAGAGAACTTTTTGTTGTTCTTCTAAACAACGCTTCCAGCCTTCCAAACAATCTGCATAGGTCGAATCCTTCGATTTAATCAATTTGAGAAGCGTTTCTAGCTCTCCACCATCGCCCACCCCTATCAGATGGCATGCTATCTTGAGAGGGTAGACTTCGTTGTTGCCTATCTTTATTTCCGCAGAGATAAATTCTCCTGGCTTTGCTATAGGCTCCTTTGGTGCAAAAACAGCATCTATCGACTCATTGATAAGATTCATTCGTTCATGAGGCTTTCCATCATGATCAAGCACTATGCCGATTGTGCGAATCATTTCTTGCGGCACATTTCTTCTGAGTGCTTTCAGGCTACCTATTAACCTCGTTTTGTCTAAACCTTCCATGCACTCAAATTTGTTTATGTTACAGATCGGGGACTCGTGAAACCTAACATGAGAGAGATTCAGGTATTCGATCAAGGTTTTAAGAAATACCTCATCGTTCTTGCTTTCGACCACCAGTACGTTAGTCATCTTGTCGGCTACCAGTACGCTACTCACCTCTGAACTCCATGCCATGATCTATTTCATACTTCAGATCTTCTGGGTTTCTTTCGATCCCAATAATCTCTCCAGATTGTATGCTTCTTGTCATCTCGAAATAGGCCGCCACATCTTGGAAAGTATCTTTTGATAACCCAGCATTCGCAAAAGCCTGTATCATCTCGTAACTATGCGTGGTCGCAAATATTTGCACCTTAAAGAACAGTGCCAGTTCAAAAATATTTCTCCAGATCGATTCTTGGGCACTGTGATGGATACCATTTTCGATCTCATCGATGAGCAAGACACTGTTGGGGTTATTAACTATCCTTACAGCAAGCTCTAGCGTCTTGCTCATTGCTTCGCCATACATATACACTGACATATATCCAATACTTGCTGTTCTCAGATAGACACACGGGTTTCCTATATTAAGCGTCTTTATTTCAATGATAGAATTGTCAATGATTCTGATTGCATCAAGTACCTTGCTAGCATTTCCTTGTATATCTGCTAGATCATATTCTCGTGCGAGCGATTCGCTTGCGAGCCTACCCGATGCAGTAATGTAACTAACGCTAGTTTTATCCAACAGTATCTTGTTTAGAGGTGTGTTCTCACTTTTTCCCGTAAATCCATTTTCGTGCGAACTCAATGAATATAAATGGTTCTTTGTCCCATCAATTTTGTGCGAATAAATGCGTAACATTGATCCTGTAAGCGATCTCTCGGAATAGGTATCTCGTAGGTCAACAAAATTGTCCTCTGTTTGTTTCCTATCGTCCTTCGGTGCATTAGACAATAATGATGGCGATGAGTTCTCGCACGATAATCCGATGTCGCGATACACATCGCCACTCGGATGATAGGACGTGACACGCACATCTTCGTTGTTGTTTAAACCAAAGAATAGGGTCTTCCAAGTATCTTCTGGTAGGTATCTTATTGATTCAGCAGTTTCCCTTCTGAATTGCCGGAGTCGCATAATTGTTTCTGTTCTAGGAGAAATATTTACATAGATCGCCTCTAACAGGCTGGTTTTCCCAGAATTATTCTTACCACCAATCAGATTGACAGCCCTAAAACCGCTGATTCTTGCGTCATGAAAACACCTAAACTGCTTAATGGCAATCTCTGCAATCATCATCCCGTCCTTATTCATTGGGAGAGGTTTACGCTAATGTGCCGCACAGGTAATGCAAGGGTCGAAACTGTGGACGGTGCGTAGGATCTCGATAGGCTGTTTTGGGTCAGCGACCGTGTGGTTGTGCTGTAGTGCTGCTTCGCAAGCACCGGATTGGCCTGTTGTATCGCGGGGGCCAGCATTCCAGGTGCCTGAAGCCACCGTCTGGTAATTGGCAATGCGTCCCTCCTGGATCACGACCCAATGGGCCAAAGCACCCCTTGGAGATTCTGTAAAACCAACCCCCCGTGTTTCCTGAGGCCATGTGGAGGGATCCCACTGATCACGCTGGAAAGTGCGTAAATTTCCTGCGTGAATATTGATCATCAGTGCACCAAACCAATGTTGCATCTCCTCTGCCAGGAGTTTGCTTTCCAAAGCGCGTGCGACAGTGCGACCCAGAGTAGAAAAGAATGCGTCCAAGCCAAAACTCAATTTTTCCAATGTGTCATGCACAATCTCTTTGGTGGGTTCGTGGCCCTTGGCATACAACATCAGCACCCGTGCCAGTGGCCCGACTTCAACCGGCTTTCCCTGCCAGCGTGGGCTTTTGATCCAGGAATATTTGGCATTCACATCCAGGTATTCGTAGGGTGGTTTTGGGCCGGTATAATGCAAGTTGGTTTCACCCTCATAAGGATGTAGACCATGACCATCCCCTACACTGTATTTGTACCAGGAATGAGCGACGAATTCTTGGATCTCCGTTGCGTTCTTGAGATCGATCGGATGAATGGTACTGATGTCTCGGTTCAGAATAATACCTTGTGGGAAAAAGAAAGAATCCTGTGTACCTGCCTCCTTAGTGGGCATATCACCGAAGCAGAGAAAGTTCCCGATGCCTTCACCCCGTGCAGCCCAGTCTTTGTAGAATCCTGCAATGGCCAATGTATCTGGAAGGTATACTTGCTCCACGAATGCCTGCATTTGATGAATCATATCCTGAACGATTTGTAGACCTGCCATATTTACCGCAGTAGCATCCTCTCCACTGAGATTGATAGCACAGGGTACACCACCCATGACAAAATTAGGATGCGGATTCTTTCCACCGAAAATGGTATGCAGTTTTACAACATCACGTTGCCACGCGATCGCTTCCAGGTAATGTGCAACCACCAGTAGATTGAGCTCTGGTGGTAACTGGTAAGCAGGGTGTCCCCAAAACCCGTTGGCGAAGATACCCAATTGCCCAGACTCTATAAATCCTTTGATTTTCTTCTGCGTATCTGCAAAATAGCCAGGGGAAGATTTCGGCCAATGACTGATGTTTTCTGCCAACTGTGCGGTTGCTTTTGGATCGGCCTTGAGTGCAGAGAGAAGATCCACCCAATCCAAGACCTGTCGGCGGTAAAAATGCGTAATATGGTTATGGATAAACTGTGTGCCGATCATTAGATTGCGGATCAGCTGTGCGTTGTGCGGAACAGAAACATGCAGAGCATCTTCTACTGCGCGGATCGATGCCACAGCATGGCTGACCGTACACCCTCCTCCGCAAATCCGTTGCGCATGTACCCAAACATCACGGGGATCACGATCAGACAAAATCACTTCCACACCCCGCACCGAAGTGCCAGCAGCAGAGGCACGGACAATTTTGCCCGCCTCACCCATCTCAGCCTCAATACGCAAATGACCTTCGATACGTGTGATAGGATCGACCACGATCCGTTGGGAGTTCGTCATGGTTTACCCCTGTGGATGGATGAAATCAGAAAGGATGCGATACTGAATCTCTGCCTCTTGTCGTAGGATGCGATCACCGAGTGCGATGCATTCACAGGTACGAGCGATGCGAACATTCATAGCAGCATCCCAAGCCAAATTGATATCTTCCCTTGCAGGCTTCACACAATCCAACACTGCCCTGGATACAAAATGCCCGAACTGGATCTGCCAATCGGTTTCTTTCTCAGAGGGGCAAAAACTTTCTAGCCGTACGGCATTGACCATCTGATGGGCTGCTTCCAATTCTTGTGATGTGACGTTGCCCCGCTTCACAAGGGCAATGACCGTACTGATGCGAGGGTCACTACACAAAGGTAGTACACTTTCTACAAAAGCAGCCGCCACGGTACGTTGCTTGGCCGTATTTAAATCACGTAAAAGCGTTCTAAATATATTGTCATCCATGGTGGTCGTTGGGACTGTACCGCAGGAGCGTGTGGATAGCGACATTATTCCGTTCCCCCTGCCGTTGTTTCTAACAAATAATTGGCGATGAGTTCGGTAAGTCCAAGCAAAGGCACATTCATTTGATGATGTTGCATCCCTTCACCCAATACAATACGACAGTTGGCACAGGCAGTAACCAAGCGTCTTGCATTGACCGCTTCTAATTGTGCACGCTTACGTGTAAACGCGACCAACCGCAATTCCTTGGCGTCCTCATTGTCGGAGACACCACCGCCTCCCCCACAACACCAATTGTATTCTCCAGAATCAGGCATTTCTACAAAATCACTGGCCACCATCTTGAGTAATTTGCGCTGCGGCTCCAGCACTCCCCCCATCCTGGCCAACTGGCATGGATCGTGAAAAGTGAGCCTTGCCTCCTCATGTCCTATCGTCTGCAGAAGTCCCTGTTTACGGAATTCATCCAACACCTCGACGATGTGCCGCACTCTGAATCGATAAGGGCGTTCGATAAGATTTGGGCCATCCCAACGCAATGCAGTAAAAGCATGCCCACACTCTGAGCTAATCACTGTTTTCACGCGCAGCTTCTCGGCACCTGCTACAATACGAGAAACAATCTCTTTGGCAATGTCAGAAACACCAATGTGCACACCGCTGTTGCTTGCTTCAAAAGCATCCGAGCAGAGAGTCCAGGTTTTTTTTGCCTGTCGCATGATTTTGGAAACGGCAGTGAGAAATCCAGGAAAATGCGCAATCTCCAGAGAAGAGATCACGAGCATGTACTCCGCACCCTCTTGGTTCAGAGGAATCTCCAGCCCTGTTTCTGTTTTGATATTTTCGATTTTGCGTTGCAGTGCCGACCATGTAATTCCCATCGGACTCCCCGTTTCGAGGGTGCGCTTCGTCACATCGATCATACCTTGTGGTGCGTGACCAGCAATTGCCATGCCTTCCCTAAGACACTTCACCATAGAAACGATATCATTCCCTGTAGGACAAACCAGAGAACAACGTCCACATAGAGTACAACTATCATACACCAGCGTTTTCCAGTCCTCGAATTCTGTCGCTGTCACCGGGCGTGAAAGACCAAACAACCGGGCCATTCTGCCCATCAAGGTATATTCTTGTTGGTATAACCGACGCAGCGGTTCTAGTTTATAGATGGGCGCGTATTTTGGATCACCCGTTTCCGTGTAGAACAAACAGGCTTCTGCACACAAACCACAGTGAAGACAGCTGTTGAAATAACTGGCAATGGGCGTATCAATCATCTTTTTGAGAACATTGACGGCCCTGTGAAAGGAAGCACTCATGGCGTTGCCTTTTCCTAAGTCTAAGTCTTTTATCAAGAGGGGCTATACGGGGACGCCCTTACGCGCATTGGTATTCCCATTGAACCAGCGCGATGGCCATACGGTCACAGCATGGAATAGTTTTGTGAAAGGGAATACTATCAGCAAGACCTCCACGCTGATCATATGCAGTGCCAACAGAATGGTATAGGGAAGTAGCAAGTGATGTACAGTCAAATAACCAGAAAGCACCGGCAGAAAAGTAATCACCCAGAGAACATAATCTCCGAAACCAGAGAGGAATCGTTTTAGTGGTTTTCTGACACGATCCACTAATACAACGATCATGGTGATCAGGGTGACGATTGTGACGATATCGATCATCGAGGGCGGTAACGCTGGCCAAGATAAACCAATGAGCTCGCGTATCAAGTGTATATGAGGCTCAGATAAGAAGAATACAATCAGTAAACCAAGATGAAAAACATAGCCACCAATGTATGTGACAGGATCCAAATGGATCATTCCGAGTGGCGCTAAAAAACGACGATAGATAGTGTGCCAACCAGAGGCACCCGATATGCGACGAGGCTCGGCAATATCCAGTTTACGACCTAACGTATAAATCTCCATCGTCCGCCATACTATCCCCATGCAGAAGATTGCCACGGCGGATTGTAACCCGACACCGCGTATCCATGAGAGCCATTGAAACTCACTCATATCAGCCTCCGCTTTCTTTTTCCAGATCTGCCACACAAGACGGTAAATGCGTATGAGCAGCCACCATTTTAAAACCGCGATTTGTCATGAACATAGATCCACCCACCATAGCACCCGCCATCAACGCATTGACCGCATGTCCTATCGGTTTTTCCGGCAAAGACAAGGCGCGGTAGAAACTCCCTGTGTCCAAAAATCCAGGTTCTGAGCAGCCAAGACATCCATGCCCAGACTCGATGGGGAAAGAAACGGCACCATTCCATTTCTTTGTAGAGCATGCATTGTGCGTAATATGCCCCTTACACCCCAGTTCAAAAAGACACCAACCCTGACGTGCTCCTTCGTCGTCGAATGACTTTGCAAACTTTCCTTGCTCGTAGAATGGGCGACGGTAGCACCGATCATGAACGGTTTCACCATAGAATGCCTTAGGCCTACCCAAGGCATCCAGTTCTGGAAAAGCCCCAAAGGTCAAATAATAGATCAACACACCTGTCATGACGACAGGAATGGGAGGACAGCCAGGGAGATTGATCACAGGTTTGTCTTTGATCAAACGAGAAATCGCTGTCGCACCCGTTGGGTTTGGATAGGCTCTGGACAGTCCACCCGATACAGCACAGGTACCCATCGCGATCACAGCGGCCGCACCCTTTGCCATTTCCATCAATAAATCGTAATGGGAAACCCCTGCGGTGGTAGAATACACACCCTCCTCTTTCATAGGTATCGAGCCATCGACTATAAGCAGATACTTGCCCCAATTCTTCTGCACAACGTCTTTTCTGGCAGCCTCTGTAGCAATACCAGCAGAAATCTGGAAGGCCTGGTGATACTCTAAAGACAGGCTATTGAAAAGCAAATCTTCCAAGGTGGGTACATTGGATCGAATCAGTGACTCGGTGCAGCCACCACAATCCTGGAAAGACAGCCAAATCACAGGCGGCCGAGATACACTCGAAAGGGCCTTGGAAAATGCCACTCCCGCAGAAGACGGTAAAGCCATGAGTGACGCTAAGGTGGCACAATATTGTAAAAAGGTGCGACGTGAAACACCATGCACCATGGATGATTCTAACGGTTCAATCTCACGGTTTTCCACAATATTTATCTCCTTTTGCTACAGTCGGTGCACGGCAAAAGCATTCTCTCCAACGGCATGACAGGCCCTATCAATCAGGTGTTCATGATGCGTGAAGAATAATACCTGCGTTCTTTTGGATAAATCCGCTAACACCCTAAAAGTGGCATCCACGGAAGCATCATCAAAGTGAATCACGATATCATCCGCCACAACGGGCATCTGCGCTTGCTGGAAGACATGGCTTTCTATGGTTGCCAACCGCAACGCAAGAAACAATTGATCGCGCGTCCCTGAACTTAAGTTTTCGACCGGTTCCTGTCTGCCAGTAGGTCGAACGCCTACCAGAATCGTCTGCTGTTGGTCGTTATAGTCCGTGGCTATTTTCACAAATCTTCCCTTCGTAATGATAGCAAATAAATCAGAGGCACGCGCAAGGAGCGGCCCCTGGTAACGTTTGCGATATTCTTCAATGACTTCCGAAAGAATGGTAGATGCCATACGTGCAGACGCATACTTACCCACCAAATGATTTAGGTGTGCGGCTATATCCGTTGCACGCTGTTCTGCGTCGGCTGCATTTTCCTCTCCATCCACAGCTGCTACGTCTGCTGTTGCCTTTTCTAACGCAGAAAACCGTTTCTCACGCTCCGAAGCAAGTACCATCAATTCTGACTGCACCTGCGTCAATTCGACCTTCACCTGTGCAAGATCGTGTCTCGCTACTTCAAAAAGCACAGTCTCCAGTGGAAGCGCAAACGCTTGTACCAATCTTTTCTCAACCGCCGCTAGTTCGCCTTCCAGCCGCAGACATTCCATACTTCTTCGCTCCGCGTCCACCAGCTCCGTGAGTGTCTCACAACCAGCCAGTGCTTTGAGTCTTTCCAGTTCCTGCTCTGCACATGCTATTTGTTGCGTCGCAGATACTATTGCCTTACCGATTTCTTCGATTCTGTCCTCTAGCGTTCGTCGGCGCTGAGAAAACGCTTTCGTCTCTTTCAACTGTTCGTAGATCTGATCGAGTATTACGTCCGCCTGTCGGTTGCCTGGATCAAACCCAATGACCTCGCAAAGCTGCATAATGCCACGCTCTACCTGGGTTACAGTCGCTTGCGATGCGGACAGCGTCACAGACGCTTGGTTCCATTCCTTTAGGGCGCGTTCCAAATCCCCGAATTCCCTGAGCCGTGCGGTTGCTTCTGTAAAAAAAGCATCTTCGGACAGGTGAATCGCGACCATCGCACCCTTCCAGTGTGCCCTAGAATCGTTTAAGCGATTCTCAATGGTTATACACTTTCCTTCGAGACTGACAAAGATTTCTTCGGTTTTCTTCTTGTCTTTGACAAGCATTTCTCTGCGGGTCGCCACTGTGTCGGCTTGCTTGACGACATTCCGTATCCTTACCGCCGCTTGTGCAAGTGTTTCTGTATCACCACAGGGTGGCCATCCCGCCTCCTGCAATGCGTTGGACCACTTGGATCGCATTCTTCTAACCTGTTCGTCCACCATGATTGCTTGTTTTTTCAAATCAAGGTAAGTTTGATGGTGTTTTAGAAATACATCACGCCTATTCAACCAGTCCGTCATTTCGGCAACACCCAACGTGGGCGGCAGATCATATTTTCTAACAAAAATCTTCCACTGTCGCTTCCGTTCGTTGATTTCATCCTCGATGCTAACAAGGCGCACACGCTCCAATGCGATTGCGTTCTGCATCTGCGTTTTGCGTTTGGTAAGCTCCGCATACCGTGATACACGATCGGCATCGGAAAATCGACGGTCTGCCAGCACATCAGCCGCGCCCACAGCTGCTTCATATTCGGCCGCAGTTGGCAGCACTAGGAGTGGTTCCTGATCGGTCGGGAATGCTTTGCTGCGAATCTTCTTCCATAATTGATCGCGAATCATTCTCTGCTCGATTAAGTGTGCTGCCGTGGGAACCGCACTGTACTGTTCGAGACCTTTTACTTCACCGTCGACCGCTGCCCAATCGTTCTCAATGGTTTTGATTTTTTCTGAGAGCGATCTTCTCATGGATGCTCCTTCTTCACGGGCAGTGCGAAATGCGTTTAATTCCGCATACAGGGGTGTCCCCATGGAAACCAAGGTGGTCACGCTCCCAGCTGTCAAAGCAGCCTCTCGTGCCAGAACCTCGGCTTCGCGAACCAAATCAGCATAAAGAGCCTCGATCCGTCGGTTCAGATCCACCGCTTTTGCTTCTGGATTTCCCTCCGCATCAAAGGTATCGATCGCTTCTAGCACCGAGACAGGAACCGCTTGCGACCCAAGAACCGCCATTTCTCTATCGAGTGCAGACAACCGTTGTCTGGTTGTTTCCCGTTCTTGAAAAGCCGCCTCTCGTTCGGTGCGCAGGGTTTCTCCTTCGGTTGCGAGACTTTGAATCCTGGCACGCAAGGTTACACTCGGTAACGTATTTCTGGCACGCGCATCTCCAATCGAAACCAGCAACGATTCGATCTGTATATCCGCTTGTTTGAGGGTGCCTGTAGCACGCAACACACTGTCCCGCGCTGTCCTGAACTCCTTCAACGCATAATACAGTGCCTCAATTGACGCACTTTCCTGCAATAGTTTCTCTTGTGGTGTTGGGATGCTGTCCCGTTCTCTTTGTAACTGCGCACGACTGGCCAACGCATCTCTTCGATTCATCTCCGCCTGGCGCAATTGCGTTTCGGCCGTCATGCGTGCGCTTGAGGCGTCCTCCGCAAGTTTTCTGACACGCCCCAAAGCACTCAGGCTCTTGTGTAGTATCCACCGTTCCGCCACATCGGGCAAAACAATCACAAGGCGTTCCAGGTGCGATTCTCGCGCTTTGATGCGTTGCCAATGCACTTTCGTCTCTTCGTGCGCTGCTTGTGCCGCATCCTTCTTTTGTTGCAATAGGCTCCACTCTGTCGGTTTTACCTGTGCATCTTTGGCTTCCTTGCGCGTCGCGGTGTACTGTGTAATAGCCTTATTGATGGCAGTCGCTGCCCGCGTATGGGGTCGAAAAAGACTGTCAGCCTCTTCTTGTAGGATTTCGCGCAACCGCCATACGGATGCCAGACCCGAACCAGCTTCAAACAGACTTTGGCCAAGATCTCCCTTTCCCTCACTCAATGCCTTCCCACCTGCGACCAATCCCTCGTGGTTGAGGCCAAACATCGAGGTATACAGACCTTCTGAGAGAAAACCCATCCAGGCCGAGAGCTGTTCGTCCGTCACAGGTACACCGGATTCTTCCCCTGTCTCTGGGTCGTAGGGCAGGAGACTGTTCTTGCGGGCTTTCCTACGCATGATCGCCAAACGTTCGTTCGTAGGCGACGCCAATACAAGCCCAATCCGCAAGTTTTGGTTTGAATGCAGATAATTGTCCGTTGTCCTTTCTGGAATCCCAAACAATGCGCCGTATAATGCACGGGAAATGGTTGTCTTGCCTGCCTCATTCGGTCCATAGACAATATGGAAATCCGGCGTATCCTTGAATACCATCCGCCTATTAGTAAAATGCCCAAATGCCTTTAGATCCAGTTGAGCGATTCTCATAACGCTATTTCCCTGGAGAGTTCTGCCAGCAAGCGTTCTTGTGCCGATTGTAATGCTTCTGTACCGAGCGCACTGTTGCGTAATTCAACAGGCATTTTCTGCCACACCTCCGAAAGCACCGAATCCGTGATTCGGGCCATCGCCTCAGGGTCGGCATTCAGTTCGTTACACCTTCGGAGCAGCAGACCCATCGGATCATCACGCTTCGCCAGGGCAATGCGATCCATCGGGGCCGTTACCGAAACCCTGACCTTTTCTAACCATGCGGTACCACCAGAGGCCTCGTTGATCCAGGCGCATAGATTGGCACGGCATTGATCAGGATCTCGGACCAAATCACCGTGCAAAGCCGTGCGTCCCACGAACGACAACCGAAGGGCCAGGGGACGCCCACACGCCGACAGCACTGCTTGCTGTACTTCTTGTTGTACCGACGCTTCAAGATCGTCTAGATGGGCAAGATCCGTCGTGTCCATAGAAAGATGTGCCCAACGGGCAACGTCCGTTGCGACAAACTCCGGCGCAGAACGAATGCCCTCTGCGTCGCCTTCGACCACGAGACACCCCTTCGGCCCCAGTTCGCGGGCATGACGCCCTTGGATGTTGCCAGAAAAAACAATCCACGGATCTTCGCAGACGGTGACACGTTTATGAACATGCCCCAAAGCCCAATAGTGGTACCCTTTGGTGGCCAAACGTTCGACCGTCGTGGGTGCGTAGTGTTCTTTTCCTTCCCGTCCGCTCAGCGAGGTGTGAAGCAGACCAAGGTTCAAAAGACCCGGACGTGCCTCTGGATAACGACTCGCCAAATCCTCCCGCATGATGCCTGTTGCGAAACTCTGGCCATGGATGGCAATGCCCAGGCGTTCTTCGTCCACCACCGTGCTAGGGGCCTTGTGGTCGAACCAGGTAACATGCTTCGGCAAAGGCACTGATCGCGATATCTTGTTGGCTGCGTCATGGTTGCCACTGACGATAAATACACGCACCGCTGCATCCGCTAAGCGACGCAATTGATCCACAAAGAAAAGACCCGCATTGAAATCGAGCCAATCGTTGTCGAAGACATCCCCTGCGATCAGGACAAAGTCTACTTCGCGCTCCAGTGCGAGATCGATGATGTTCGAGAACGATCGGCGGGTGGTCGCACGCATTTCCTGTGCAGGTGCACCCTCGTAGCGTTCCAGTCCAAGCAAGGGGCTGTCCAGGTGCAGATCGGCACAGTGTAAGAATCGCATGAAGCCTATCCTTCCTCTAGGGATTTTTGTCGTACATGCTGGTTCAGTTGGGCAAGCGCAGGTACCTGTTCCATCAGTGTCAACACCTCACGCCACCCAAAATCATCTCGACTGCTAAAATGGTGATAGATGGTGCGTATCAGTTCCATATCTTCCGTCGTATCGACCGTCCAACGCAAATGACTGTGATCTGTGGAATTGACGATCGCATGCAGCCTGAACCGTTCAGGGTGTTGGTAAAAATACGGCGTGACATGCACCCGTTGCCACGGCGCTTTGGCTTCTTGCCAAGCACGATCTAGAGCTGCTCGACTGAAAACCTCCACATCCAGTCCACGCGGCCATGTGCGCGTTTGGGTGTTGCTGACGTAGTCGGCCGTATGACTGTGAAATGCCTCTACCACTTGGTCGATGACTTCAGGATCGATCAACGGACAATCGGCGGTGATGCGTACCAATACCTCGCCCCCAGTTGCGATCGCAGCCTCTCGATATCGATCCAAGACATCCGCTTCGTCTCCGCGTATGCACAGAACGCCAAGGTGTGCACACGCCGAAACGATGGGATCATCCTGGGCGTTTCTGGTGGTTGCGACGACGGTTTGATCCAGGGTCTTCGATCGCAGGACGCGCAGAACCACGCGATCCAGCAAGGGTGCGCCCGCAACCTCTAAGAGTACCTTACCAGGAAGACGCGACGAAGAGAGTCTCGCCTGAAGGATGGCAACGGTGCGAGGACGACGATGGAGAGGATCGGGGAGAGAGGACATGAATCCTGAAGAACAGTTTCTATACATACACCACGCACGAAGAACCGAAGAGGGGCTGTGGGAGAGTGTGATCTTTATAAAGTGGATGTTTCACAAGGCCCGCGTGTATACGTGGGCGTGGGGTTCTTGATGCCGGATGTTCTTTCTCCGCTTTTAAATAAGGGACAGTGTAGCACAACGCCTACCCATCGACCCGCACACCATGCACAGCCTTCGTGCACGTAGAATCATGCCAGAACGTAGAGATCGTAGGGCTGCGAGTATTTTCCAATCCTGACATGAGCCTGAACGAAGGTGGTCTGTGAGGTGTTGCTCAGGCGGCGCGTTGTTGGGTTTTGTGAATAAATTGAAAGAGTTCTGTCCTGGTCTCGTTGAGACGTTGGGCGGCTTCATTATC
>CAIJYR010000146.1 GCA_903824965.1 uncultured Thiotrichales bacterium
CACAAATGGCTTTACGCCGTGCTCGGTTGCCTTACGTTTTGTCTCAGCCCGCGATACGGCTGCGGACATCGACAAAACGTACGGCCCTCACGGCTACGCGGGGCTCGTCGCACTACGCTTCGCTCCATGTGCTCCTCGTGAGTACAAGCCCCCCATAAACCCATCGCTTAGGATGGTATGAACCATGACACTTCCCACATCTTTAGTCAAGGGTGGAATAATTCCCGACCAAAACAAGAAGGCATGAACGCCGTAGAAAAGAGGCAAAAACACAAGCACCACAAGCCCGATGAGCGCAAGCGGGTGTGTCAGGTAATGCCTGATTTCTATAAGAAGTTGCCTCTTCTTGTTTTGGAGGGTATGGCGCTGGGTTGGCTCTGTCTGGGGGGTATCGTTCATGGGTTTGCCTCGCAATGAGTTCTTATAGCAACAAAATGATTTCATGCGTCTCTGGTGTGCATCGCACATACCCTCCCGTTGCGTTTCCGTGAGCATCAACGTCCCAGTGCGGTAGCACAATGCGATCTACTTCCTGACCATCCAACCAAAACCGATGCTGTGCAGGACGGTGGGTATGGCCGTGGATCAGTCGCGTGGCCGCTTGATCACGCAAAAACGACGCTACCGTGGCCTGACTGACCGCCATCGTTGTGTCTTCTTTCTCTGCGGTGTGGGTGTGGCTCAAGGACAGGAGATTCTTCGCCAACGCACGACGCACCGCTGGCGGTTCCGCCAGTTGTTTGGCCTGCCATAGGGGATCTCGCACAACTTTCCGAAAGTGCTGATAGGCAACGTCGTTCGTGCAAAGCAAATCACCATGCGTCAAAACGGTACGCCTACCCCCGTGGTCTAGCAGGTAAGGATCCGGCAGAAACCGACAGCCCGTTTCGGCAGCAAATCCCGCACCATACAGAAAATCATGGTTGCCCTGCATGACCCAGAGCGGCACCCCCGCATCCGTCAAGACACGAAGGCCCGCAAGTACCCGCTTGTCCTCTGGTTCTGCAGCGTCGTCCCCGACCCAGCCATCAAACAGATCGCCCAGAATATACAGACCCTCTGAGGTTCGTGCTGTTTCCTCCAAAAAGGACAAAAACAACTCCGTCACCGCCGGACGGTCTGCACACAGGTGCACATCAGAGATCAAAACAATGGCCATGCGGATCAGTGCCTAAAATGACGCATGTCGGTAAAAACCATGGCAATGTCGTTTTCATTGGCCGCTGCAATAACCTCCGCATCGCGCACAGAACCACCCGGCTGGATCACGGCACTGACCCCCATGGCGGCAGCTTGCTCCAAGCCGTCCCGAAACGGAAAGAAGGCATCGGAGGCAAGGACAGTGTTTTGGGTAGAGAGACCGGCATCATTGGCCTTGAGCGCAGCCAAACGGGCCGAATAGACACGGCTCATCTGTCCCGCACCAATCCCGATGGTCATGCCACTGCGTGCGAGTAGGATGGCGTTCGATTTGACGAACTTGACCACCTTCCAGGCAAAGGCCAGATCAGCACGCTCGGCTTCTGTGGGGGTGCGTCGTGTGACCACGCGGAGGTCTTTCCAATCGATCTGTCCGAGGTCGCGATCTTGCACCAAGAGGCCACCCACGACACGTTTAAAATCAAGTCCACGACTGCGATCACTCCCCCAAGTCCCACAGGCCAGTACACGGATGTTCTTTTTGGTGGCGAGAATGGGCAGCGCGTCGGGTGCGATGTCGGGAGCAATGATCACCTCTACGAACTGGCGTTCCAGAATCTTACTGGCCACTTCGCGATTCAGGGTACGGTTCACGGCGATGATGCCACCAAACGCCGAGGTCGGATCGGTGCGGTAGGCGCGTTCGTAGGCGGTGAGCAGATCGTCTCCTACGGCGACCCCACAGGGATTGGCGTGTTTGACGATGACACACACCGGAACCTCGAATGCCTTGGCACATTCCAGAGCCGCATCCACATCGGCAAGGTTGTTGTAGGACAGCTCTTTGCCCTGAATCTGATGGGCACTTGCAACCCCTGGCTCGACAGGCAAGCGATCACGGTAAAAAGCGGCTCTTTGATGCGGATTCTCGCCATAGCGCAAATCCTGGACTTTGGTGAATTGGAGATGCAGCGTCTCAGGGAACGCCTCACCGCGCTCGCTGAGATGCTTGGCAATGATGCCATCGTAGCGGGCTGTGTGGGCAAACGCTTTGACGGCAAGCGAAAAACGGGTCGCGTTCGTGGTGATTCCCTGAAGGCGGATTTCCGAAAGCACCTGTTCGTAGTCTCCTGCCTCCACCACGACCGTGACAGCGGCATGGTTCTTGGCCGCAGCGCGTAACAGAGTAGGGCCGCCAATGTCGATGTTTTCAATCGCCTCTTCAAGCGTACACCCAGGGCGCGTAATCACCTCTTCAAAGGGATACAGGTTGACCACCACCAAGCCAATGGGCGGAATGGCGTGGGTGATCATGTCGGCGTCGTCCACCCCGCGACGGCCCAACAAGCCACCGTGGATACGGGGATGGAGGGTTTTGAGACGCCCCCCCATCATCTCTGGAAAACCCGTGTAGTCGGAAACCTCGGTCACGGGGAGGCCAGATTCGGTCAACAGACGTGCGGTACCCCCCGTGGCCAGCAATTCGATACCGAGTTCCGTGAGGGCACGCGCCAACTCGACAATGCCGGTCTTGTCGGAAACGCTGAGGAGTGCACGCTGTATGGGATAGTGGGTGGCGGGCGTGTGCGCGGCGGTGCTGCCTTGGGTCATTGTATTTCCTTGGTATCGTTCAGGAGGTGGTGGAAGTAGTCTCGTGTCAGCGCGACTTGTTGTTCTGTGGTGTGGGTTTGGTTCACGGCAGCGCGATAGGCACTGGCGCCTGGGGTTCCCCGCACGTACCAGGAGAGGTGCTTGCGAGCCACGAGCAGTCCTGTGGTGGTTCCGTAAAAAGCATAGATATGCTCCAGGTGCTCCAAGAGGATGTCCCGTACAAACGTTGGTTCGGGGTCTGACAAGGATTCGCCCGTGGACAGAAAATGCTGCACCTGCTGGAAAAACCAGGGTCGGCCCTGGGCTGCACGGCCTATCATGATGCCATCGGCGGCGGTGTAAGTAAGTACCTCACGGGCCTGCAGGGGGGTGGTAATGTCCCCGTTCGCGATGACGGGAATAGAAACGACCGATTTCATGATGCGGATAGTATCGTATTCAGCCTTGCCGGAATAACCACAGGCACGGGTACGCCCATGGACGGCGAGGGCTTGTATGCCGCATTCTTCGGCGATGCGTGCGATGGTTGGCCCGTTGCGGTGTTCTGTGTCCCAGCCGGTGCGCATTTTGAGCGTGACGGGTACGGGAACAGCTTTTACGACGGCCGTAAGAATTTCTGCGACCCTGCGTTCGTCTTTGAGCAGGGCTGATCCTGCCATGACGTTACAGACTTTTTTGGCGGGACAGCCCATGTTGATATCGATGATATCGGCACCCTGATCGACATTGTAGCAAGCGGCGGTTGCCATGAGCACAGGATCGGCGCCCACGAGCTGTACCGAACGTGGGGATGGCTCACCGGTATGATCGGCGCGGCGGCGGGTTTTGGTACTGCCCCACAAAAGAGAATTGGAGGAAACCATTTCGGAGACAGTGAGTCCTGCCCCGAATCGTCGACAGAGTGCTCGGAACGGACGATCGGTGATTCCTGCCATGGGGGCAAGCACCAAGGGTGTTTGCAAGTGATAAGAGCCAATGCGTAGCATAAAAGTCTTTTCAGGGAAGTCGCCATTTTTCGCGATACCCGACTGGGACATCCCAGTCGCCGTCGGGAGCGAAAAATTGGCGACATGCCGTGCCTTCGGCGCCCGCGCCGCCCTGCGTCCGCCACGACTCGCCACTTCGCTGGCTC
>CAIJYR010000147.1 GCA_903824965.1 uncultured Thiotrichales bacterium
AGCCGCCCAACGTCTCAACGAGACCAGGACAGAACTCTTTCAATTTATTCACAAAACCCAACAACGCGCCGCCTGAGCAACACCTCACAGACCACCTTCGTTCAGGCTCATGTCAGGATTGGAAAATACTGATTGAATGAATTGGTAGCGGGGGCAGGATTTGAACCTACGACCTTCGGGTTATGAGCCCGACGAGCTGCCAGACTGCTCCACCCCGCATCTAAGAAGAACAATGGTATAGACTTTTGCACACCTTGTCAAGCATTGCTTCAAGCATTGCTTGAACCTCAACACACACGCGACAAGAACGGATAACCACATGATAAAACGTAACTTTCTCGATGTGATCGCGTGGTGCGAGAGGCTTTTTGCGTGCCAGGCATGACACTTCAGTGGTTACTTAGAGGGTTTCACGCCGCCCCTGCGTCCCAGACCGAAACCAACCCGATAGAGGTCGGGCATATCGATCCTGCTATCTTGTTTGATCAAGAAAACGCCCAAACGAACGAGATCCTCTCGAATGCCCTCCCAGCCACCCGCCGCATGTTGTGGCGGCAAGCGTTTGTTGGGTATGGCGCTTGGCCCCTCTGGAAACTCTCGCTCCCAATGCTGCAAAATAGCGTTATATCCACAAGGTACGCTTACTACTTTGGCCAATGGCTGCATGCAATAACGCACCCACGGGTAGTCCTCAGCCATTTCATCGACGCGAATCTCGGATGCCTTTTGTATCCCACGCTTAATGCTCTCATAATGCAATGCATATTCATAATCGGGATAGCGTTCTAGAGAATTCTCTGCGGCTTGTCGAATGGCCGCCAAAAAGGAACGTGGCGAGGTGTAGCCCTTGCCATCCGCCAAGTGACCCACCGACCACAGGTAGGGCACACCACGGCGTTTGTCTCGTCCCATCCACGGCCCAGCCAATGCATCAAATAATGCACGCTGCGTCAGTGTTTCTTTTCTGACTGCATCGGGCAACTGCCAGGTTTCTTCTAATGGAGTAGGTGATGCACCAACCACTCGCTTATATATTTCCCGTAAGCATTCACCATGCGGTTCAGGGGCATTGATCAACCGTTGCCATAAAAGTCCGTGCAAATCATGCCTGGCCCAATTTAGTTCTGCTTTGGTAGCCAATAATTTGGACGCATCTGGAAAATTGGTGATGGTACGATTGTCTTGATCTTCACGTAAGAATACTTTGGCAAAAAGCCGATGGAAGGGACGTAACCAAAGCACTGCGCGTAATAGATCACGTACCATGTTGTCCATGGTTTTCCAGTCATGACTCAACCGATCCAATGCATCAAAGAGGATCAGCTTATAACGTTGCTTCTGATCCAGTGCTTGGTTGGTCTGCTGCATCCAGCGGGCCAATGGTTCTGGGTTTTTCTTGACCCATTGTACAGTCGCGGGCCAAGTATCAAGCGGGAGTCCTGGAACCGCCAGCCAGCGTGCCATGATCGAACGCCAGATATCATAAGCTGAGTTCCCTGCGTCAAGCAGTTGCTTGAATGTCTCTGGATCAGGGTATTCTTCGATACGCGGCTCTTCGGAAAAACCAATTCGCACATCGGTATAAGCTAATTGTGGAATAGAGGTGGTCAAATTGCTTCGCAATGCCTGGTCGCACAATGCCGCAGTCCAGGCCGATTTGCCGACACCTCGTGTACCAATGACCAACGGACACTCTAGGCGCAGTGCCTTGGTATGTGCGGGTGGTACATAAAGATGCCTCGATTCGAGGGGCTTTCCGTCCAGAGAGGTCTTTTCTGGCAATGCTTCTACAATGGCATGGCGCAGTGTCGTTACGTCAGTCATGGTTTTCTTTCTCACCAGGAAAGACCGCATCCACTGCGTCGATCAAGGGGCCAAAAACAGCGCGAATCTCTTGATCATCGATGGTTTCCAATCGTGCGTGCAGGGAACGCAGCGCCGCGAATCCTCGGTTCCAGCGAATAGGCAGTGGATAATGCGGCGCAGATTCGTCTGTTTCGTCGAAACTGAAACGCTCGGCTATTGATTCACCCGGTGGTATTTCATCGTACAGGGTGTCCGAAAAAGTATCCGATGCTCGTTCTCGTAAACTCTCCAGGTAGGCCATACGACCTTCATCGTCTGGAACCATGGCACCCACCACTTGCAATCGATCACGAATGGTTTGCGCCACGCCTGATCTTTGCCAATGTTCAAAGAGGATACGATATCCCATCCAGGTCTGTACACCGTCAGGATGTCCGGATCGGTAGCTTTCGTAGCGATCCCATATCCCATGTGCGTGTACAAGATCCTCTCTCTTGGTAGGCATACCTCTGAAGGCATCGAAAGACATACCAAAGACCTGCATCAACCGCTTCAAGCCACACTCCGCTGCCATGCCATACAAATGATCGGCATTGGCCCAACGCTGGATCTGATAAAGATGCTCGGCGTCTTTCCAGTGACGTTCGTGCGCGTTGAGAAAGTCGGTCCTCACTGCCCCTTGCCCATCACATCAACCCCAGGGGGGGGATGAAAATGAAAAAGATCCTCCGGAAGCGACAGATTGCGCTGGGGGTTGGAAAATTGCAGATTGGTCGTCTGACCAAAACTGTCCACCAAAGTCATCGCACGCAACTCGGTCTCCGAAAAACCGACCTCCGCTTTGACAAAGCCTGCGTTCGTGGTTTTAGGCTGTACCGCGACCCACTGAAGACCTGCACGCGTACCTGCGTCCGTGACCTCAAAATGGTGATCCAACGGTTCGTCAGAACTCAACAACAAGGCAGGGCTGTTGGCCAAGGCACGGCCATAAGGCTTCACCGTTACCTGTTCTAGATCCGGATCATAGAACCAGACCTGCTGACCATCGGAAATGATCAATTGCAGGTAGGGGGTTTTGTATTCCCACCGAAAACAACCAGGTCGTTGCAGGTGCAGGGTTCCCTGACTTTCGCGCACGACGTTGTGATGGTCATCGTATTCTGTTTGCCGGAAATCCGCACGCAAGTTATGCAAACCTTCCAAAAAACGGTGCAAGGGATCGACTTCTGCATACACGGTGCCCACACACAGCGCCAAACAAAGCAGCAAACCAAAACGCACCCATCGGCACACTACGCTGTTCATACAGGAACCTTGAATATACTGCGTCACGAGGAGGCATCAGCAGAGGGAGCGGGTTTTAAGACTTCACGGGTACCGTTCGACTGTAAGGGACCGACGATACCACACCGTTCCATTTCTTCTACCAGCCGAGCGGCTCGGTTGTAGCCGATTTTTAGGCGGCGTTGAATGCCGGAGACTGAGGCACGGCCCGTGCCCGTGATGATGCGCACTGCCTCTTCAAAGAGCGGATCATCCTCTGGAGTGGCCTCGGCCTCGCCGCTGCCGCTCCCTTCTACATCGGGGTCATTGCTGCGTAGAACATCCTCAATGTAGCTCGGTGCACCCCGTTTCTTCAGGTCTTCCGCAACGCGAACCACCTCTTGATCGGAGACAAAGGCACCGTGTACGCGGATCGGTACTCCAGAACCAGGCGGCAAATACAGCATATCGCCGTGCCCCAACAACTGCTCAGCCCCTTGTTGATCGAGAATGGTACGAGAATCAATGCGAGACGACACTTGAAAGGCAATACGCGTCGGGATGTTCGCCTTGATGAGACCCGTAATCACGTCCACCGAAGGACGCTGGGTCGCGATGATGAGGTGAATGCCTGCAGCACGTGCTTTTTGGGCGAGACGCGCAATCAGTTCCTCGACCTTTTTGCCAACAACCATCATCAAATCGGCTAGCTCGTCAATCAGGACGACGATGTAAGGCAAACGTTCAGTGAAGACCGATTCGGTTTCTGTGGATCGGGTGGGATCGAGGATAGGATCGCCATCGGCAATGGCATCGCTCACCTTCTGGTTAAAACCATCGATGTTGCGAACCCCTTGCGAGGCCATCAGTCGATAACGCTGTTCCATCTCTGCGACACACCAGCGCAACGCATTGGCTGCCTCTTTCATGTCAGTGACCACAGGGGCCAGCAAATGTGGAATCCCCTGGTAGACTGACAACTCCAACATTTTTGGATCCACCATGATGAGCCTCACCTGCGAGGGCGTCAGCTTGTAGAGCAAGCTCAATACCATGGCATTCATGCCCACCGATTTTCCAGATCCGGTGGTTCCCGCGACCAGGAGGTGCGGCATCTTTTGGAGATCCACGACCACTGGTTTGCCACCGATGTCTTTTCCAAGCGTCAAGGGGAGGGCATGTGTGCAGCGTTCGTATTCAGGGGAACGCAAGACTTCGCCGAGACGCACCACCTCGCGTTTTTCATTCGGGATCTCCAAACCAATCGTAGGCCGACCCGGAATGACCTCCACCACACGAACGCTGATCACCGACAACGATCGTGCGACATCCTTGGACAAATTGGTGATTTGGCTGACCTTTACGCCTGGGGCAGGCTGCAATTCAAAGCGTGTCACCACAGGCCCTGGTTGTACATCCACCACTTGTACTTCGACGTTGAAATTGGCCAGGTTGGTTTCCACCTGACGAGACAATCGTTCCAGACGCTCCGGCGAAGGCGCACACTTCATAGAAGAGCTGTCCAGCAATCCCAGTGCGGGCGGTTCTACCTCGGAGGAGATCGCACGGGTTGCTTGAGGCGCTGGGGACGAGGGCGGTGTGCGCGAAACCACCGTGGCTTTCGGCACCGGCTTGGTCGGGGGGGGGGCCGTGTTTTGCGCGGGTGCTAAGGGTGGGAGGGTATTTGGTAGACGTTCTGGCAGACGTTCTACCGACGGTGTGTCTTGCGCCTGTTTCCGATCTTTGGTGTCTTTCTGCGTTTTCAAGCCCTTTCCATCTTTTACGTCATGGACATTCTTGACCGTGCTCCCCTCATCAAGCGGGGGCAGAGGCGGCAATGGATGGCCTGCCTCTTCTGTAGGGGCAAGAACAGGGACAACAGATCCAATGACGGGTGGCGGCATTAACGCAGCCAACACGGCTTTTGGCGGCGATACCGTCGTAGCCAATCGCTCCGCAACCGGTGGCATCTCCGGTGGATCCTCGATGGATGTGCTTTCGAGGGCAGAGGGATCTTCCGTGGTCAACGTGACCGTTCTTACGGGTGTCTCTGGGGTTGACCGTGTCGCGGGTTCAACGACCACCGAGGGTGGATCCAACGGATCCAATTCTCCTTTGAGAGTGCCCATCGAGGGTTCAATACGAACCTCGGTGGTTCGGTGCAGCGTAGCGTTTTCCTCGCTATGGCTGTGGGGGGTATCCACACGGTTCTTCAGGGAGGTAGCACGTTGTAGTAGCCATTGCCGCCCAAGATCACTGAGTTGACAGCTCCATTGTCCAACACGCTCCGCCACCCTTGTCCAGGAGATGCCGAAAAAGAAGGTCGTGCCTAAGATCACGAGGACAAACAGCAGGAGGCTCGCCTCAGGGTATCCCAACGTCCACGCGATCTTCTCGCCGATCAGCACGCCAAGCACACCCCCTGCGCTACAACTGGACACACCAGCATACACAGGAGTTGCACACCACCACGGCGTAACAGCTTGTAAAGTGAGGAGTCCTGCGCCTGCTGCGAACACCAGGAAAAGACCAAGCAGAGTGATCACAAGGCGTGCGGGGTGAAAGACCTCAACCTCCTTACTGGGTTTTTCGTTGATCGAACGATAGAACCAGAAACCACCAAAGAAGACCACTACAGGCAGGAAAAACCCAGTGTAGCCAAAAAAATGAAAAACAACATCGGCGCAATACGCACCGACGATTCCACCCATATTCGAGTGAAGTCCTGACGGTGCGGTTTGTAGCCAACCATAATCCGATGGATTATAGCTACCCAGTGCCAACATCAGATACACGACAAGGGTCGCACAGCCACCCATCACCAGCTTTCCGAAACCACGCTGGAAATGGATGACGATTTTGACCTGCTTGTGTTTGATTCGGGTCGCTTGTGCCAAAGTCGCTACCGTGATGATTATGCCGACCAGTGTGCTGTAGCAATGCCTTGTCCCAGGTCTGCATCGACGAGACGCTGTCTCACCTCTAGCAATTTCTCGATGAGTGCAGGTTCTGCTTTTTCATACCCAGCTGCATCGGGAACACGCTTTACCGCAACACCGAGCAATTCTGTGATGGCATTGCCAATGGAGTTCTGACTAATGGTCACGATGAGCTTGCCCAATTCATTTCGGTAAATGACCTGCTTGAAAGCGGGCTGCCAACGAATCGCATTAGCATAGATGGCATCTGTGATGCAGCGATCACGAACTTTCTTCGCAGTGCTCAAGAAATCATGGTTAAATAGCAATACATTGGCCACCTGATCAGGAAAATACAGATCGTCGGGTGGGTTCGCATTGCGTGTCGATACTTGAGAGAAGAAAGTGCGATAAAAGTCAAGAAAGCCCATCAGCAGGGCATCATACTCTTTCCAGAAGCGAGCATCGCGGAGTGCGTCGGCTCCCCCCTGGACTTCCCAGCAGGGTAGACCTTGTGGGTAGCCGGTCAGCTGGAGACGCGCAGACTCAGCATCGATGGGTCGCAGAATCTCCAGTTGGGGCAGTTGGCTGAAGAATGCTCGGTACACCTTGCTCATGTAGGACTGAAAGAGGCTATGCTGGCCGCCATCGCTCAGGTTAGGATTATTCGGATCGGCAAGGGGTGCGGATCGCAAGCCGTCCATCGGGAACACGATAAAATGGTTGTGCAACATGCGGATACTGGGTACGCCTGGCGCGGTGAGCGGCCAGGTGGCATCCAGACTGGCTTCCCCGACCAACACGAGTGCTTTTTCGGGATCCGGATATTTCTCAAGCATGTATTCGAGAAGGATCACATTCATGCGATCCCAGACGCGTCGCACAGCCTCCGGCAACTGGGTGCGACGCACGGGTCGACCTAGCGGGTCTAGGATGCTTTGCGAGGTGTTGTAGATGATCGAGGTATCAAATTCGTTGCTGTGACCCAGTGCCTTGCGATAGAGCAGCAGGTTCTCTGGATTGACCAGCAACCCATTGTTGTGTACAAGATCATTGAGATTGGCTGCGCTGTTGAAAAACTCGTTGGGTTTCACACCCTCCGGAACAGTCAGTGGGATGGTGCGATAGGGATTTACATATTCACGTGGACCGTATTCCATTGTGCTCTGCCTCTGTACTCTGCCTCGCCGATAACCCCCAAATGATACCCGATAACGCACGTCGCTACCAGCAACGCTCAGCTTCCCTTGTGGGGTTGGTGATCTTCGCGTTGTTGGCGGTACTCTTGGCGCTGGGGGTGGGAAGCGTACCCTTGACGCCGAGTGTGGTGTGGACGGCGCTCACGACGGGGGGCGCTGGTCTCGCGGACGAAGTGGTGTTGCAACTACGCTTGCCACGAGCACTGTCGGCTTTTGCAACGGGGGGGTTGCTTGCGTTGTCGGGCGCTTTGCTCCAAGTCTTGTTGCGCAATCCTTTGGCGGAGCCTTATTTGCTTGGTGTCTCTGGTGGGGCGGCCGTGGGTGCGTTGCTGATTGTGTCCGTAGGGCTGGGAGGAGTGTGGTTGCATGGAGCGGCTTGCTGCGGTGCGTTGGTATCGACCCTTTTGGTCTTTGGCCTGAGTCGTGGTCTCGAGCCTGCGCGGTTGTTGTTGATCGGGGTGGTGGTGGCGGCGGGGTGGGGGGCTGTGGTGAGCTTTTTGTTGGCCCTGAGTCCCGATGCGGGGCTGCGTGGGATGTTGTTTTGGCTCATGGGGGATCTGGGCCAAGCCCAATTTCCTGGCATGACGCTCCTGGTTTTGGCGCTTGGGCTTGTCGTGGCCATGTTTTTAGCACCCCGCTTAAACATCCTCCTCCACGGGGAGCTGACTGCAGCCGCGTTGGGGATTGCGGTCGAAGGGGTGCGCATCACGGTTTATATCCTGTCGAGCCTTTTGACTGCGATGGCTGTAACCGAGGCGGGTTGTATTGGTTTTGTTGGATTGATCGTACCGCATTTGGTGCGGCAGATTGCGGGTTCGGATCATCGCTTTCTGTTGCCTGCGGCTACCCTGTTGGGTGGCATTTTGTTGCTGCTTGCGGATACGTTGGCCCGTACTATTGCCGCACCGCGAGAATTGCCCGTCGGGGTGATGACTGCGTTCTTGGGAGTCCCTGTGTTTTTGCTTTTGTTGCGCCTGCCGTCATCGCGTCGGTTGGTGTGAGTGGATGGTGTGAGTGGATGGTGTGACCTAAGGTCAGTGCGTGGCTGTTCTTGACAGTGGTGCTTGCGTGGGTAGAAACTGGTTCGACCTGATGGCAGGTTTTTTTATGCATGTCCAATGCTTGTTCTCTGAGTGGTTCACATGTCTCGTCTCGTTCTCGTCCATGGTGATAAGGGTGGTGTTGGCAAGAGTACCTTGGCGCGTGCCGCCCTGGATTATCTCTACCGTAAGAGCCGTGTTCCTGTTGTCTACGATGCAGATAATCGGAATGGCCAGATCCACCGTTTTTACAACAGCGTTTTTCCGGTTCACCAGATCGATATCAATGTCCGTGGTGCTTTTGATGAGGTACTGGACAGTGTAGCGGAAGGTCAAAAGGCGACGAGTAAAGTGAATGTATTTGTAGATTTGCCTGCACAAGCAGGCAACAGCGTTGACATGGCATTGTCGGAGCTGAAGCTTGTGGATGCGCTAGACAGCATTCGAGCGCGTGCCACGCTGTTGTTTGTCATGGGACGAACCACAGATTCCGTGAATGCGTTGCAGGTGGCGTTTGATTTGTTCAAAGGCATTGCAGATTTTGTTGTGGTCAAAAATGAGTTTTTCGGAGAGGCAAGTCGTTATACACTCTATGAGGCATCCACCACCCATCAAACCCTGCTGAAAAGTGGCGCAAAGACGCTTCTTATGCCGAGCATGTGGGGCGATACCTATGATGCTGTTGATAAGCTTCATCTACCGTTCTGTAAAGTTGCCGAATCTGATTTGCCCTTGTCTACCAAGGCCCGCGTCAGTGCTTGGTTAAGCAAGTGCGATACCCAGTTTGCAGCGGTTGATGCCTGGTTATAGGCCAATAGCCGGAGAAAGACATTGTGAGTGCGGTAACGGAAACCTTCCTCGAATTGTTCAAACGTCAGCCGAATGAGGCTGACAAAATTCGGCTGATGTCGGTACAGAAGGCGCTTCGGTTGCCAGACGATGATCCGCTTTGGACGATTCTGATTGCGCTTGATTATTACCAGAAGCTCTATGAAGACGCGCCTGCAAAGATCGTAGAAGCCACTCAAGCAGCTGCACTTACTTCCATTCGATCTGCGGAGGCATCGACCACGGAGAAACTGGTACTCGGTGCCTTGGCGATTGCCAATGAACGGATGGAGCGTGAGCGATTCGCGCAATGGCCCATGGTGATATTATGTATTTTTCTTTCCGTCGTTCTTGTGGGTCTTGGCATTGGTTTCTGGTTTGTAACCCATCAGTTTCAAGAACGGGAAATCGCAACGGTGGCAGGCTATGAGAATAAGCTCACCACAGCCAAAGATCAGTATGATGCAACCCTGGCGACTAAGATGGTAGAAGTAAAAGCAGCATCGGCTGAGCAGCTGGCAAAGGATCGGGCGGTGCTCGAAAAGGATAAAGCTGTGCTGGATTGGATACGTCAGTACCGTGATGTTTATACGGATAAGGATTTCCAAGAGCGGGTCGACTTTGTAGCACAGAACCAGGTTTTTGTGGATGCAATCAGGCCGCTTACTGTGACACAGCGGGATAACCTCCTGCGTATCATTACCAAGGCAGATCGTTGGCGTGGGGTGATGAATGCAGTGCAATTGCCGTGGCCCTGTTTTGCCGTCAGTAAGCCGGGTACTCGTGATAACCGAGATGCGACGCTGTGTCAGGTTGGACTAGACGGGGACATAAGATCCTCGCATGTGCGTCTGCGTACCAGGGTCTCTGTGCCTAAAAGCGATCCTAGAAAAAAAGAACACAACCATTTCTCTCCTCCATTGAAGTCAAAACCATAGCCTTCTTGTAGCCCAAGTCGTGCGCCACGCCATGGAGAGGGAGGGGAGAGGAGGTGTGGGGGCACAGTGGTAGGGAGTGGGAGGTGTGGTATCGGTGGTTTTTATCGAACTTTACATAATATACATTATGCGACATTCAGGCTTGCGTTGCGAGGGGGGCTTGACTCTTGTGACAGAGTGATTATTATTAGCGCTCGTCGGGGGTGAGTGCTAACAAACGACTCCAACAAGGTCGCTCACCTCCATCCTGTTCATACGTCTGAATCTTAGGAGAAGCCCGTGAATATCCGTCCGTTGCATGATCGCGTGATCGTCCGTCGCGTTGAAGAAGAGCGCCGCTCCGCTGGTGGCATTGTCATCCCCGATACTGCGACCGAAAAGCCCATCCGTGGCGAAGTTATGGCCGTGGGCAATGGCAAAATTCTCGAGAATGGATCGGTGCGTCCCATGGATGTGAAGGCCGGTGACCGCGTACTGTTCGGCAAATACTCCGGCACCGAGGTCAAAGTGGATGGCCAAGAACTCCTCGTGATGCGCGAAGAAGACATCATGGCGGTTCTCGAAGGCTAACACGGGTCTGTGCCCATTCTAATTATCCTTACCTTATCAAATTATTGAATTGACAGGAGTTTTTCATGGCTGCTAAAGATGTCCGTTTTGGCGAAGACGCTCGCCACCGCATGTTGTCTGGCGTGAATGTGTTGGCCAATGCGGTCAAAGTCACCCTCGGTCCCAAGGGCCGCAATGTCGTCCTGGACAAGAGCTTCGGTGCCCCCTCCATCACCAAAGATGGCGTGTCGGTCGCAAAAGAGATCGAACTGAAGGACAAGTTCGAGAACATGGGCGCACAGATGGTCAAGGAGGTCGCCTCCCATACCTCCGACATCGCAGGCGATGGTACGACCACCGCAACGGTGTTGGCCCAGTCCATCATCAAAGAAGGCATGAAGGCCGTTGCCGCTGGCATGAATCCAATGGATCTCAAGCGCGGCATCGACAAGGCCGTAGAAGTCGTCATTGCAGAACTCAAGCGCCTTTCTAAGCCCTGCGAAGATGACCGTTCCATCACGCAAGTCGGCACGATTTCTGCCAATTCTGACGATGCCATTGGCCGTATCATCGCCGATGCCATGATCAAAGTCGGCAAAGATGGCGTCATCACCGTCGAAGAAGGCAAATCCCTCAACAACGAACTCGACGTGGTCGAAGGTATGCAGTTCGACCGTGGGTATCTGTCGCCCTACTTCGTGAACAAGCAGGAGAACATGACTACGGAACTCGAAAATCCGTACATCCTGCTCCACGACAAGAAAGTGTCTAACATCCGCGAGATGCTCCCCGTCCTGGAAGCCGTCGCCAAGGCAAGCCGTCCTTTGTTGATCATCGCAGAAGACGTAGAAGGCGAAGCACTCGCAACCCTCGTGGTCAACACCATACGTGGTGTGCTGAAGGTGTGTGCGGTCAAGGCACCCGGTTTTGGCGATCGTCGCAAAGCAATGTTGCAGGACATTGCGGTGATCACGAGCGGTCAGGTTATTTCGGAAGAAGTGGGCCTGAGCCTAGAGAAAACCAGCCTGCGTGACTTGGGTTCCGCCAAGCGCGTGCTGGTCAGCAAGGACAATACCACCATCATTGATGGAATGGGCGATCCCGCCGACATCAAAGGGCGCGTTGAGCAGATCCGTCGCCAGATCGAAGACACGAGCTCCGACTACGACAAGGAAAAGCTGCAAGAGCGGATGGCCAAGCTCGCCGGGGGTGTCGCGGTCATCAAGGTCGGTGCCGCAACCGAAGTGGAAATGAAAGAACGCAAGGCCCGCGTAGAAGATGCCCTGCACGCAACCCGTGCAGCCGTGGAAGAAGGCGTGGTACCCGGTGGTGGTGTGGCGCTGGTTCGCACACTGCCCTCCATCAAGGATCTGCGTGGCGACAACCATGACCAGAACATGGGTATCAGCATTCTCCGCCGTGCCCTGGAAGAGCCTCTCCGCCAGATCGTCCACAATGCGGGCGAAGAAGGCTCCGTGGTGCTCTCCAAGGTCATGGATCAGGGCGGCAACTTCGGCTACAACGCAGCGACTGGCCAGTACGGTGACATGATCGAGATGGGTATCCTGGATCCCACCAAGGTTGCCCGTACCGCGCTACAAAACGCTGCTTCCGTGGCGGGTCTTATGATCACCACAGAAGCCATGGTCAGCGAACTGCCACAAGAAGAAAAGGCAGGCCACGGCCCAGGCGGTGGTGGTGGCATGGGTGGTATGGGCGGGATGGACATGATGTAAGTCCAACGCTTCATCGCTTGTGCAAGCAGACGCCCCACCCCGTGTGGGGCGTTTTTTTTGTACTCTTGCTATATGATCTGTCAGTGGGTCTCACCCTCCCGCCAAAGACAGATCCTGTTTTTTGATCCTAAAGGCAACGCTCCATGAATATCCACGACTACATGCTGACAATGGGAAGCCAGGCGCGTGCTTGTGCGCGAACTTTGGCACGGGCCACCACCCAGGTCAAAAACCATGCGCTCTCGGTGATGGCCGAAACCCTGGAACAGAGCCAGGCAAGCCTACTCGAAGCCAATGCCAGAGACTTGGATCAATGCGTCAAAAATGGCTTGAGCAATGCCATGCTGGATCGTTTGACGTTGAATGCGTCGCGCATTGCGAGCATGGTGGAAGGGTTGCGCCAGATTGCGACGCTGCCTGATCCCATCGGCGAGAGGACAGCACTCGTTCGTCGGCCTTCGGGACTGGAGATCGGGCGGATGCGGGTGCCCCTTGGGGTCATTGGTATCATCTACGAGTCGCGCCCCAACGTTACTGCAGACGCCGCAGGACTGTGTCTAAAAGCAGGCAACGCAACGATTCTGCGCGGTGGTTCCGAAGCCTTTCACTCCAACCAAGCCATCGCTGCCTGTATTCGGAAGGCACTCGTCGCGGTAGGACTCCACGCAGATGCTATCCAACTGGTCGCAACCACCGATCGCGAAGCCGTGGGCGAATTGTTGCGGATGAACCAGTATGTCGATGTGATCATTCCCCGTGGCGGAAAATCGCTCGTGGAGCGCGTCACCAACGAAGCGAGGGTACCCGTGATCAAACACCTGGACGGTATTTGCCACGTCTATATCGATGAGGATGCTGATCTCGAAAAGGCGGTTCAAATCGCCTTCAATGCCAAAACACAACGCTACGGTACGTGCAACACCATGGAGACCCTCCTGGTGGCCGAAGCGATCGCACCTCGGATATTGCCAAGATTGGCTGCCCTGTACCTAGAGAAGGGGGTAGAACTGCGGGGTTGTCCTGCGACCCGTGCACTGTTGTCCGATGTGCCCGTTGTCCCCGCGACCGCAGAAGATTGGGACACGGAATATCTTGCACCGATTCTTTCTATCCGCATCGTGGATGGCCTGGAGGCGGCCATGGATCACATCGCCCTCCACGGGTCGGCGCATACTGACGCCATTTGTACCGAAAATGCCGACCATGCTTCACGCTTTTTGTCCGAGGTGGATTCGAGTTCGGTGATGGTCAATGCGTCAACACGTCTTGCCGACGGCTTTGAGTATGGGCTGGGGGCAGAGATTGGCATTTCAACAGACAAATTTCACGCCCGTGGCCCTGTGGGACTGGAAGGGCTAACCTCCCAAAAATTCATCGTGCTGGGGGACGGTCATCTACGAACGTGATTCAGGATTCAAGAAATCTGCCGATATTCCGATCAGGTTAGGTATGCACCAGAGCATTGGTCGTGGGAGCAGCGCGTATGTGGTCATTTACCCGTTTCCGTCCTTTGTCCTATGCAACGACCCTCCTGTTGGCATGGATGGGATTCGTTGTGACAGGTTGTACGATGCACCCTATCCCGCCAACGGGCGAGTGCCTCCCATCGACGGAGGGGTGTTTCCCATCCGATGGACACCGTTTGACAACGGTTGTGCCCATGCCGCAACCTGCGTCTCCTCCCCCTTCTGCCGAGGCGATTCGGCTTGAAGCGGTCGGCTATGGTGCTTCCAGTTCCTTCGATGGGTATACCCCAGGTCAGAAACGCCTCCTGGCGATTCGGGCGGCCCGTTTGGACGCTTACCGTGCGCTGGCGGAGCAGTTGTACGGTGTACGCATTACGGGGAGCACCACTGTCTCGGCCATGGTTACCCAGAATGACAGCTTTCGTTCTTTCGTGGACGCACAGATTCGTGGGGCACGCACGGTGACGGTCACGCCCATGGCAGAGGGCAACTACGAGGTCATCGTAGAGATTTACCTGAATCAAGACTTCTACAATTATTTACGCGCCATGCCCATCACCCCACCTACCTCCAACATGCCCTTACCCGTCCAGCGTACTACACCGCAGGGTTGCGCCACGGGGACGGTGGGTTGTGCTCCTGCAGGGCCGTATTATTATCGAGAACCATAATGTGGGGCCGTAAGATCCGAGTGCTCTGGTTCGCGTTGCTTTTCTCGTGCAGTATCTGTGCAGAGGAGCAGGAGGTGGATGGCTACGCACCTTATGACCCACAAGACGTAGAACAATCTCGTCGTCTGGCGGTTCAGGATGCGCGTCAACAGGCTGCCTTGCAAGCCGGTGTAGAAATCTCCACAACCAGCACGGCGGGTCATCCGCAGAACGATGAAACCACGCTACGCAGCACTGGGGTTGTCAAGAACGCACGGGTGTTGGACGAACAAGCAGAAGGCGATTTGTTCCACGTTCATGTGGCGGCTACGACAGAACCGGGGAACCTGCCCTATCGTAAAAAAGTGGTGTTGACGCGGTTTGCGGTTCTGCACCCATCTCAGATGCCGGACATTGCTGCCATAGAGGACGAGTACCCGAAAGAGATCATGCGTCGCCTAGAGGCGAGTCAGCGTTTTCTGGTCAATGACGCTACCCAGTATAGTGTACTCGAAGGGAGTGGTCCGGGTTCCCTGGAGCGGGAAAACCGAGAGGTTGTACATCGAGTCGCCTTCCAGAACAACGCGCAACTCGTCATTGCGGGTACGATTGTAGATGCTGGTAGCACGCCTTCGACGGATGTGAGATCTTCTGTGATGGGAGACTGGATCCCAAGCCTCAAGAAGGATGTCCGACGGATAGAGGTAGATTTGTACTTGTACGATGGTGTGAATGGCAACCTGATTTCGAGTCAACGCTATACGGCAACGGCGCGTGGACGTGTGGAGATGGATCGTGGGGTGCCCTTTGCGAGCAGACAATTTTTTCATACGGATTTTGGGACAGCCATCGAGAAGGTGATGGCCGCACAAGTGCAAGATCTGATCAAGACAATGGGATGTTTGCCATTTATGGCGCGAGTGGTACGCACAGAAGGCGAGACGGTATTTATTGATGCGGGAGCGACTTCGCTGGTGCGGCCGCAAGATGTACTATCGGTTTCTCGACGGGAATCGATCTCACCGTTGCTGGACATGGATGGCACGACAACCTTGGGGCATGTCGAGAAGTATGCGGGGACGGTTACGATTGTACAGGTCCAGCCACTGTTTTCAGTCGCACACCTCGATCGAAAAGGAACTAGGCTCACTACAGGGGATTATGTGCTGTTTAGGGGGTCTGACGAGTAACAGAACTTCCACCATCCACCACCTTGGATATGCTCATGGCTCGTTTTTCCTCTGCACGCTTCATCTTGGTACTGATTGCGGTATTCGGCGTTTTCCTTGTTTCGATCGCGTGGGCAGACGATCCCTATCCGCCTGTTGTGAATCCTGCACTGCATGGTCACCATGGCCATCATGCACACCATGGCCATCATGCACACCACGGTCATCACGGACACCACGGTCATCACGGACACCCTGTTGCACACCATCACAGACCCAATACTGCTAGAAAATCCGTCACAGCAACGTGGCAACCCTATGCGTATCCGTGAGCCAGCTTCCTGGTGTGCGAGAAAACTCCTCTCATCAATGTCTCTGAGAAACCCTGCTCTTCAGGGCGGGGATGAAAGGAGACGGTTTTTGGGTAGCCGTCTGTTCATCTATTATAAGGTGTCGGTCTTGCGCGGCTGCTAGCCCTTACGGACATAGCCACGGTACTCTGTGGCTTAGCTGGTCAACCCCATGGCTCAGTTTCACAGAGCCTTTAGGTGGGGGTGGTTGACATACCTTTCGGTTGAAGTGGTGGCGTACCCTCTTCGTGTTTTCGAGAGAATCGCCTCAGGTACACAAGCAGCAGCGATACCGCCGCCGGAGTCACCCCAGGAATACGCGAAGCCTGGCCGACCGTGATCGGGCGATGTACCGCAAGTTTCTGGCGAACCTCATGAGACAACCCACGCACCTCTGCATATTCCAAATCAGGCGGAATAGACAGTTCATGGTATCGGCGGTGGCGATCGATCTCTTCCGCTTGGCGCGTCAGGTATCCTGAATATTTGGCCTGAATCTCCACCTGCAAAGCCGCCACTGGATCTTGCAACCCTGGCCCAACACCAGGGAGAGACATCAATTGTTGGTACGTATTCTCAGGTCGGCGCAACAACTCCATAAGGGCAACCGATTGACCCGATTCCTCTTGACGAATCCGAACCGTGCTGAGTCGCGTCTGTTCCTGTAGAATGGCTTCTTGTTTTGCTTCAAAAGCTTTCCAGCGCCGATCGCACACCAATCCTAAGACACGACCCTGGGGCGTCAACCGCAAATCGGCGTTGTCCTCCCGCAAACTTAACCGGTATTCCGCACGACTCGTAAACATTCGGTAGGGTTCTTCCGTACCCTGGGTGATGAGATCGTCAATCAATACGCCAATATAAGACTCTTCTCGACGCGGTGCCCAGGGCGGCAGATCCCGACTCTTGCGTGCAGCGTTCAGACCAGCTACCAATCCCTGAGCGGCCGCTTCTTCGTAGCCGGTTGTCCCGTTGATCTGACCCGCCAGAAAAAGACCCCCCACCGTGCGCGTCTCTAAAGATGCCTGCAAATCACGAGGATCAAAATAATC
This sequence comes from uncultured Thiotrichales bacterium, assembly GCA_903824965.1. Lineage (GTDB taxonomy): Bacteria > Pseudomonadota > Gammaproteobacteria > CAIRSR01 > CAIRSR01 > CAIRSR01. The sequence goes on from CAIJYR010000147.1 coordinate 16,965, forward strand.
ATACTCAATCGCATAGCCAGGGCGCGTCAGATGGGCCTGTTCCAGTCCACGCAACGATCGCACCAGTGCCCATTGCACATCAAACGGCAGTGACGTTGAGATACCGTTTGGATACACCTCGTGGGTAGACAACCCCTCTGGTTCTAAAAAAATCTGGTGGTGATCTCGATCGGCAAAACGCATTACTTTGTCTTCCACCGACGGACAGTAACGTGGCCCGGTGCCTTCAATTACCCCAGTGAACAACGGAGAACGATCGAGTGCTGCACGGATCAGTTCATGGGTACGGGGGTTGGTGTGCGTGATGTGGCAAGACACCTGGGCGGGATGATCCGCAACACTCCCCAGAAAAGAAAAAACCGGCCTCGGTTCGTCGCCCGGCTGCTCTGTCAGTACCGTGTAATCAATGCTACGTCCGTCGATACGTGGGGGGGTGCCGGTTTTGAGGCGTTTCACCCGCAGGGGCAAGGCCCGTAGTTTTTCTGCGAGTGCAAGTGCTGGAGGATCTCCCGCACGGCCACCCGGGTAGTGCTGCAACCCTACATGGATGCGCCCCGCCAAAAACGTCCCCACCGTCAGCACGACCGAACGGGCCAAAAAAGACACCCCCGTCTGCGTGACCACACCACGCACGCACCCTCCCCCATCCAACAGGAGATCATCCACCGCCTGCTGGAACAATACCAAATTCTCTTGGCGCTCTAAGGCCATCCGCACGACCTGCCGATAGATCTGACGATCCGCCTGACAACGGGTCGCGCGTACCGCAGGCCCTCGACTCGCATTCAAGGTGCGGAACTGGATACCCGCCCGATCCGCAGCCAGCGCCATCCACCCCCCCAAGGCATCGATTTCCCGAACCAAGTGCCCTTTGCCGATGCCACCGATGGCAGGATTGCAGGACATCTGGCCGATGGTTTCCAGATTGTGGCTAATTAGCAACGTCTTGGCACCCACACGTGCTGATGCCAGCGCAGCTTCGCAGCCCGCATGACCGCCTCCTACCACGATGACGTCGAACGGTGCAGAATAATTGTTGTATTTAGGAAACATGCTATTGTATTTTATTCACAGTTGTTGCATTCTTGTCGCAGATGGAGTGGTGCGTTCCAAAGAATCACGGGGTATGTCATGTCTGACAAATCTATCTCCGAGAAACCCGGTGCTGCCGGATCCGGAAGGTTTGTGCTGGTCATTGAGTCCGACACACAGCGACGCCAAGAAATCAAAGCGATCCTGGAGTTTATCAACTATCGAGTGTCCTTGGCTAAAAACACCAAGGAAGCCTTGTCTCTTTTCCCCACCCTCGGTGATCCGGAAGCAGTCCTCCTCGGACACTGTGAGTCTTCTTACGCAGAGGGGTTGCGTCAGATGCGAAGTCATGAACTCGGTATGCCTGTGATCTTTGTGCACGATGCTGGCGAAGAAGTGTCCCTCGGCCGAGAGATCGTACCGGCACTGCAGCGGTTGGAGTATCCCATCCGCTTCCAGCATTTGACCGATGCCCTGCAGAACGCGAGTCTCCTGCGCGACAGTCGTCGTAAGAGCCATCCAGCGCGTCCGCACAACCCTTCCTTTCGCAAGATGGTGGGTGCCAGCCCCGCGCTGCACTACATTCGTAATCTGATGCAGCAGGTCGCAAGTACCGATGCATCGGTACTCATTCTGGGGGAATCAGGCACCGGCAAGGAAGTCGTCGCCCGTAACCTGCACGAACACTCGACCCGTAGTCAAGGGCCGTTTGTTCCCGTGAACTGTGGCGCTATTCCGGCCGATCTACTGGAAAGCGAGTTGTTTGGGCATGAAAAAGGCGCTTTTACAGGGGCCATTAGTGCCCGTCCAGGTCGGTTTGAGCTTGCTGAGAACGGCACCCTCTTTCTAGACGAAATTGGCGACATGAGCTTGACGATGCAGGTCAAGCTCCTGCGCGTGCTCCAAGAACGCTGTTTTGAACGGGTCGGTGGCACCAAAACCATTCAAGCCAATGTGCGCATCATCGCCGCCACCCACCGCAATCTCGAAAACATGATCAGCACCGGCCAGTTTCGAGATGACCTTTATTATCGCATCAATGTCTTTCCGATCGAGGTACCTCCCCTGCGGGATCGTCCGGAGGATATCCCCTCGCTCATCGATGAGATCGTGACACGCCTGGAGGCGGAAAAACGAAGCTCAGTACGTTTTACCGATGCTGCCAAAGGCATCTTGATGCGCTATCGCTGGCCTGGCAACGTGCGTGAGCTTTCTAACCTGGTGGAGCGATTGACCATTCTCCATCCGAACAGTCTGGTCGATGTCAACGACCTTCCGCCCAAGTACCGTGGTACCTATGAAATGGTCATTCCCCCCCAGCCGATGGATACAGAGCAGGCGGAACAACGCTTGCTCACCGCTGCGTGGGGGAGTGACGCACTCTCGGGTGTCGCGCCCGAACTTCCAGAAGAGGGGGTTGATCTGAAAGAACTGCTGAACAATCTGGAGTCTAACATCATCCGTCAAGCGTTGGATCGCAATGCAGGGGTGGTTGCACATGCGGCGGTTTTTCTCCGAATGCGCCGAACAACCCTGGTGGAGAAGTGTCGTAAGTATGGCCTACAACGCCAGATCGACGAGTCGTCCCTTTGATCCTTTCGTTGACTCTGCACAGACCCCTCTCCGAATCTTCGGAGAGGAACTTGCTCGAAAGGTCGCATTGATGCATACAGAACCCGCTACCATCCTGGTCATTGATGACATTCAAGACAATCTTCTGGTCATTGAATCCTTATTGGAGAGCACCTACCAGGTAAAACTCGCCAACAGCGCCAAGCAAGGATTGATCATAGCCCAGACTGTCCCACATCCTGACCTGATTCTGCTAGACGTCCTGATGCCCTACATGGACGGTTACGAGATTTGCAAACAACTCAAAGAACATCCAGAAACCTCTCATATCCCAATCATTTTTCTTACAGCGGCTTATTATAAAGAAAATGAACAAAAAGGCTTGGCATTGGGTGCCGTAGCATACGTAATCAAACCCATTAACCCTCATCTTCTGAAAACATTGATTAGCACGCATGTCGGCACCTCCCATGGGTAATCAATCTGCAAATCGACGCATTATTTTGTTTGATATTGGGGGGGTATTGGTTCACAGCAACGGTATTCAAGCATTGCAACGGTTACTCCCATCTGGTAATCGTGAAGAAGAGATATTACACCGTTGGAATCAGTCCCATGCTGTCCTCCAATTCGAGCGGGGACGGTCTACTCCCTCCGCGTTTGCCAGTGCTTTTGTGGAAGAATGGTGCTTGGAGATGACAGCGTCCGATTTCCTAGCGTTCTTTTCGGAATGGGTGCCCGGATACTATGAGGGAGCCATCCCCCTGATCGAGACCCTGAAAGAGCGATACACCGTTGGCTGTCTTAGCAATTCTAACGAGATTCATTGGAGTCGGTTGGATCAAATCGATTCATTGTTTCATTTCACAGTGGTCTCTCACCGCACAGGCTGGATGAAACCAGCACGAGAGGCATACGAGCAGGTACTGAAAACCGTCCTCGTCCCACCAAGCGATGTCTTTTTCTTGGATGACAGTGCCCATAATGTCGTGGCTGCTCAGGCGGTGGGTTTCCGTGCCCACATGGTTCGTGGCATAGAGGAAGCAAGAGCCATTCTTGCTACAGAGGGGTTTATCCCCTGTAAATGAAGCAAAGTCGTTAAGCGGTGCTTTCAACGCCTAGAGCGCAACACAGAGACACCGTGCGGACGGCAAAAGCTCGCTGGCTAGTATGCTCATAGACTTTGTATAACGGTTGGCATCTTTTGCAGATGCAGTCTAACTCACATACACTGGTTCAGGGAAGTCGCCATTTTTCGCGATACCCGACTGGGACATCCCAGTCGCCGTCGGGAGCGAAAAATTGGCGACATGCCGTGCCTTCGGCGCCCGCGCCGCCCTGCGTCCGCCACGACTCGCCACTTCGCTGGCTCGCC
>CAIJYR010000148.1 GCA_903824965.1 uncultured Thiotrichales bacterium
AGATACAATATGTTACTATAATCATCTCGTCCATTTTACTTCCCCATCGGCAACCAATAGATTGATTACTATAAGGCTACATTAATCCATTACCTCTTGGAAGGATTCTGATGGTGGTCATAGGTGGCAACTTGGGTTATTTATGTATCCGCACAGGAGGTAGAGCGTAAGAACAATATAGCCTTGCTCGAATTCTCTGTCTCTGATACAGGATGTGGTATTCCTGAAGATGCGCGACACACATTGTTTCAGCCATTCTCGCAGATTGATAGTTCAATCACAAGAAAGCATGGTGGTAGTGGTCTTGGTTTGTCGATAGTACGCAGTCTTGCCACAAGGATGGGGGGCGATGTTGGTGTTGAGAGTGAAGTAGGCAAAGGATCGCGTTTCTGGTTCAGAATACAAGCAGCCGTACATGCTAAAGAGAGCGAGGAGGTTGAAGCAGCTGCAGCGGTTGAGGATCTACCACTGACTGGCAACATCCTCATCGTGGACGACAATAGTACAAACCGCACGATAGTAGACACCTATCTCAGCAAAAGTTCTGCAAATACCCTCTGTGTCGAGGACGGACAGCAGGCTTTGGATATCCTCATGAAAGGAGAACAAATAGAGATTATACTCATGGATCTTCAGATGCCCGTGATGGATGGTTACACGGCTACTCGCCTGATACGAGAATGGGAAACGAATCATCATCAACCACGCCACCCAATCATTGCCATGACATCAAACGCCTTCGAAGAAGATAGACAGCGTTGCCTCTCTACTGGGATGGATGATTTTATTGCAAAACCAATCCAACTAACCGTCATGAAGAAAATGATTAGCAAATGGCTGATCAAACAAGCAAGTGCAGCATTACCAGAAACCAACAAGGTCATAGACGAATCGCTGGTTATACATCAGATCCGTGCACTCATTCCGCTGCTTGAGGAGAGAGAGTTTGATGCTCTCGATCGTTACAACGAATTACAACGCTTGTTGGCAGACACCACTCTTGCGAAAGAATTCATACAAGCAAATCACTGCATGGAGCAATATCATTTTGGCGGAGCACTGCAAGAGCTACGTGCCATCATGAGTTCAAAAGGCTGGGAGGAATCGCCCCATGAATGATCAACGCAGAGTCATACTCATTGTTGATGACACACCCTCCAACCTCAGTCTCTTTGGCGCTGCGCTGCAGAAAGAATTCAAGATCCAGATTGCTACTTCTGGGGAGGAAGGTTTATCCATCGCGGCTACAACACCTCCAGATCTCATCCTGCTTGACATCATGATGCCTGGTATAGATGGTTATGAAACATGCAGACGATTCAAGGCAGATCCTCGTCTCAGTCAGATTCCTATCATCTTCATTACCGCACTCACAGAACACGAAGCCGAGAGTATCGGCTTAGAACTGGGTGCCGCAGACTACATCACGAAACCAGTCAACATAAGAATTGCAAGACAGAGAATCCGCAATCTTGTTGATAGAGAACGCCTACGCCAAGAGGTTGAAGCCTCCCGTGATCAGCTTCAGATCTATAAAGATCATCTTGAAGAACTCGTGCAGGCACGTACTTTGGCCCTCTCGATCGCGCAGGCCCACGCAAATGACCTTGAGGGTATAGCCTATTATGATCCACTTACCGGTATTCCTAATCGTCGTTTGTTGATCGATCGTCTTCACCAGTCAATGATCAAGGCAGAAAGAACGGAGCAGTTGTTGGCCATTTGCTATTTTGATTTAGATGGTTTCAAACCTATCAACGACCAGATGGGTCATGATGTCGGCGATGAGGTATTGGTTGAAACCGTTCGACGACTAAAAAACATTCTACGAGAATATGATACTCTGGCCAGAGTAGGGGGAGATGAGTTTATTCTATTACTGTCCGATCTTGACCAAGATACACAATGCTATGAAATCCTTGAACGAGTCTTGGCCATCATTCGGATACCAATGACCCTCAGAAACAACCTTGTTTCAGTCTCAGCCAGCCTGGGTGTTACCCTTTTCCCACAGGATGATGCTGAAGTGTATGATCTTATTCGTCATGCTGACCAAGCAATGTATAAGGCAAAACATTCTGGAAAGAACTGCTTTGTACTCTATGCAGCACACCCAAAACCATAAAGGTCGTAGCACGGAAACTTGTTGTGAGCTACCCCCCTATCTGAGGGGGGGGCAGTATCCCAATTTACAGGGGTGTTGTGATCATGGAAGCGTGATACACTAAGAAAGTTTGCGTTTTTGCTAAGACAGTGGCAACCATCGCCTAGGACCCAGCGCAAACCAACGACATCATTTTTTAACTCCCTTGGGTTCGAACTATGTCACCTACCCCTGATTATCAGCAAGAACCACACGATCTGCCTTTGTTGTTGCAGAAATATAAATTGGTGCTCAACATGACGCACAACCAGGAAATGCCACGCCATGACCTGGTCGAATCCTTGGTGCGTAGGCAAAATCTAGCGCAGCTGCGCCAATCTCTTGAACAAATGACGCCGAGTGACATTGCGCAGCAACTGGATCTCCTGGCACCAGAGGATCAATTGATCGTCTGGGAACAGATAGACGAGAAGAGAAAAGAAACCATTTTGTTAGAGGCTCCCGCTTCCGTGCTGGCTGTGCTCGGCAAGAGAGACCTGCGTAAAGATCGATCGGGTGTGAAAGCTTTTCGATTGCATGAACGACGCCTGCGTGAAATCTCCATCAACACCCCAGAAGATTTGCAACAGTCCAATCCAATCTGGATCGACTTGGTGGCCCCTTCTTTTGAAGAGCGTGTGTGGGTTGGAGATTTTTTCGGCATTGACATTCCAGACCCCGATCGACTAGGCGACCTAGAAGCGAGTGCTCGGTTCTATGTCGAAGAAAATGGTGAGATTCACCTGCATTCCGATTTCCTGCTTGATCGCGAGGATATATCGCACAGTGTCATCGTTGCATTCATCCTGTATAATAATGTACTGTTCTCTGTTCGCAAAGAGGAGTTGCCGGTCTTTCGTTTGCAACGCCTACGCGCACTCTCCAACCCAGGGTACGTCTCCGATGCTATGGACGTACTGCTCGATCTTTATGCGGCCGATGCAGAATACTCCGCAGAGGCCCTAGAAGATGTGTATCGGGGATTGGGTGGTGCTGGAAAACAGGTGCTCAATGAAAACATCACCGACGAGGAAGCCGCTACGATATTGAGCATCGCCACCCATGAAGAAGATCTCAATGGTTTGATCCGCCGAAATATGCTGGATACGCGGCGTGCGGTCTCTTTCCTGATGCGCAGTCGGTTTCTCAACAAACAACAATCGCAGGACGCTCAACAGATTTTACGCGACATCGGATCGATCGATGGACACACTACTTTTTTGTTCGGAAAAATTAATTTCTTGCTGGATGCTACCGTTGGTTTTATCAATGTCAACCAGAACAAGGTCATCAAACGATTGACCGTCATCAATGTGATTTTTATGCCACTCAATATTTTGGCAGGCATTGGTGGCATGTCTGAGTACTCTGGGGTCACGCAGGATTTCCCAAAGTACATCTCCTACCCTGCCTTTCTCGCTTTGCTGATCATCGTAGGATGGATGACCTACTTGGTGTTGCAGTTCTTTGAACGTAGAGAAAAACGCAAGCGCATTGCTGCCGCCCACAAAGGATAACCGTGCCTACAGAAGTGTTGAATACCGCACCCCCTCCCCAGAAACATCACAGAGGGATCTTCGTGTGGCTGCTGGTGCTTTTGATCGGCGGTGCAGGGTACTACTACTATATCCATACCCAAAACCACCCCAATGGGACGTCCTCCAAACCAGACGGCCCAGCGATGGGTGGAGAACGATCTCGACCCCCCGCTGTCGCAGTGGCTATGGCGAAAAAACAGGATGTCCCGATTTATCTCGCGGGTTTGGGTACTGTGACTGCAGTGAATACCGTGGTCTTGCACGCACGTGTGGATGGGCAGATCACCAAAATACTGTTCCAGGAAGGACAGATGGTCAAAGCAGGGGATGTTTTGGCAGAATTGGATCCAAGACCTTTCCAGGTACAAGTGGATCAGACCGAAGCACAACTGGCCCGTGATGCAGCACTCTTGGAGAATGCACGCGTAGATCTGGCACGCTATACAGGGTTATACAAAGAAGACTCCGTTGCCAAGCAGCAACTCGATACGCAAGCGGCCCTGGTACGCCAGTACCAGGCCAGCGTCAAACTGGATCAGGCGCAAATCGAAAATGCACGCCTCCAGTTGTCTTTTTGTCATATCACTGCCCCTACCAGTGGGCGGATCGGTTTACGTCAGGTCGACGTGGGCAACCTGATTCATTCGAGCGATCCGACTGGCCTCATCGTGATCACCCAACTCCAACCGATTGGCGTGGTTTTTCCTATTCCAGAAGACCAACTGCCCACGCTGATGAAACACATGAACGCACCCACCCCCCTGCCTGTAGAAGCGTGGGGCCGCGATGGAAGCACACACCTGGCCGACGGTACCTTACTCACCGTGGACAATCAAATCGACGCGACAACAGGCACCATCAAACTCAAAGCACAGTTCCCAAACCGAGAGGCGATGATGTTTCCTAACCAGTTTGTGAACGTTCGCCTATTGTTAGAGACAGTACAGGGAGCCACCACCCTGCCAACAGCCGCCATTCAGCGCGGCAGTCGGGGCACGTTTGTCTATTTGTTGCGTGATGACCAAACCGTTACCCTACGGCCAGTACGTCTCGGGCCTACGGCAGGGACAGACACCACACTAGAAGACGGGATTCTCCCTGGCGATCGGGCCATCGTCGACGGTTCCGACAAACTGCGAGAAGGGATGCGGGTCACGTTGGCAGGCCAGGAAGCGCAACACCCACGCACCCCGCACCCCACAGATACCCAACAGACCCCGCCAGGCACAGAGGGGCAGCCGCACACACCAACAGACCCCCAAGGACACGCGCACAGACACCACCACGAACCACCCAATTGATCCGGTGATCTGGCCTCCGGTCATGCCGTGGCCAGGGTGCGCCCGTTGCTGTAGCGTCCTAAGCGACCACGCTGCCCATAAGAAGGCGTCTCAAAAGTCCGGCCTGTGACAATTTCGAGCGCACGCAGGGTATAGCGTAGTCGGTCTTCGACGAGCACGCCGTTATTGCGGTTGTGTTCGACGCACGCTGCCGCCACCTGTTTCAGGTGCTGGCAGGCACTCGCAGCGTCCCCTGTTAGCGCGTTCTCCAGTGCCGACAAATCCGTTGGCAGCCTCAGTTCTTCCAAGCAACGATGTCGCGCCTGCTCGTTTTGAGCAAGCTGTTCGGCGAGGAGGTGTTTTCGGTGCGAAAGCAACAAAATGGCCTGGTGATCCCCGCCGGACAACACCAGCCGTTCTTCCCCCAGCAGAGACAACAACGCCGTGGCTGTTTCTGCCTCTGTAAGCAAACAGGCTGTGACACGGTCATGGTGTTTCATCGATATCTCCCTGCGCTATGAGGTGACGGACGAAACACCGAGTGCAGATTCAAAATGGAGCAGTTTGTCTGCCACATGCGCCGCATTGACGTGATGAGTGCCATTGGCCAACTGCTGGCGGATCTCATCCACACGCTTGCTGTCCATCAAACGTTCTGTGACAAGTTCATGATGCTTCATCGAAACCTCCGTTGGCTAGGGTGTGGAGGACGAACCCCCCAGCGTGGATTCAAATTGGAGCATTTTGTTCGCAACCTGTGCCGCATTGACGCGGTGGGTCCCATTGGCCAGTTGGCTACGGATATCATCCACGCGCTTGCTGTCAAAAGTGGGCTGACTGTTGCTACTGTCACCCGTACGGCTGAGGCGCATCGCTGCATCGGTGAGGCTGACACGATCACCCGATGGCGGGTCAACCCGCTGCACCCCCCGTGGTTCGCTTGGATTTTGTGCAGCGACCTTGCTTATCAGGATGCTTGCAGGGGTCGAAGGAATGCCGGTAATTTCACTGGCCATAGCGGCTCTCTCCGTGGAGACTTATGATTCTAATAGCGACCACGATCGGTAAATCTTTAAGGCGATCAGTCCATCCGGCAGCGGCCCTTCACTACAAATGCAACAGGCGGATCAAGTGTTTTGCAAGCGCATCCGCGACCTCTGAACAAGGGGCAGAACGGCCGAGGTTGGCCAACTGAGTTACCGCAAGACCCGGATACCCACACGGGTTGATGTGAGCGAAGGGCGCAAGATCCATGTCAACATTCAACGCCACGCCATGGTAGGCACGACCGTGTCGAATACGCAGCCCCAAAAAAGCAATTTTGGCAGGCCCAATATAGACACCAGGCGCGTCCGGTCGCGGATGGGCCGCAATGTCGTAGGTTGCGAGCAGGTTTACAACCGCTTGTTCTAACGTGTGCACCCACTGCCGTACCCCGATTCCTCGTCGTGCAATGTCCAACAAGGTATAGGCAACCACCTGACCCGGGCCGTGGTACGAAACCTGCCCCCCCCGATCCGTCTGGATCACAGGAATGGTGCCCGGTGCTAGGAGGTGTTCGGGTCGGCTTGCGTAGCCCAGCGTGTAGACAGGATCGTGCTCCAAGAGCCAAATCTCATCGGCTGTGTCTCGCGTGCGTTCCGCAGTAAATCGTTGCATTGCCTGCAACACGGGTGCATAGGCGACCCTGCCCAAAAAACGGACGATCGGGGGCAGGTGATGGGGTGTTGTGGGTGCGTGTAAACCGTCGATGGGCTGCTATCCGTTCGATGCGTTTGGGGTGCTTCTCTGTTTCAGTATCCCGTGGTCTGCGTGGTACATCAGCACCACCACGCCAAGCGATGCGATGATGAGATAGAGAGGCCCAAACAGCCAGAACAGCACGGGCAAAGAGAGATAATAGGTATGCATGCCCAGGCTATAATAATGTCCGGCACGGTTAATAAGATCGGCCACAAGGGTTGGCGTGATAAACGCACACTGGCTCCTGGTGATGTTGATTAAAAAACTTACGTGGTTATAGATACGTACTGCCAGAGAAAAACAAAAAAACGTCCAGAAATATTGCGCAAGCAGGATCAATAATTTGAACGCCCCTACATCTCCCGCCGTCGCATGGCTGTAAAGAACCTCAAAAACAGCCGTAGGCACCGCGCCGTTCCGAGGCACGAGGTTCAATACACCAATGACCAACAAAATGGCAGTAGAGGCGAAGAAGGTCGCGGTCATGGTAGAATTGCGTAACGTTTGTACTGCCAAAATCTCTTTTCCTGGCCCACCAGCCATCATACTTTCCACCCAGGCATCGCGTGCGAAGGTGTTCATGCTTTTCATAGAATACAATGGGTTTTTATGTACGCGTAGTTGTCGGTAAAGATAATAGCAAGCAATAATCAAAAAACTCGCAACACCAGCACTGAGATCGTTCGGCATACGGCTACCAATGGCCCGCCATGGCAACGCTGGTGGTGATAAGCCCAAGAATGAGGTTTGTCAGAATAATGCGGCGGATATACGCTTGTTGTAGACCAGCACTTTGCAGGTCTCCTGCTGCGAGCGCGATCCGTAGGCGACGGTAGGGAAAAAACCAGAGGTAGACAAACAATACAACCATGAGGTTGCCAAGAGCTATCATTGCATAGACCGAAGGACTTCCGAACAGCGAAAAGAAAGCACCGTACCCCGTAGCGAGGATGATCCCCACGGACACCCATACCCACGGAAAAAACCGTTCAAAGACCCGCACCAAAAGCGGCAATCGTACCTCGACGGGCAAGAGCGCGGCAGCAGGACGTAGCGCCATGTGGGCAAAGAACATCCCCCCCACCCAAACAACGACCGCCAACCCATGGAAAACAACAGCAACAGTAAGAAGCATCATGATCCAACCCATCCTCTCAGAGCATCACAAGCCCCATTGTCACGCTACACAGGGTTTTCGTCCACCACCGTATAGCACCAAACCGACGGACTCCTGGATCTCCTCCATGGCGGTAGATCGGCACTCTGCAGTATGATGGGCGGCGGTTCCTGTACCGAAAGCAGGATCTACGTTCGTCGCCTCCCCCACGGAGGCGCGGATTGACGCAAACAAACGAACTCGTAGGGATGGGATCCGCGTGGAATCAAGCAGCTTTGCCATAAAAACATCAACTCCCCAGGGACAAGTTGCGTGTACCCACGTAGCTCGGCAGGGCAGTGTCAACATTCCCACTCTCCTGACATGGTTTCGTATTGCCACCATTCCAGCGTTGATGGTGGCCTATTATCTGCCGGTGCCTTGGGCACATGCCTTGGGTTCGATCCTGTTTACCCTGGGTGCTATCACGGATTGGCTGGATGGTTACTTGGCGCGGCGGTTGTCGCAAGTCTCTGCTTTCGGTGCATTTCTTGACCCCGTTGCCGACAAATTGATGGTGGCTGTGGCCCTGGTGCTGATTGTCGAGCACCACCCCCATGCTTTTGTGACCATCCCTGCGGCTGTGATCATTGGTCGAGAGATTGCGATTTCAGCCCTTCGAGAATGGATGGCTGGTGTAGGAGAACGAACACGGGTGAAAGTATCCAGCGTGGGGAAGTTCAAAACCATTGTCCAGATGATCTCCCTGATTTTGCTCTTGTATGCCAAACCCCTCTTAGGTCTTCCGGTGTGGGAATTGGGTTTAGCGATGTTGTACCTCGCTGTTCTGCTGACCCTGTGGTCGATGCTGGTGTATCTACGCGCTGCTTGGCCTACCCTACGAGCCGATGGCTAATCCAGTATGGCACCCGGACTGATTCCGCAGACGTTTATTGATGAGCTGGTCAGCCGCGCAGACATTGTGGAGGTGATTCGTGCTCGCGTGCCCCTCAAAAAGGTGGGGCGCAATTACGTGGCGCGTTGTCCTTTTCACAAGGAGAAAACGCCCTCTTTTCACGTGAACGCAGAAAAGCAATTTTACCAGTGTTTTGGTTGTAATGCCCATGGGACGGTCATTGATTTCCTGATGGAATATGAACACATGGCCTTTCCTGATGCGATAGAAGAACTGGCACGTGAGCGAGGATTTACGGTACCGCGTGGTGCCGGGATCCCCGACCATAGCGAGAAGCATCGCACCCTGCATGAATGGCTCGAAAAAGCGACCCAATACTACCAACGCATGTTGCGAGAACATCCCCAAGCACAAGTGGCCCGCGCCTATCTGGAACGACGGGGGTTGAATGCAGAAGTCATTGCACGCTTTCGCATTGGCTACGCCCCTCCTAATTGGGACAACCTATTGCCCGCACTGGGGGGCGAAACCGCCAAGGCACCGTTGCTAGAAGCAGGCATGTTGGTGAAAAAAGAAGGTTCGGGGCGGGTGTACGATCGGTTTCGTCATCGTATTATGTTCCCCATCGAAAACCAGCGTGGGCAGATCCTCGCATTCGGCGCCCGTCAACTTGGGGATGACCCACCAAAGTATCTCAATTCACCCGAGACGCCCCTTTTTCACAAGGGGAATGCGCTCTATGGTGTGTACCAAGTTCTGGGGCAGATGCGTTCCACAGACTGCCTGCTCGTAGTAGAAGGGTACATGGATGTGGTAGCCCTGGCACAATACGGGATTCCGTATGCAGTGGCTACCCTCGGTACGGCGACCACGGCAGAACACCTCAAGCGGTTGTTTCGTATCACCTCACGGGTGGTGTTTTGCTTTGATGGGGATCGTGCGGGCCGGAGTGCGGCTTGGCGTGCCTTGGAGGCAAGTCTGCCCGAACTGCGTGATCAGCACGATATTCGGTTTTTGTTGTTGCCAGAGGGGGAAGATCCGGATACGTTGGTACGTTCAGAGGGATTGGATGCCTTCACGACACGCGTCCATCGCGCTACCCCCCTTATTGAACATTTGTTAGGGACACTGCAGGCAGAGAGTAGCCCTGGAAAAATCGAACGTCAGGCGCAGGTATTGGCTCGGGTGCGCCCCCTCATGACCAACCTCTCTTCCGAGATTTACCGCGCCTTATTGATGCGAGAATTGGCGGGTTTTACCCAACTGCCTCTGGATCAGCTGTCCGAATTGATGCGATCCAGCGTCGCCGTGCCTCAGAATACCCCCCCCCCCCCAAAAACCACCCAACCCATGCAGCGGAAGTCTGGCAGACAAATAGGGGAACAACACGCAACGCACACTTCCCCGATGCGTACTGCCATAGGACTGTTGTTGAAGCGACCCGATCTGGCCAAACTCGCAGGCGATCCGTCTCGCTACGCAGGATGGAACATCCCAGGGGCACGTGTACTCACCGAAGTGCTGACCCTGCTGCAGACTCAACCCACGCTGTCCTTGGCCGCTATTCTAGAGCACTGGCGTGGAACCGAGACGGGGCCATACCTCACCCAATTGGCCCAGTGGACGCCGATGGTTCCCGCAGAAGGCATGGCCGTTGAGTGGAAGGATGCGCTAGAACGGTTGGCGCAACAGGCACGTGATCAAGAAACGGCACGTTTGGCTGAAAAAGATCTGTCCACACTGACGGAAGCAGAAAAGGGGCAGTTGCGTGCGCTCTGTACACGTACGAGAACAGGCTAGTGAGTGCGGTTTTTTATTTGGGATACTATTTTGCTAAGATATGCTAGGATGCTGGGTTTTACTTCCCGATACTATTGGAGAGCATCTCCCACATGAACCGAGAGCAGCAACAATCACAGTTGAAGTTGTTGATTGCAAAGGGAAAGGAGCAAGGCTTCCTAACCTATCGCGAGGTCAATGATCATCTGCCAGACGAAATCGTCGATCCAGAACAGATCGAAGAAATTATCGGCATGATCAACGACATGGGCATTCGCGTGCACGAAGATGCACCCGATGCCGATGCACTGCTCATGACGGAGACCCCGGTTGCACCGGACGATGACGCCGCAGAAGAGGCAGCGGCGGCGTTGGTCACTGTTGACAGTGAGTTTGGCCGCACGACCGATCCCGTCCGTATGTATATGCGCGAGATGGGGAGTGTTGAACTCCTCACGCGGGAAGGCGAGATCGAGATCGCAAAACGCATTGAAGAAGGTCTCAACCAAGTCATTGGTGCCCTTGCTTGTCCTGAAACGGTCGCTGAATTGTTGCGTGCACACGCTCTGGTAGAGCAGGATAAATTGCACCTCAGCGAGTTGATCAGCGGGTTCCATGATATGCCCGTGCATGTCGAGAAAGACTTGCCTCCCCATACGGATGATCTGGTCGCTGGGGAAGCGATTGAAGAAGAGGTCGAGGTGGTGGAGGCATTGATTGTTGCCGAAGCGGGCCTGGATTCCTCCGAAGCCAGCAGCCGATTCATAGCCCTAGGGGCACTGTACGAGCAAGTGCAGTCTGCCACCGTCGCCTACGGTCGGCATGAGGCACGCACCATGGAACTGTATCACCAGTTGGTCGATCTGTTCATGAAGTTCAAACTGACACCCAAGACGGTGGAACGTTTGATCGCCAACATACGTAGGATTGTCGAAGCCGTTCGTAGCCACGAGCGCCAAGTCCTAGACCTTTGTGTGAATCGGTTGGGGATGCCGCGTGATGCCTTTATCAAGACTTTTCCGGGCCATGAGGTAGATCACGCCTGGCTACAACCCCACTTAGAAGCGAACACCCCCTACGCGCCTGCCTTAGCCAGCCAGAAAGAGGAGATCCTGCGTATTCAGGACAAGCTCCTAGAGGTACTCGGCACCTGTGGGATGAGTATCCAAGATCTGAAGGAGATCAACCGCCAGATGTCCTTAGGGGAGGCCAAGGCACGGCGTGCCAAAAAAGAAATGGTGGAGGCCAACCTGCGCCTGGTGATCTCGATTGCCAAAAAATATACCAACCGTGGATTGCAGTTTTTGGACTTGATCCAAGAGGGAAACATTGGTTTAATGAAAGCTGTGGATAAGTTCGAGTACCGACGTGGATACAAGTTCTCGACCTATGCCACTTGGTGGATTCGTCAAGCGATCACGCGATCGATTGCTGACCAAGCACGCACCATTCGCATTCCAGTGCACATGATTGAGACCATCAACAAACTCAATCGGATATCGCACCAGATGCTCCAAGAGATGGGACGTGAGCCGACGCCTGAAGAACTCGCAGTACGCATGGAGATGCCCGAGGACAAAGTGCGTAAGGTGCTGAAAATCGCCAAGGAACCCATTTCCATGGAAACCCCCATTGGGGATGACGATGATTCCCACCTGGGCGATTTTATCGAGGATGCTGCGGTCATGTCGCCAAGTGAGGCGGCCACGTTTGAGGGTTTGCGGCAAGCCACCCAGCGTGTCTTGGAGGGTCTTACGACCCGAGAAGCGAAGGTGTTGCGCATGCGCTTTGGGATCGACATGAATACCGATCATACGTTGGAGGAGGTTGGTAAGCAGTTTGATGTCACCCGTGAGCGTATCCGCCAGATCGAAGCCAAAGCACTGCGCAAGCTGCGCCATCCTAGTCGATCGGAGCAATTACGCAGCTTCCTAGATATGGGAGACTGACGCGTTCGGGTATGTCACTTCACAGGGCCTGTAGCTCAGTTGGTTAGAGCTGGGGACTCATAATCCCTAGGTCGCAGGTTCGAGTCCTGCCGGGCCCATCAACAAAAACAAGCGGCTACAGTGATGTGGCCGTTTTTCGTTTCTGGCTGGGTAACACGGAGGTAACGCCAGGGGTAAAGTTTCGTAAACACTGGCACTGTAGTATTCAGCACTCTGAAGTGGATCCCAATAATTGGACAATGGATTAAACTAGGTCCATATAGAATCCATAGAGAAAGAGCGGTATTTCAGACGAGGAGCACATGGAGCGAAGCGTAGTGCGACGAGCCCCGCGTAGCCGTGAGGGCCGTACGTTTTGTCGATGTCCGCAGCCGTATCGCGGGCTGAGACAAAACGTAAGGCAACCGAGCACGGCGTAAAGCCATTTG
>CAIJYR010000149.1 GCA_903824965.1 uncultured Thiotrichales bacterium
AGATACAATATGTTACTATAATCATCTCGTCCATTTTACTTCCCCATCGGCAACCAATAGATTGATTACTATAAGGCTACATTAATCCATTACCTCTTGGAAGGATTCTGATGGTGGTCATAGGTGGCAACTTGGGTTATTATATCGTCCGCATTGCTATGCACTAAAGGGTTCTGGGGCATCGTGTCCCTGAGAGCACCACCCTACGTGGGTGCAGCACCTTATCTTTGGAGTACAAAATCTCCCATGAACACTGACCTGTCTGCGCGAAATGAACAAATCGATTGGTTACGGTTTATAGGTCTTGCCATGATCATCTTTGCGCATGTCGATCCTCCTGCTGTCCTTTTTCAGATACGGAATTTCGATGTGCCACTGATGGTGGTAGTTGCGGGACTTTCTTTCCGCTATTCGTTTCGAGAAATGCCTTATCGTCAGTATGTACTCAGGCGAATCATGCGCCTTGTGCTGCCCGTTTGGATTTTCTTGTCACTGAGTCTGTGTTTGGTATTTTTGCTAGGATCGTCCTCTGCGGTGCCAAGCATGAAGAATGTCTTGTTGAGCTATTCCCTGTTGGGTGGGGTTGGCTATGTTTGGATCATTCGGGTGTTTCTCATGGTTGCGTTGGTTGCGCCGTTTGTTTTTGCGTATAGCAAGCGAGAACCGTCGAACTGGCGCTACTTGTCTGTTGTGGCGATGGTATATCTGATCTACGAATGTATTTTTCTTTTTTACGCGCCACACAAAAGATTCGAGGATGATCCTTTCCTAGAATGGGTATGGAACAGTACGATTCTGTATCTTGTTCCCTATGTTGTTGTTTTTGCGATTGGGCTTCGTATTCCCGATCTCACGGAAAAACAGGTCTTGATTCTCATGGCCATCCTGGGTGCTCTCTTCGCTGGTTGGGTGTTTTTCTACTGGTATACTTCTGGGACTTTCGTCTATACGCAAGGATCGAAATATCCGGCGAGGACTTATTATCTCTCGTATGCATTGTTGGTGACGTTGTTGCTCTGGAGGGTTGCGGAAAGCGTGACTGATTTTATAAGGGGTCACAAACGAACCATGGCAGTGATGCTTTTTGTTGCGCAGAACAGCATTTGGATTTACCTCTGGCATGTGCCCTTCATTGACAATGTGAGGTTGCCCTATCCAGCAAAATATTTGGTTGTATTCTCTGCCGCTGTGCTGGCGACCTGGATACAGGGTACCTTGGTGACCCGATACCTTTTGCCGCGTATTCGTACCCAACGTACAAGAAACGATGTGCGTAGAGTGCTGACCGGCTAAGCTCCTCTCCGAGGCAATTCGGAGAGGGCTTGTGCACACAGCCACAGCAGATGCTGCGCGTAGCTAACTTCGCACTCCTTTCAATCGCTGCGTTGCTGCGTTGATGATCGAAGGCATCATGGCTTTGGTAAAAGGGCCCCCTGGATCGGTCAATAGACAGGGAAGCTCCCCTCCGTCGGCGACCACTGCACCCTTGGGTACCTCTTGGACAGACAAGGTTCCATCACGCTCAAAGCAGACAAGAAAGCGCAGAGAGAACAACACTGCACGTGCCTGCTCCAGGATGTCTGGCTTTTGGGGTGCCTGCAAAGTGGCCTCCATTGCATTGAACGCATGTAGGTAATGCTCTTTCCATTGGGCTGCAATCTTGCCTGTGAAA
Organism: uncultured Thiotrichales bacterium; assembly: GCA_903824965.1. Taxonomy (GTDB): domain Bacteria; phylum Pseudomonadota; class Gammaproteobacteria; order CAIRSR01; family CAIRSR01; genus CAIRSR01. The sequence continues at coordinate 1,673 of CAIJYR010000149.1, forward strand.
CTCATGGCGAGAAAAGTAAATCCATCCCTGGTCATTTCAAAGTAAGGCAATTGCCTGCCAGTGGAATCGCTGTATGCACTGACCGCAAAGTTGCGTTCAGTAAACTCTGGTGAGCAGTCTAGTCGGCGAATAGCACGCAAAACAGTGTCGTGGCGCTTACCGAACTTCTCAGCAACCAGGAGGGAGGTGGTTTTGGCTTGGCCACCGATGATAGAAACGAGTTCAGGTGCAGCGCCCCAAGGAGTGGTCGACATGGCTACAATCTCTGTGGTGTAGTAGATAAACCACCACCATCCGAGGCTAACCGGAAAGGGGTGGCAGAACCGTATGGGGTGAGCCCTTCCACCACAGAGAGCAACGCGCACGAAGGCACCTCTATACGGCCCACCATAGAACCTAGGAAGAAAACAGCACAGGCAACCAGGTGCCCAGAGACTCTGTGATGCGTGAGGCAACTCCCAACCGCACGCTGGCGGACGGCATGAAAACCGTAGGACAACCAGTGTAAGATCGTCAAATAACAGCCCATACCCACACCCTCCTAAATCCTCTATCCCCCTCTTGACAGGCGCAGACAGTCAGTGTAAGCATTTATTGTATAGTGTCGTATATCTGTTGTCAACGCGCCTATACATTCGTGACAAAAAACGCACCCAATGTCGGTGCGGGTAGGGTCGATCACAGCGCACTGCCCTGCCACACACACTGCCCAAGGACGCGAATGACCTCCATCACCGCCTCCTGCAGGACTTCATCGGGGTACAGGCGCTTGTTGTCGTTGTCTGAGCTAAGGCAGAGGTCTTGGCCACCCAAGGGCTTGAATACCCTTTTGATGCGAACTTCGTTGTCGATCAGAAAGGCGAATACTTTGCCATTCCTCAGTTCTTTCTTGGACGTATCGATGAGGACGAGACCGCCCTGGTGGATGGCGGGGGTCATGCTCTCCCCTGCGGCATAGACCAGGCATGCGGTTCCTGGCGTCAATCCCATGCGCTGCATCCAGTCTAACCGAAAAGCCAGTTCGCACTTGGTTTCGCTGTGCGCGTGGTCATAGCGGGGGATAAGCACATACTCGTTCGCCAGTGGCGCTGTGAGCAAATGTGCGCCAACGACCGCTGGCAAATGGGGGGGCTGTTCGTCGTCTGCTAGCAACCGTCGAATGTCTATACCATTCTTTTCTAGCGAGAGCAGTGCATCTCGCTGGGGGGAGGTGCGTCCCTTTTCCCATTGAGAGACGGCGGCCCTCGTTTTTACCCCTGCAAGCTTCCCAAACTCTTCTTGGGTGAGGCCCATGTCGGTACGCAGCTGACGAATTCTCTCTGGTAGCTTGCTCATCAGTGTCTCCGAGAAACCCTGCCCTTCAGGACGGGGATGAAAGGAGACGGTTTGGCGTAACCGTCGGGTAACAATGCCCACGTGACCATTGCGATACAGGTACGCAATCGACGAACGAAAAAAAGAGGAACGCAAACACAGGCGAGTTTACTAAACTCTGTACCAGTCCGCACGGTTCTTCCTGCAGGTTCTTTCGGCACCAAAACCGAACGCATGAGCGCCGTTGTGTCACGCGCTCTTTGTATAGGAACGTTGACATATTAAAAGATAGACGCCTATACTTCTGGCATGTACAAGACCGATGCAATCCACGTTTTCGGGAACAAAACCCAATTCGCCCAGGCCATCGGGGTGAGCAAGGGACGTATCTCTCAGCTTCCTGAAGTGCTCGGGCAAGCGATCACCGATCGCGTGGTGGGGGCCGCTGTACGACTGGGACGGATACACCGATTGCCCATGGGCTACCAGAGGCAACTAGCTGATGTATTGAAGATATCGGACACGCCACTATGAATTATTACCCACACCACATCGGTGATCACACTCGCGATACGGCGCACCTTTCTCTCCTAGAAGAAGCGGTCTACCGCCGGATGATCGATGGCTATTACGCCCGCGAAAAGCCCCTCCCTGCTGACAAAGAGGTGGTCTGTCGCTTGGTTCGTGCACGCACCAAGCGTGCGCGTGCTGCGGTTGTTCGGATATTGGCAGAGTTTTTCACGCTGCACGAAGACGGGTGGCATCAATCGCGGTGCGATCGAGAGATCAGCGCCTACCAAGCCGCGAAACCAGCGGCGGATGCAAAACGTGAGAACGAGCGGGAGCGCCAAGATCGTACCCGCAATCGACGTAAACGACTGTTTGCCGATCTGGCTGAGGTGGGTGTCATTGCGCCCTGGAATGCCACCACCGAGGAGCTCCAGACGGCCTGGGCACAACGCGCCACCACTCCCGTTGTAGATATATCCACTTATGCGACAGGTTGTACCGATGACCCTCCTCAGGGACTCGTCACGCGTGACGACACGGCTACCCATGCCCAGCATCCAATCAACCATTCCCCAGAACATTCACCAAAAAAGGAGGAAGACAAGGAGATCGTGCCGATCTCTCCCCCACACAGAGTCAAGAAATTAGTCACATCAATGGGTGCGCTGCACGCTGTCGATCCGCAAGTGCTCGCCGATTGGCAAGAACTGCGTAAACGAAAACGTGCCCCTATCACGGACACGGCCCTTGCAGGCATCGAACGTGAGGCGGCCAAAGCAGGCATTTCCCTTGAAGAAGCGTTGCGTGTTGGGTGCGAATTCGGTTGGAGCGGATTCCGTGCCGAGTGGTTTGCCAACCGTACCCAAGCATCCGCAAAGACCCCTAGGAAAAACAGAGATGAAAAACGAGAAGACTTTGTTGCAGCCCTTACCGGCTACCGTCCCGGCGAGCGAGGAAGCCAACCAACCCTGGGCCATGGCCGCCTCTTCGATGTCCCGACCGACACCATTGCCAGATGCCTGGATTGAACGTTTGTTTGAGATATTGCTGTCGTTGTATGGTGGGCGTTTCAATGAGATGTGGGGGATCTGTAACCCTGAAAAGATGCGCGTAGTGTGGGCGGAGTGGCTTGGTGGGTACAGTGGTACCGAGATTGCGCGTGGCATCGCGGCCTGTCGTGTCCGTGATTGGCCGCCTACGCTGCCGGAGTTTTTGAAACTCTGTCGTCCCCCCATCGACCCTGAAGAGGCGTACCAAGAAGCCATTGCAGAGCTTACACAGAGGCGATTGGGGAAGGATCGTTGGTCACATCCTGCCATTTTCTGGGCGGCTGCTTCGATCGGATCCCATGATCTGATGTCCTCTCATTGGGGGGCTATGAAGAACCGTTGGACCAATCGCTTGCGTGCAGAACTTGCAAAAAATGCGTGGCCGGAGATTCCACCCCACCGAGAAGCGTTGCCCTCCCCTGGGAGAACCTCGATTTCTACCGAGGAAGCCAGCAAACGGCTTGCAGAAATGAGACAAATTCTGGCCGGTTATGTCACCGCAGAGATTCAAGGGAGCCATCGCCATGCATGATTCTTCTTCGCACGTTTGTAGCCCGTTTTGTTCTGGTCACCAGGAGCTTTTTAAAACCCAGATCGAGGTGGTGACGCGGTTGGAACGGTTGTCTCAAGATGTGGGGGATATGAAAAATCTTTTGGAGCGCGTCGTTGCAATGGAAGAGCGAAGCCACGCCGTCATGAACCTCGTGGAAGAATCGACCGAAGAGGTTAAAAAACTGACGACCCGAGTGACGACCCTGGAGACTGAACTAGCGGTGTGGAAGCGACTCAGTGAACGAAGGATGGTGACTTTTGGATCCTTGATCGCATTGCTTGCGGCGGTTGTGCAATTGGTTCCGTTGTTCCTTCGATAACGCCCTTTCCATCCTCTATAGGACGGTCGTGAACATGGGCAAAAGGGAAGGAAGGGATCACATGCACGGCAACCATGGCAAGATTGATTATCTCCTGCGTGCTTGGGGGCGCTGGTCGGTACGGGTGGATTTGGGGGGGCTTGGCTATTCCAGGAGCTGTGCTTCGTTTCGTCTGACGCCTCCGACGCGGGACTGGCAAGCGACCCATCCCCAAGACATTGAGGTACACGACCTGGACGCCGTGGGACGTGCAGTGGATTGTCTTGCTGTGGAATTAAGAATCGTCTGCGTGCTCACCTACCGCGAAGAAAAGAGTCTGCGTGCCATTGGGAAAATCACCGCAAGCGACTACTCCGTCGTGAGAAATCGACTCCGACGGGTAAAAGAAAGCATTGCCAGGATGCTGGAGGGACAACGACCGCTTTAGAAGCTGGAAAGCCGGAAAGCTGGAAAGCTGGCATAGAACGTTAGCATTATTCTTTGTTGAGCAAGAGGTTCGCCGGGTCTTCGCGTGGATTGCTTGGATCAATCACCGTTCGTATTTCACGACGGACAGATTCATTCTCTTGCTTGGCGAGGTCAACCTCAAAAGGACGCAACAAAGGCATGATCGCTTTGTTATAAAGGATCCGCACTTTGGGTGCCAATGGTGCTTTCCAGTTTACCTGGGTTATAATGCCTCGTTCTCCGGTATTCAGCAATACGGCACTCGAAGGCGGGAACACACCCACCAAACGAATCAACAACTGAACCAAGGAGTGTTCATGTGCCGAAAGCGTCGCTTTTTTATAGACTTCTTGCAGAGCACGTGCTGGAATAATCGGCTGTTTGTCGTAATAGCCATTGGACAAACTGTTGAAGTGGTCGACTAACGACAGAATACAAGCCATGGGGTGTATTTGGCTGGCCCGCAGTTCGGCGGGATACCCGCTGCCATCGTACCGTTCGTGGTGCTGTGCGATGATGCGATACACTTCGGGATCGAAGTCTCCCTTTTCTAGTAATTGGAGGCTGTAATCGACGTGTTCTTTGATACTCGCGAATTCGTCATCGGTATAGGCAGTCTGGAAGGCAAACCATTTTTCGGGCAACTTGAGCCAACCGATGTCCATCAGCAAGGCTGCCAAGCCGATCCGCCTTTGGTCTTCTATCGAATACCCTATGTTTTGGGCGATGTACAGCGACATGCTCATCACATTGAACGCATGGTTGTAGAGTTTGCTGGAGGGGCGCTTAGAAAGAAACAACGTGATCAGTGCTTGACTGTTGCGTGACAAAGAATCAATCGTCTGATCGATAAAAGGGGATATCATTTCTGCGCGGGGGACACCGCCATCACGCGCTAGGGAGAATACACTCTGCACCATTTTTCTGGTCGAGTCCCTGAGCTGTTTGGCAGTGTCTAGCTCTTGGCGGAGAGAGGTCGTCTCTGGTTTCTTGGCGGATGCGCTTGCCGCTGGTCGTGCGATCGCTGGTTGTGCGGTGGTTGGCGCACTCGCGGGCACCACCCCTTTATCAGGATCAATCGTTACGATTGTTGCGCCGCACGCTTGGATCGCTATGATCTGCGCTTCGTTCTCGATCAAAAGGCTGTGTTTAAGAAAAGGCGTCTTGATCCATGAGACGTCCAGGGCAGTCACGAACATGCCAACCTTGAGTTGGGTAATAGGTATCTCTTCTTTGGCCATCGGTTTTCTGCATGTAAGGGGGCAAGCTACACGCAACAGTTTCCCATGATAGCGTATCTGTTGTGTTGGCGCACGATCCAGCCTTGTCCAATGTGAGATGAGCCTGAACGAGAGGGTGTGTTTCCAGCGTGAGGTGAGCCTGGAGGTGCGAGAGTTGGGATCATGGAGACATGATCGTGACCCTACAT
>CAIJYR010000150.1 GCA_903824965.1 uncultured Thiotrichales bacterium
ACCGCGTCGGGATTTCCCTTATGTCCTGCAACCACATACACCTCATCGCACTCACCCTCGCCCGACAAGGTTGGCCTGGGCTGCGCTGCCACGATTCCCTCACGTAACTGGGAAGTCATCCGATGCACATCGTCCTTGTTCGTTCGCACAGTCTGGGTGAGGTTCACCCTAGCCTAGCGGCTTTTGCCGCTTCGTGCGAGCAGTCCGCAACACATCATGAGCCACATAGAAGGGGTTTACTCCAAAGAACAAAGGCATGGCCGCAGTCGCATCGTGGTCACAACCATGGGCATGGGGATCGCCGTCCTGGTCGCGATATTGCAGACGGTGCACTGACCGACAAACAGGGCATTAACCGCCCTCGTAGAGTGGTTGTAAACATTTTCTCAATAATATTCGGACGGATTGTGTGCCATGTGGTCGTTATTGCGGTAGAGTACGCTCCCCTGCAAGCCAAGTGTGGATTCCGATCCGGGTACGACGATGTCCCAGCAGGGTGGGTATCGTTCTTTCTACGTTGAGTCAAACCAGTAACTGCATGGCCAAAGAAGACCATATCGAAATGGAAGGGACTGTCGTCGAAACCCTTCCCAACACCATGTTCCGAGTACAACTCGAGAACGGACACGTCGTGACCGCCCACATCTCTGGGCGCATGCGCAAGCATTACATCCGCATCCTTACCGGCGATAAGGTCACTGTCCAACTCACTCCCTACGATCTGAGCAAGGCTCGTATCACCTTTCGGGCGCGTTGAGGGTTTTCGTCGTCGCTCAACAGGGGGAGCAGGCGACGCATCTGGCACGCGGCTGGTTGTGTTGCCAGGTAGGTCTGTGGGTGGGTGTTGGTGCAGCCCACCTTCGTATCTTGCCTAGCTGTACCAGTACCGATAGAATCACGGGCTATCGTTTTCCACCCACTTTGCCTGTGCCGATTTCTTCTTCGGTGTAGGCACCCTATTCGGGTTGCGCCTTGATGTTCGGACGACTACGCGGCTTGTTCTCCACTGACCTTTCCATTGACCTTGGAACCGCCAATACACTCATCTACGTGCGTGGGAAGGGCATCGTACTCGATGAGCCTTCGGTGGTTGCCATACGTCAGGGATCTGCTCCCAACAGCCCCAGAACCATCGCTGCCGTTGGGATGGAAGCCAAAAAGATGCTGGGTCGCACGCCAGGCAACATCACGGCGATTCGACCGCTCAAGGATGGCGTCATCGCTGATTTTACCGTCACGGAAAAAATGCTCCAGCACTTTATTGGGAAGGTGCATGAGAATCGTTTTTTCCGTCCGAGTCCTCGTGTGTTGATCTGCGTGCCCTGTGGATCTACGCAGGTGGAACGGCGAGCGATCCGTGAATCGGCTTCGGCGGCGGGTGCGCGGGAGGTCTACCTCATCGAAGAACCGATGGCGGCCGCGATTGGCGCAGGTCTGCCGGTCTCTGACCCCACCGGATCGCTTGTGCTGGACATTGGGGGCGGCACCACCGAGATTGCCATCATCTCGTTGAACGGCATTGTGTACGCCTCGTCGGTTCGCATCGGCGGCGATCGTTTCGATGAGTCCATCATCAACTACGTGCGCCGTAACTATGGTTGTCTCATCGGGGAAGCCACGGCAGAGCGCATCAAACACGAGATCGGATCTGCCTTTCCGAGCGCCGAGGTTCGCGAGGTCGAAGTCCGTGGGCGCAACCTGGCCCAAGGGGTTCCTCGTAGTTTCACCATGAACAGCAATGAGATCCTGGAAGCATTGCAAGAACCCCTGAGCGGCATTGTCGATGCTGTGAAAGCGGCCTTGGAGCAGACCCCTCCCGAACTTGGCGCAGATGTGGCGGAACGTGGCATGGTGCTGACCGGAGGTGGCGCTTTGCTGCGTGATTTGGATCGCCTCCTGATGGAAGAAACTGGCTTGCCCGTCATCGTTGCAGAAGATCCCATGACGTGTGTGGCACGCGGCGGCGGCAAAGCATTAGAAATGATGGACGAACAAGGCTGGGACATTTTCGCGGTGGAATAACCGACCAAAAAGGCTGGTTGTTTCCAAGAGCGTACTGAACCACGCGAGGTGCCCATTAAACCCCTTTTCATCCAGGGCCCATCGGCTACGATTCGTTTGTTGTTGCTCGGTGTGTTGTCGCTCGTTCTGATGACGCTGGACTACCGTACCCAGCATTTGGCGGGTCTACGTGCGGGCCTTCTCACATTGGTGTACCCTGTGCAGTTCGTGGTGGATCTGCCGGTGGCACTGGCTCGCTGGACATCAGAGATGGTGTCTTCGCACCAGTCGCTCCTAGAAGAGAACGCCGGTCTCAAAGTCCAGCAGGTGCTTTTGCGTGCACAACTCCAGCGTTTCGTCGCCCTGGAAGCAGAAAACATGCGACTGCGAGCCTTGCTGGATTCTCCTTTTCGGATAGGAGAACGGGTGCTGATTGCCGAGTTGTTGGCAGTGGATCTCGATCCTTTTTCCCGTAAAATCGTCCTCGACAAAGGATCTCTGCATGGGGTCTTCGCAGGTCAACCCCTGTTGGACGCAGACGGTGTCATCGGACAGATACTCCATGTGGCGCCCATGACGAGTACGGCGGTACTCATTACCGATCCGAGCCACGCACTGCCTGTGCAAGTGGAGCGGAACGGACAGCGTGCCATCGCGGTGGGGAGTGCCACAGGCAATTCTCTCGATTTGCCGTACATTCTGAACAACGCCGATGTCCGAGAAGGCGATCTGCTGGTTACTTCTGGGATGGGGGGACGTTTTCCGCCTGGCTATCCTGCCGGGCGCATTACCTCGGTCACTCGCGACCCAAGCCAGCCTTTTGCACAGGTCAGCGCAGAACCCAGTGCCCATCCTGAACGCAGTCACCAGGTCTTGTTGTTGTGGCCGAAAAATGACCAATCCGCCTCCCCTAGCTCGCTTCCCACACCCACGGCATCCACGAAGTCTTCCGCATCGGATCGCACCACACCCGCCCCTTTGGTCACTCCTTTGGTTACGCATCCATGATGATCGGGGACACTCGATCCTGGTGGATTATTGTGGGTACTTTGGTGGGTGCTTTTGTGCTCACCCTCCTGCCACTGCCCGTGTGGGCGGCACCCTACCATCCCCATTGGGTGTTGCTGGTCTTGCTGTATTGGGCGATGGCGTTGCCACACCGCGTCGGTGTTGGGATTGCGTGGCTTGCCGGGTTGTTTCTCGATGTGATTGAGGAGTCTCTGTTGGGTCAAAACGCACTGGGTGTATCGCTTGCGGTGTATATCGTGACCAAATTACATCAACGACTGCGTGTCTTCCCACGCTGGCAACAGGCGTTTTTGATCCTGGGGGTAACGTTTCTTCACCAAACGATTGGATTGTGTGTGCGCATGAGCGTCGGTCAAAGGCCGATAGGCAGCGGGTATTGGTTGCCAGTCCTGACCACGGCTGCGTTGTGGCCTTGGATCTTTGTCGTGCTGCGTGATTTGCGACGGCGTTTTTTGGTGCATTGAGAAAGCAACGTGATCGACATCACACGGGTACTCAAAGACCCGATCCGAGAGGCACGGATCCTTCGGGTACGTGCCATTGTAGCGTTTGTTGGGATCGTGTGTTTACTCCTTGCGGTGATGGTGCGGTTATTTTATTTGCAGGTGATGAAGCATGAACATTTTCAGACCCTTTCACAAGACAATCGCGTTAAAATCGTTCCGGTACCGCCTACTCGTGGTCTGATCTACGACCGCAATGGTGTACCTCTTGCGGAGAATCAGATATCTTTCAGTCTGGAGGTGATTCCGGAACAGGTCGGCAATTTGACGAAGACACTCGACGATTTATCCAAAGTGGTCGACCTTACCGCCATTGATCGGCAGCGTTTCTTGCGTTTGGTGCGTCAACACCGCAGTTTCGATCCAGTACCGTTACGTTTTCACCTGTCCGAGGAAGAGGTTGCCCGTTTTGCCGTCAATCGGCCACGCTTTCCGGCGGTCGATATTCAGGCGCGACTCTCTCGCTCTTATCCGCTGGGGCCACTCGCAGCCCATGCCATTGGGTATGTGGGTCGCATCAACGAGTGGGAACTTCAGAACCTGGACAGTGCAAGTTATGCTGGATCGTCTCACGTTGGAAAAACCGGCGTAGAACATTATTACGAAGAACTTTTACATGGCAAAGTAGGCTACGAACAAGTAGAAACCAATGCACAGGGACGTGCATTACGGGTTCTAGAGCGAACGCCCCCCGTTGCTGGGGATGATCTGTATCTCACGCTGGATGTACGTCTACAAGCCGCTGCAGAATCGGCGCTCGGCGAATTCAATGGTTCGGTGGTGGTACTGGAACCGCGCACGGGTGCGGTTCTCGCGTTGGTGAGCAAGCCTGGATACGATCCTAATCCCTTCGTCAACGGCATCGCTCCAAAAAGCTACCAACAGCTCCAACAGGATCAGAACCGACCTTTGTTTAACCGTGCCTTACGCGGTCAATATCCGCCTGGTTCGACGGTCAAGCCGGTCGTTGCACTGGCGGGATTGCAGTATGGTCTCATTTCGCCTAGCAAGGTTGTGTATTGCCCTGGCTGGTATCGGTTAGGGGGAGAAGAACACAAATACCGTTGTTGGAAACACGGTGGTCATGGTACCGTCGATGTACACCGTGCTATCGTGGAGTCCTGTGATGTTTTTTTCTACGATTTGGCGGCCAACATTGGTATCGATCGCCTTGCCGATTATTTGACCCGTTTCGGTTTTGGTAAAAAAACGGGGATCGACATCAGTGGTGAGTTAGGCGGCTTGGTGCCGACGCGAGAATGGAAACGAGACAATCGGAACCAAACCTGGTATCCAGGAGAAACGATCATTACGGGTATTGGACAGGGGTTTATGAGTGCAACCCCCTTACAACTTGCTTATGCTGCCGCCACCATCGCCAATCGTGGACAACCCGTTCGACCACGTATTCTTCATGCCATTGCCCAACCTGCAACCAAGGTTCTTCAAATTCAAGATCCTCAACGCGAAGATCCGGTTGCTTTGGACAAACCGGAGTATTGGGACGTTGTCACGGAGGCCATGACAGATGTGGTTCATTCGACTACGGGTACCGCCAAGCACATTGCACCTGGGTTGACCTACCACATTGCGGGCAAAACAGGGACTGCACAGGTGTTTGGTCTGGGTCAGGAAGAGAAGTACGTCTCAGAAAACATACCGTTAGCATTGCGTGATCACGCACTGTTTATGGCCTTTGCCCCCGCTGAAGCGCCCACGATGGCCCTTGCGGTGATCGCCGAACACGCAGGGCACGGAGGATCCATGGCGGCTCCGGTCGCTCGGCAGGTCTTTGATACCTATCTGAAGGGGTCAACGGTGCTTCCAAACCCCTCGACGCAACCATGAAAATCAGAGGTGTCCGCGTAGGACGATCGCAACGATGGTCCCGAAGATGCCAAGCACCGTCACGATCGTCACGCCAAGCATCCATTGCAACAGTTTGAACTGACCTGCGGTACGCTCTTGTAAAAGCTTGAACAGGCTCTCCGTACGCTCTTGCATCCCCTTGAAACCGTTGTCCATGTCCTTTCTAAGACTATCCATGTCCTTTCCAAGGCCATCCATGTCCTTTCTAAGACTATCCATCTCCTTTCCAAGGCCATCCATGTCCTTTCCAAGGCCATCCATGTCCTTTCCAAGGCCATCCATGTCCTTCTTGAGCGATGACTCAACACGATCTATGTCCTGCTTGAGCGATGATTCAACGCGATCTATATCCTTCTTGAGCGATGACTCAACACGATCTATGTCCTGCTTGAGCGATGATTCAACGCGATCTATATCCTTCTTGAGCGATAACTCAACACGCTCAACCTCTTTCTTCAGTAGGTTGATTTCTTGCCTGACCTCAGAGACCTCTTGCTTGACCTCCGAAATCTCTTGCTTAAGTTCTTGCTTGACCTCCGACATCTCTTGTTTAAGTGCTTGTTTGACCTCTAGGATCTCGTTTTTAAGCTCCATTTTCGAGATTTCTACGTCTCGTTTTGTTGCCAACTCATTGGCTGACATTGCGGCGGTTAATGCGACCGTTTGCGCTTCTGCTTGTGGTTCGGTGAACCCTGCGTTACGCAACGTCTTGACATAGGCCAGGGTATCGAAGGTGACCATGATCATACTCCTACAGTTGATTTGAACCAGATCAACAACTTCGCAAGTTGCTTAACAGTATTCTTGATCAAAATGGTATAGTGAACGCACGATGCTGTCCAGCAAGACACCAAAGGGCGTATCGTGGCCCATCTGATCACGATACAGACTGAAAGTGCGCTAGATCAATTACGCACACGCGCAAAAAGAGAGCAATGGCAGCAACTGATCCTGCTGGAGCCTAGAGCAAAACCATGGTACATCAATCGATTTGGAAAAGTCCCCGTTTACCGAAAACGCTCAACCTCTCCACCAGCCCCGTTTAATCCAAAATCTATACAGCACAGAGGTAGCATCATGAAAAACCTACGCTGGAAGCCCCGTTACCTCACGGGCCAAGCCGACATCGATCAACAGAATCGTGCCCTGGTCGATTGTCTCAATGGCTTTATGAATGCCGCAAAGCAGCGCGAACACTGCGAGGAAATAGAAACGCTACTGGAAGAAATGGCGATCACTCTGGAAGGCTTACTCGCCGAAACCCCTGGCGCGGCAGACATCATCGCACAAATCCGGGGAACAATGGCCAACGCACTGCCGCTAGCTACCCGCACAACCCCTGGGTGTCGGAAGTGCGATATCTGCGACCTCGCTGAACAAAAGGTCGCACAACACATCCATGCCTCCGCACACTGCCTCGGCATGGACGAAAAGCAGTGACCCACGAGACCTCAGGCTTCGAGTGAGGTGCGTAGGTTCTTCATGGCCATCTTCTCGATCTGGCGGATGCGTTCTGCCGAGACCTGGTATTGATCTGCAAGTTCTTGTAAGGTCGTCTTGTCTTCGTTGAGCCAGCGACGCTCCAAAATGTCGCGGCTACGCGCATCTAGAGCCGCCATGGCATCGGCAAGGCGGTTTTCCTTATAATCCTCCCAGTCTTGTTGTTCAAGCACATGGGCCGGATCTGCGTGGACATCCTGTAGATAGGCGATCGGCGGCAGCGGCCCTTCGTCATCGTCGCCATTCGCATCTCCCTCTAGGCTGACATCCTGACCTGCCATGCGTTGTTCCATCTCTAGGACGGTCTCTGGACTGACATCAAACGCGCTCGCAACAGCCTGCACCTCTCCACGGCTGAACCAACCCAAATGCTTCTTGGCACTGCGCAAATGGAAAAAAAGCTTCCGCTGGGCCTTGGTCGTTGCGACCTTGACCATCCGCCAGTTACGCAGAATAAACTCGTGCATCTCCGCACGGATCCAATGCACCGCAAACGAAACCAGTCGTACCCCCAGCTCTGGTTTGAAAGAGCGCACCGCCTTCATCAGGCCGATATTGCCCTCTTGGATCAGGTCTGCTTGGGGTAGACCATACCCGCTATAACCCCGTGCGATGTGGACAACAAAACGAAGGTGAGCCAGGATGATGCGCTGCGCAGCTTCCAAGTCATTGTGATCACGCAAGCGAATCGCAAGAGCCTGTTCTTCACTCGCGCTCAAGACGGGAATGGCACTCACTGCCTGGATGTAAGCGTCAAGGCTGCCCGTGGGTAGGGCAAGATCAAGCCTTTGCAGTGCGGTAGTCGTCATGGAAACCCCTCCTTACTTTCACTGCGTCCATTCTAGCACTCTATGATGGAGAGTGCTAATTACCAACACAAGGATCAGCCCTCGACTGTCCACTCGCCTTTGGCCCACTTTTCTGCCCAGAACAGACCTACCATAGTCTTGGAATCGGTGATCAGACCCTCGCGGATCCCCTTCATGGCATCTTCTAGGGACATTTCGACCACATCGAGCATTTCGTCCTCGTCCAAATCGGGTTTGGTGAGGGTGAGATCCTGCGCCATATACAGGAACATGTCCTCGTTGGTATACCCGATGCACGGATGAATCCGACCGAGGGTGTGCCAACGGGTGGCAACATAGCCCGTTTCCTCCAGGAGTTCCCGTTGCACAGCGGCCATGGGGTCTTCGCCAGGCGAGAGTTTCCCAGCTGGCAATTCCAGAAATTCCCGCTTCATCGCGTAACGATACTGGCGCTCCATCACCAATTTTCCGTTGGGGAGCCAAGGAACCACGACCACCGCACCCGGGTGGACGATGTATTCCCGCGTCGACCGATGCCCATTGGGGAGGAGTACCTCATCCCGATACACGTTGAGCAAATTGCCAGCAAAAACCTGGCGAGAAGACAGGCACTCTTCGGAAAAATCCTGCGGTTTATTCTGCGGTTTCATCAATGTCTCCGAAAAACCCTGCCCGGAGGCGCGGGGATGAAAGGAGACGGTTTTGGGTAGCCGTCTTTTCGTCCGTAGCTGTCAGCCCTTACGGGCATAGTGACGCACACCGCTCAAGTATCGAACGGTGTGGATCCCCTCGCTGCCAGGTTGCAACGCAGCGTACTGCAGCAGACCGTTTCGTAGTTACCCGAACCTTGTCTGTGCCTCTGCCGCCCTCAGCATGTGGCGCTGAGGAAGCGCCGCAAGGGGCAAGTCTTGTACTTCATTGCTTTGTCGCCACGGTGCTCTATGGCTTAGGCTGGTCAAGCCTCGGCTTGCTCTCACAAGCCCCGCCTTCAGGCAGGGGGTAGTTGACGGAAGATTGATCTACGCAGAGAACGACGATCCGCACCCACAAGTGCTCACCGCATTGGGATTGCGGATAATAAAATGCGCCCCTTCCAGATCTTCTGCGAAATCAATCGTTGCACCCATCAGATACTGAAAACTCATGGGATCAATGACGAGGGTAACGCCCCCTTTCTCGATACGGGTATCGTCTTCAGAGGCTTCTTCTTCAAAGGAAAAGCCATATTGAAAACCAGAACAACCACCCCCCGTGACGTACACACGCAGCATCAATGCATCGTTGTTCTCTTCCTCAATGAGGGAACGAACCTTTGCGGCAGCGGCGTCGGTGAACAAAATGGGGGGGGCAGATGGGTCAAACGCAGTTTGAGCAGAGCAGCTTGTCATGGCAATGATCTCCAAGAATGGTTCGGTAACGGCAATGGCCGACCAGATTGCCCAGCATACTATAGATGTCTATAGCAACAGTCAACAATCCCAACCATCCATTGCAAGAAGCCACTCAGGGCAACAAGGCGATGATCTCAAGCCCCAGCGTTTCGGGCAACCCAAACATAATATTCATGTTTTGGATCGCCTGTCCTGCAGCCCCTTTCACCAGGTTGTCGATGACGGCCAGCACCACCACGGTATCACCCCCTTGCGGTCGATGGATGGCCAAACGACAGGTGTTGGCACCGCGCACGCTACGGGTTTCGGGGTGACTGCCTGGGGGCATCACATCGACAAAGGCTTCCCCTGCGTAGCGAGTTTCATACACGGCTTGGAGATCAATCGATGGATCCCGCAGGACGGCATACAGGGTCGCATGGATACCGCGCACCATGGGCGTGAGGTGAGGCACAAAGGTCATGCGCACAGGTGCCTTGCTGACCCTTTGGAGTCCTTGCAGGATTTCAGGAAGATGACGATGCCCGGGCACTGCGTAGGCTTTTGTGCTTTCTGTGGCTTCGCACAAGAGACTCCCTAGCTCCGCCTTACGACCTGCGCCGCTGACCCCCGACTTGGCATCTGCGATCAGTCGTTCTGGATCGACCAAACCCTGTTCGAGCAGAGGCAGGAAGCCCAGTTGTACGGCGGTCGGATAACACCCAGGATTTGCGACCAACTGCGCGTTGGCGATGGCTGCACGGTTGACTTCGGGGAGGCCGTAGACGGCGCTCGTGAGCCATTCAGGGCATAGGTGCGGAATGCCATACCAACGGTGCCATACCTCTACGTCAGTGAGACGAAAATCAGCAGCCAAATCGATGATGCGAATCCCTTTTTCGAGCAGTGCACGGGCCATGCCCATGGCAGTGCCGTTCGGGGCCGCAAAAAAGACGAGGTCGCACCCTGCGAGGGTTTCGATGCTCGGCTCGGTGAAACGAAGGTCGCACTTTCCCCGTAAGTTCGGGAACAGGCTCGTGACCGACACACCCACCTCGGAACGGGAGGTAATGACGGTGATGTTGACTTCAGGATGCGGCACCAAGAGACGCAGCAGCTCTACGCCTGTATAACCCGTACCGCCGACAATACCCACCTTGATCATGCGTGTCTCCGAAGTCGAAGGATCGATATTTACATCAAACGTCAGACAGCCAGTTCCAATACGCCTGCGAGTTTCTCCATGTTGCCATAGATGGTCGTAAGGAGTGAACGTATCATACTCATTTGGTTGTCGATACTTCCCATAGCCTGGATGACGACAGCCGTTTGAACCAGTTGGTTGCGAGCACTTTGCATGGTCTCGCGTGCTACGGTGGCGGAATGGCGGGTTTGCTCGCGCACCCCTGCAACGACAACCGTCATTTCTCGTGCCGATTGTTCCTCGGCATTGGCAGATTGGGTAATCTGGTTTGCGAAAGTCACAAATTGATGCGATGAATGGCGCAGCCGGGTCAAGATCCCCTCGACTTTCGTGATGGAGCGTTGCGTGTTCTGGGAGAGGTTTCGCACTTCTTCGGCCACGACTGCGAAGCCACGTCCCTGTGCGCCAGCGCGTGCCGCTTCGATGGCAGCGTTAAGGGCAAGCAGGTTGGTCTGGGTAGCGATGCCATTGATGACCGACAGTACCGCGTTCACTTGATCCACGTTGCCCGTCAATTCAGAAACGGAGGTACGCATGGTCTGTGCGGAATGCAATGTTTCTGTGCTTGCGGCAACGACCTTTTGCACTTCTCGCGCACTGATTTCCATGAGATGATCTGTCTCTTCGGAATTAGCATCTACTTGCGTCGAGCTTGCACTGATGCGATTTGCAAGACCATTCAATTCGCTCATGAGGTGGAGGGCGTTGGCAACACCGGCCATCGTTTGTATGGCGTTGTGTTCGACTGCGCTCAGTTGTGTACGAACCTCTTCTACCAGTCGGGTGACCGTATCCAAGCGTGCCCCCTGATCGTCATTCTCGGTCTTTAAGGCACCGAGCAAACGGTTGAAGAGTGTGGCAATCTCCCCTAGCTCGTTCTTTGGGTTCTGTGCTCGCACCTCATCCACCGATCCGCCCTCAAGGAGTTCGCGCAGTGCATTGCGTAACACCGCCAAACCGTTCAAAACAGCGGTGCGCTGGAAGAGGTAGATAAAGACCGCCAAGCCCACCATGAAAACAACGGCTACACTGAATGTTATACGTACTTTCGTAAGTACCGTTTCTCGCCAGGCCGAGATGTTCTCCTCTGCCTGTTGCACCACCTTTTCTAGATTGGCAACTCGTTCATCCACCGCGTGACGACTAGCAATGGCACTCTGCAATACTTTCGTGGTACGTTCTATTTCTTGTGGGTAGCGCGTTGTCAGCGACCGTAGGTTGCCAAGAATGCCTTCTGCACGATCCGGCCCCTGAGACATAGCAGTGTTCTCTTGGGTGCTGTCCCCGCCCATGGCAGCGGCGACACTGTCATCGTCTGTCACTTTCTCGAATACTTTTAATCGCGGGAGTTTTTGCAATCGATCGATTTTTGTCTCCGCATTCTGAAGGATGGACAGGATATTCTGATGATAGACCTCTTTGCCATCATGAAAGAACTGATCGCGGGCCAATGCCAACTGATAAACAGCGGCAGCCAGTTCTTGGCTTGCTTTGAGGTACTGTTGTGCGGTGGGTGGATCGTTTGCACTGCCTTCCGCCGAATAGTCTGCTAATCGGTCGATCTCCTCTTGCATCTCACGCTCTGCTTGGAGCAACAATCCCTGCGTATCCCCGCCGAGTTTCCCCGCCCCAAGGACGATACCGTCGAAATCGCGCAGGAGTTCGTCGATTGGTTTTGCAAGGAGTGCTGTTACATCGGGGGGCAACCCTGCAAGACGTTGATCTTTGACGAGGCGTAGCTGATCCTTGGCTCCGGAGAGGCGCATGGCATCGCCGCTGTTTAGATAGCTGTCCACCTCCCGATGCATGTCCACCGAAATCGCCTGCTTGAGGCGTGAATATTCCAAGAGGTAACGGTAGGCACCGTTGAGTTCTGCGATGCCCCAAGCGAGCATACCGCCCAATCCTAACGCCGCAACCACGAGGAGGATGGAGGTTGACTTGGTAATGGTGTCGATGCGCATGGGAAAGTTGTCAGTTCAGTGAAAGTGGATGGGTTGTTCCATGGGGAGAGACTACCGCGAGAGCCTACGCCGTCGTAACCACACCAGGGCACCTACGCCAAAGCAAGTCAGGGGCAATGCGATCAAAAAGACAGCGTTCATGAGCCACAACAGAGGACGTGAAAAAGACAGCGAGGCATCCAGGGCAACATGGACAGGGATTGCAATCAAATCATCGTCGTACAGCAACCAATTCACGACGCTCAGCCCCAAATCCAGGTTGCCGCCGTTCCCGAGGAAAGCATCGGACAGAAAATCCCCGCCGCCGAAGACGACTACCCGCTGTTCACGGTGCAAGGGGGTTGCTGTCGCAGAGGTGCGGGTCAGCGCCACACCCAGCGGCAGAAAACCAACCTTCGGTGGCGTGGATACCCGACTCTCCTCACCGCTCTCCACCAGCGGTACAGCACGCCAATCCGTTCCAGGGGCGTGCATGAGAACGGCACCCGCAGCATGGAAAAGGGTAGGTTTGTCGAACGCTTGGGTCACAGGATGGGGTTCGTAGTGCGCACCCAGCACAAAGGAAGGGCCAAACCGTTGGGCGTCGGTATCTTCTAGCACCACACTCGATATCTCTAGACCGAGTGTCTGTGCAAGCACATCAAGGCCGTGCAGTGAGCCAGGTTCTGCAAGCCACAAGAGATTGCCTCCGAGTCGCAGATACGCCTGTAGAATGGCAATGTCTCCGGCTGACCAATCCCCCTGTGCACCCCCAACGATCAACAATCCAACGCTGTCCTCGTGGGTGTACATCGCCTCCAGATCCATGCTAGCGGTCTGCACACCTTTGCTGTGAAGTGCCTGCGCAAAAAGACCCAGCGTCCCTTCGGGGGTAGGCTCTCCGTGGTCCTGTAGAAAGACAACGAGCCGATCCCCCGTGCGTGCAAGACGCTCTAGGGCATTGGCCAT
This sequence comes from uncultured Thiotrichales bacterium, assembly GCA_903824965.1. GTDB lineage: Bacteria > Pseudomonadota > Gammaproteobacteria > CAIRSR01 > CAIRSR01 > CAIRSR01. The sequence goes on from CAIJYR010000150.1 coordinate 13,198, forward strand.
GGTCTGCTCGGTAAGCACCGTGAGGTGTTCGGTACGTCCCTGGTAGGCGATGACGATTTCACCCTCCACACGCACACCCAACGTCCGCACCCGATTGGGCGCGGTTTCCGGGTTCACAAACTCAACCGTCAGGTCTGATTTGGCACGGTGGTATCGCTTTAAAAACGCCGTGGTGGGACGCCGCACAGCATCGAGATCCTTTGTAAAAACAGTGACCCGTACCTCACCTGGGAGCCGCCCCAACAACTGCATACTGACCGACTGTAGGGTGTGGCGTCCCGTAGCAGTCCAATCCATCGAGAAAGTATAACGATTGGACAAGGTGCCCAATAATCCGACCAAAGCAAGAAGCAATACAAGAAAAATGGCATTGTGTAGCCACACATGCGCCAATGTCTTGCGTTCGTATCCTTCAGTGGTGCCGTTCGGCATAGAGCTGACGCGCTTCCTCTGAATCAGGGAATTTTACCCGCAATCGCTGGCTCTGAGCCGCCAGTGCCGTATCGTCGCCTTGCGCCCGTGCTAGCAGAACACCCACCCACAGTCCTTCGGGTGTGTCGTGTGCAATGCTTTGATACCGCTGTAGGTAGTTCTGTGCCAAGGGCAGCAGATTCTTGTGTAGGTTGATTTTGGCCAAGGCTAACAACGAATGCGGTGAATTAGGCGCACTTTCCAAGGTTTTTTTAAAATACCCTTCTGCTTTTGAATCTTCTTGGTTCTTGAGGGCAATGCGACCCAGTGCTTCGTAGGCGGGTGCGCATTCCTCGGCGCTTGGTGTGGCGAGGACGGCCTGCAAACGGGTTTCTGCTTCGGAATAGCGTCCCTGGTTATAGAGAAGGGTAGCGTAGTGATACAGAACTGTGGGATCTGTGGGGAGCAACTCTAGGGCGATACGATATTCTTTGTCTGCCGCTTCGAGATTGCCGAGTTCGCCATAGGCAACGGCCAGATCATGGTGAGCAGCCGGAAGGTTGGGATTCAGATGGATGGCGTGTTGTAATCGTACCTCGGCCAGATCAAAAGAACCTCTGAGCAGATACTGGTGCCCAAGATTCGCATACTGCTGATCCGCAGCGTGGGTGGGTGCTTCGTTGTAGGCGGTTGCGACGGAAGGGGGCTGAGCAGTGCACCCCGATACCAGCACCATCCATCCCACCCATAGCCGGGGATTACGCAGTGTTCGGGGTCGAATGTTCATCAGTGTCTCCAAGAAGGCGAGCGCCTGGCCTGTTTTTGGGGGAAAATCCCGACCGCTTGGCTACCTGTCCTACCAACTGACCGCAGGCGGCCCCGATGTCTTCCCCGCGTGCTTTGCGGGTGATGGTGATGATCCCCGCATCCAGTAGGATAGTACGAAATCGATCGATGTTCTGCTGCGAAGATCGCCGATACGGTGATCCAGGAAAGGGATTAAAAGGAATTAAATTGACCTTGCTTGGCAAACCCCGCAGTCGTCGAACGAGAGAGCGTGCTTGTTCGGGAGAGTCATTTACGCCTTCTAGCATCACGTACTCGAAGGTAATCCGCCGATGAGACCCCCCTGTGGTGTCCATTGTGACATACCGCCGACAGGCCGCAAACAGCTCATCCAGGGGATATTTGCGGTTAATGGGTACCAGTTGGTCGCGTAAGGCGTCATCGGTTGCGTGCAAAGAAACGGCGAGATTGACCGGAGAGACAGCACGCAATTGGTCGAGTGCGGGAATGACCCCTGCGGTGCTCAGGGTTACATGGCGCCACGACAACCCATACGCCAGATCGTCCAGCATCAGGTTCATCGCAGCCACCACGTTGTCGAAATTGAGCAGGGGTTCTCCCATGCCCATCAACACCACATTGCTGATCGACGGTACAGCCGTTTGTGTGTGTTGGACGAGCCACAACTGGCCGATGATCTCCTCTACGGTCAGATTGCGATTAAAACCCTGTGTGCCTGTTGAACAAAAAGCGCACTTCAAGGGGCAACCCACCTGAGAGGAAACACACAAGGTAGCCCGTTCGTTGTCGGGAATATAAACCGTTTCTATTGCCTGTCCATCGTGTAGGCGGATGACCCATTTATGGGTTCCGTCGGCGGCCACACTGTGGGACAGGATCTCCGGGGGGGTAAGGTGGGCCATCGCCCGCAAACGCGCCCGCAACGCTTTGCCGATGTTGGTCATTGCGTCGAGATCGAGCACACCCATGCGGTGTATCCAGGGGAGGATCTGTGTGGCGCGGAAGGGCTTCTCGCCCATGCCAACGAACAAGGCTTCCATGCCATGTCGATCCAAACCCAACAGGTTGACCGCACCCACCGCATCCGATTCCAAAGAGTGGGAGGGGGGGGGAGTGCAGGGTGCAGAGAGGGTGGTTTCGGTCACCGTTTTGGATCAGTGGGCTTGGATCAGTGGGTTTGGATCAACGGGTACGTGTGCAAAGGTCGTGGGGTGCGAAGAAATAGGCGATTTCAGTGGCTGCTGTTTCGGGCGCATCGGAACCGTGGACTGCGTTTTCTTCCACGTTGGTTGCGAAATCAGCGCGGATGGTTCCTGGGGCTGCATTTTTTGGGTTGGTGGCACCCATGATGTCCCGATTGCGGACAATGGCGTTTTCGCCTTCTAGGACTTGCACCAATACAGGGCCAGAGGTCATGAATTGCACCAGATCTCGGTAGAAAGGCCGTTCCCGATGGACGGCGTAAAAACCTTCGGCCTGTTCTTGGGTGAGGTGCATCATACGAGCGGCGACGATACGCAGCCCTCCTTGCTCAAAACGCGCAACAATCGATCCGATGACGTTTTTGGCCACGGCATCGGGTTTGATAATAGACAGGGTACGTTCAATCGCCATCGTGTGCTCCGTTGTTGTAGGGCTGTTGACTTTCAGATTGCCCCTCTCCTTTCAGGAGAGGGGGTGGGGAGAGGTAATCTTCTGGGGTTGACTCTTATTATTTTATAAATAAATATAAAAAATCAATCCAGTCACAAGATCAACCCTCTCCTCCAGCCCCTCCCCCGAATCTTCGGGGAAGGGGCACGTCTTACAGCGTAGTCGGCTTCGCGGGTACTGATCGCGTTTGTCACATTATGCTTGGGAAGACGCACCTACTTCATTCATTGCTGTTCTCCCCTTTGGGTCAGGCCCGTACCGATTTTCTCCGGGGGTACCGTCCAATACGACAAATACAAACAGCACAATACCACCAATAATAGGGACAATACCAATCAGGATCCACCAAGCACTCCGATTCGTATCGTGAAGCCTGCGTACGAAAACTGCAATAGATGGGATCAGTAGACCTAGAAAGAAAAGAATACTAAAAATATTTGCAAGCATCGCGGGTTCAAGCTGCACCAACACAGCCACTACACCAAGGGCTATACCAAGCATCAGCCCAATGAGCAGCATGGTAAATACGAAATACCAATATTCTCTACGTCGCGCACGACCAGAGAAGACAGCATATTGTTTCATCGCCACCATAAACCAGTTGAACATATTCATTAGTATCTCCGTTTGTTTCAGTCCACACACCGATGGGATTGACAGTAACACAAAAACTCAGAACGCTTCATCTTGTTTGACAATGGCTGTGTAATTCTGAGTCATGTTGTTTCCTGATGAAGCCACTATCCGAGGCAAGTCGCAACCCTCTGATTTTCAGCTTGCCCCTCTCCTGGAAGGAGAGGGGTTGGGGTGAGGTGATCTTCTGAGTTTGATTCTGATTATTTAAATCACATGAATAAATTAAATTAAAATCTCACCCCTCTCCCCTAGGCCCTCCCCCGAATCTTCGGGGAAGGGGTTTGATACACAAGCAAAACTCAACATGTCTTACCGCGTAGCGGGCTTCGCGGGTGCAGCCAACAGCGTTTCAATACCATAGCGGTTGGCAAGCTCGCCGTACATATGGCGATAATACATCACAGCACTGCTACCATCGGCTACGACATCGAAGATTTTCCAGCCTTGATCCCCGTGGTAAAAATGAAAATCCATGAGGATAGCCATTCCCTTGGGCTGGACAATCCGCGCACTGACCGTAACCTCATTGGGCAGCAGACCGGGCCTCGCAGGATAAAATTGAATCTCTGGCGTACCTAGACTGGATATCTGGCGGGCCAATGCCTGGAAGAAAGTACGCTTGAAGTATTCTTCAAAGCCATGCCGTTGATCGTCATTCAGCAGGTTCCAATAATAGCCTGCAGACAAACGCGCCATATAGCTCAGATCAAAATAGCGCACGATTTCCTGGTTTAGGAACGCCATCACATCGTCTTGACTGCCACCCTGTTTGAACTTTTGGAGCAAGGCAGTGATGCCGTTCTGTAACATGACATCGGGAGAAAGAGCCACCGTCTCAGGGGGAGTAGCCTGGCGGGGCGGGGTGGCCTGGGGAGGAGGGCTCCCCTGCGCTTCCGCAGCAAAAGCACCGGAAACCGAAAACAAAAACAAACAGCACAGCAAAAACAGACGTGACACCATACGATATCTCCTATCAAACGAGTCATTCAGTACGATCATTGCTTCAAGATTATTGCCTACATTGCGCAAAACACACAGCGATGATGTGTGCAAAGGTCATAACAACCTCTTGGTCTTCCGTAGACCACGCTCGTCCCTGTTCTAGCCCCTCACAGGCCAGCAATCCTTGCAGCCGTCCATCCTGGAATAAGGGTGCCACCAGGACATCAGCAGTTGCGCTGATCGAACACTCACCCTCCGCCTCTCCCAGTAACGCACGAAACGAGGCAATGACGCCAGAAATGTCCTCTTGTAGATGTGGGACTACACACCATTTGTCAAGGTTCGCGCCGTCCATACTCCAGGTGGCAAGATAACAACGATTCGTTTTTGTCGCTTGCGTGATCCACTCCAGCAACAAAGAGAGATTGCCCATCCAATCTCCCACACACACCAAATGGGCCACAGCGTCCGTGAGTATCTGTTGTCTCACGAGGTGCCTTTTTCGCTCCAGGACGTGCTCTGCGATACGTGCCTGCAGATCTCGGTTGCTGTCTTGTAGGGCACGCCGATTCGTCCATCCTTGGGCAAGCGTGCGCGTCAGCTGGTACACCTCGTCGCGACCAAACGGCTTACGCAGCAGAACCGTATCGCGATTGAGGCTGTTCTGAATCTGATCGGCCGTGTAATCGGCATACGCAGAGGCAACCACGATGTACAGATCCGGATCAAGAGTACGCATCGCTTGTGCCGTGCGCAAGCCATCCCAACCGGGGGGCATCCGCATATCGAGAAAAGCTACACTAAAGGGCGCGTTCTTGGAAAGTGCCTCACGCACCAGGGCTACCCCAGCCTGTCCTTGGGTGGCCGTAGCCACCTCAAAGCACTCTCTCGGCTCCTGAGGGCTGTCGCCCAGGATAGCCAACAACGATTCTGTCCCGCTTGCACGGGGTTGCAGGATGCTTCGATACGTCGCGAGAATCGCTTCGTCATCGTCGACGATCAGCACCCTGCGGTTGATCGCCTCTGGTTTGGCAACCGATTGTGACTTTTCAGCAATGGACATGAGTTTGCCACACGTTTGGCCCGATCGCCCGGACAACATGGGCAACCAAGCATCCAATTCTACGAAAGTTGGATTTTGGGGTTTAGGCGGGGATGGGCGACTCCCGAATCATACGCAACGGCAACTGAATAACGAACTCTGCTCCTTGATGGCGGCCAGCACTGTGGGCCTCAATACGCCCACCCTGTTCCTGTACGAAATTGGCAACCGAGTGTAACCCAAAACCGGTACCGCGTACCTTGGTGGAATACCCAAAGCGAAAGATGTTTTGCAATCGTTCTTGTTCGATTCCGATACCGTTATCTGCGATGGAGAGCACCACTTGTCCTCCCACTGCGGGTCGGGTTGTAATGACGATGTGTCCCGCGATGTGTTCTTCCATTTGCCGTTCACGAATGGCTTCATAGCTGTTCTTGATCAGGTTGATGAGTGCCTGCAACAATCGGTTGCGATAGGTAGTGATCTCGTCTACGCTGGTGTCAAGCTGCATAGTAACCGTCACGTCGTGGCGAGACAAACTTTCTCCTTGCATCACCAGAGCATCCTCCAAGACCCGCTGTAGGCTGAGGGCGGAAGCACCCCCGCCTGGCAAAACGGCGCTTTGTTGGATACGAACAATGTCTGCGATGTGACGCACACTGCGCTCGATCCGTTCGGAGCGTTCTTGAAGGCCATTTTCTTGAATGGCTTGTACAATGCCTCGTTGCACGGTGAGGAGTCGTCTCAGCACCGCGATGCACTGTTCTCCCTGGGTGGTTTTGTCCATCAAGGACACGGTGATTTCCGTTCGTTCAATATCGGCCGCCAACAATTCTGCCACCCTTGCGAGTTCTTTTGCACTGCGTAAAATCTGTTCGGCGTCGTCGGTAACGGCGGTGACGGCGTTGCCAATGTTGTGAAGCACAGAAACACTCATCTCGGCGATGCCCGCCTGAAACGCACCAAACCGACGCACGTCCTCCATGTGTCGTCGCTCGGTAATGTCTTCTGAGATCCCCAGTAGGTACACCGGCCGTCGTTGTTCGTCAAAGAGGGGAATTTTGCGGGTATAAAAGATCCGTTCTCCCAATATTTTGCTTTGAACGCGCTCCTCTGGGACATCGACCGGCACGCCCGCTGCCAGAATAGCTTGGTCGCGTGCAACATAGCGGGTAGCGGCTTCTGTCGGGAATACCTCGTGTGGGGTGCGTCCCAACAGCTCTTCGCGTCGAAGGCCGAACATACTTTCCCCTGCGCGGTTAAAGCGCACGAACCGCAAATCTGTGGCCTCCTGCACACCCAATAAGATAGGAATGTTTTCCACAATGACCTCTAGGAATTGCTCATTCCGTGCCAACGCCGAGCGCGATGATTCTAGGCGTTCCAGCATATCGTTGAAGGCTTGACCCAGGGTTTCCAGTTCATCCGCCTTTCCGATTGCGATGCGTCCCCCCGTGCCTGCGCCCTGCACACTGACCTCTCGGATGGCTTGTAACAAGCGTTGGAGCGGATTCATAACCACCCAATCGACACCCCATCGTCCTAGGGCAGCCGCAAGGAGGGTCACGCACAACCCCGCAAGAAGCGAGGTGAGCACGAGTGTCCTTAGATCGTGCTCCACGGCATCCGCCCACAAAGCGACGACCACAGCACCTGTAGGCTCTCCCCCCGTGCCATGAATTGGGATCACTGCTGTCATAGAGGGTGAGAGGTCTCCCCGTGCACCCGGGGCCACGTCCATGAACCGAGGTTTATCCTCTGCCAATAGGTTGGCCAAAACCGTGCGATCTTGGAATAACGCATTCACAAGGGGCGTATTCCGTATTTCCGAAGGGATATTACCGAACAGGGTTTTGCCATTGGCATCGATCACGGCGATCGCGGCTAGGGTAGGGTAATTGGCCATGGCAATGGCATGACAATAACGATTCATATCTCCTAGGGATGCGAGGAGCACACCCGGTTTTTGCGCGTGGAGTTGTTCCAAGAGGCTTCGCACAGCAGTTCCAACGGCCAAGGCGCTGGCTTGCAAGTACCAGACTTGGTGGGTGCGGAACAGGTAGGTGTGGATGATCGTTGTGGCAGCCACCGTTGCAACCACCACCGCAACCAACAGCGTCAGCAGCTTGGTACGGACGGAGTGCAGCATGCACCACCACGCAAGAGGTAGATGTAAAAAAGCCCGCAATCACGCGGGCTTTTAGAATGACTCTGTATTTGGCTCCCCGGGCCGGACTCGAACCAGCGACCATTCGGTTAACAGCCGAACGCTCTACCGACTGAGCTACCGAGGAATCGAGGCGAGATAGTAGCAGCGTGCACCCCACTCGTCAAGAGGCCAGCGCCTTTGGCAGCGATCTTTTGGAGCCTGATGGATCATAAACCACTCAGATTCGCCGGAAAGAGGGTTTTTTCTCTTCCTGTAAATCGCGATCGACCCAAACGGCAGGAGCCTGTTCTTTCTCTGGCGCGGGGGTGATAACAGGTGCCTGTTCTTTGCACACGACATCGATCACGCTGTCTACCCAAACGGCTGCTGCGGCTGGTTTTTTGTCCAGTGCTTGCGTGGGTGTAGCGATCACAGAAGACGTCCGTTGCAGTCGCAAGGAGAAAGGTGGCACGCTCCCAGGGGCATGGCCTTCCTTTTGGCGGAAACGGTACAGGCACCCATGCCTGATGCACAATCCCAGCATAAAAACGACACACACGCACAGGACAATGAACCCAATAAAGAGCAGTGTTTCAGTGTCGGTCAAGTTTTTCATCAATGTCTCCGAGAAAACCTGCCCTTCAGGGTGGGGATGAAAGGAGACGGTTGTTGGGTAGCCGTCTGTTCATCTGTGACAGGTGTCGGTCTTACCCGACTGTCAGCCCTTACGGGCAACGTAGCTTTCGCTGCTCAATGTCTCCACGCCCAGAACAAGAAGGTCATTCAGGGTAGGGAGTAGGTCTTGCGCTGCATCGAGCGTCATTCCCGTTCCCGTCAGTGCCTGAGACTGGAGAAGCATCCCAGGGTGACTTGCTTTCGCGCCACTTCCTGTCGGCTGCTGGTTGAATTTCCAACCGTTCAGGCAGCGGAAGGGATTCCGCTAGGTCAAACGGTGACAGGCAGCTACTCAACTGCCGTCACACCAAAGAAAAATTTCTCCATTTCTCCCTCTAGGAACTTGCGTGCCCTCGGATCGATGACACTCAAACGGTACTCGTTGATGATTCGCGTCTGCTGGCGCAACCAGATTTGCCAAGCTTCGGCAGAAACATGCTGGTAGATCCGCTGTCCGAGTTCGCCAGGGTAGGTGGGGAAGGAGAGGCCAGGGGCTTCCTTTCCTAGTTTCACGCAATGCACAGTGCGGCTCATGGGTTTTTCGCTCTCTTAGGCTGTCTGGGCTGTCGGGTGAACACCCAGACACGCCAGGAGACGCGCCACGGGTGCTGCAACCCCTCCGGGTAAGGCATGGCGTGGGTTATACCAGAGTGTTGTACGTTCTACCAACGCTTCCAACGCTTCCAACGCTTTGCTCGGTGCAGAATGCCTATTGTCTACGTCTTCGTTCGTTGTGGTCAATCCAGGAGTCAATCCAGGATCGACCGATACGACATGGCACAACCACGGAGTAATCTCCATGTGGAAGTGGGTGAGGGTATGGCGGACGCGCTCCCACCTCGCCAGGGATTTTACCGTCAAACCATAGGTCACACCATAGTGCACGGCAATCCACTCCGCTGGATCGTGATCTGAGGGACACTCAGGAAAACTCCACAGCCCCCCCATACTCCACTTGAAGGACGGCGTTCCAGCAACACGGCCCCCGTGGAATCGACAAGCATGACGAGCCGGATTTCACGTATGGGCAGTACCCGTTTGGGTCGCGGCGTTGGAAAATCAGCGACACGTCCCAAGGCATAGGCACGGCAATCGTGTCCCACGGGGCACCGTACACACGCAGGACGTGTGCGGGTACAGACGGTTGCACCCACATCCATAATGGCTTGTGTGTATGCAGCAACCCGCTGGTGGGGGGTACATGCTTCCGCGAGCGCCCAGAGAGGGTGCAGCACCGAGGGATCTTGCGGCCACCCCGCAATGGCCTGGTGGCGCGTCAACACACGCTTGACGTTCCCATCTAGAATCGGATGACGTATTTCCATGGCCAACGCTAACACGGCAGCCGCTGTGGAACGCCCTACGCCTGGTAAGGCACACCACGCTTCTAGATCAGTCGGGAAGACACCGCCATGGCGTGCGACGAGGATCCGCGCTGCTTGGTGAAGGTGACGAGCACGACCATAATATCCAAGCCCACTCCAAAGACCCAAAACGGCATCCACTTCGGCGGTCGCGAGATCGGTCACCCCTGGAAAACGCGTAGTGAATCGATCGAAGTAAGGGATGACTGTCGCCACGCGGGTCTGTTGGAGCATGATCTCCGAAACCCAGACCCGGTAGGCGTTGCGATCACGCTGCCAGGGCAAATCATGGCGCCCGTGCTCGTCGTACCAAGTAACCAACCGATCCGCAAAGGATGCAGCACTCACCTCACACGCCTGTTTTGTGTCGGCGTTCCTGCATCTGTTCGATGAGCGGTGTGAGAATCAATTCCATTGCCATACCCATTTTGCCACCCGGAACCACCAGGTTATTGGGCCGTGACATAAAGGAGTCGTGAATCATGGCCAACAAGTAGGGGAAGTTCTGGTTCCGCAGGTTTTGACGGTGGAAGCGAATGACCACCATGCTTTCATCAGGGGTTGGAATGTCTCGACTAATGAAGGGGTTTGAGGTATCCACCAGGGGCACGCGCTGAAAGTTGATGTCGGTGCGCGAGAACTGTGGCGTAATGTAATGAACGTAATCCGGCATCCGCCGCAGGATAGTATGGGTCACGGCCTCGGTGGAGTATCCACGTTGCGCCGTATCGCGGTGGATTTTTTGGATCCACTCCAAGTTGACAATGGGTACCACGCCAACCTTGAGGTCGGCATGTTGGGCAACGTTGACATCGCCAGCAACCACCGCCCCGTGCAACCCTTCATAGAACAACAGATCAGTACCGACTGGGACGGTCTCCCATGCAGTAAACTCCCCCGGGTTTTTGCCCCACGGTGCTGCTTCCTCTGCGTTGTGCAGATAGTAGCGACGCTTGCAGCTTCCCGTCTCCCCATACTGCTTGAATTGTTGTGCTAACTCCTCAAAGAGATTCGCCTCTGGACCAAAGTGACTGAAATCCCTACCCGCCTGCTCTGCAGCAGTCGTCACTTGCTTCATCTCGGCGCGTTCGTAGCGATGGAAGCTATCGCCCTCGACGATCAACGGGGAAATATGCATGCGGCGAAAGATGTGTTCAAAGGCAACTTTCACGGTGCTGGTACCGGCACCGGAGGAGCCGGTGACAGCGATAATGGGGTGTTGTACGGACATCTGTCGGGAACTCCTGAATGATCCGCCATGGAAACAGGGTAACAGGGTAACAGGAAAAAACGCACCATGATCACACAGCACGGCGTCTACGGCAACGCAGACCGTTGGAATGTGCTCACGGTACGTCGTATGCGGAGGGTTTGTTTTTTGAAGATACCCAGTCTATAGTGGAGGTTCCATGTGCTCCCTAGCCTCCCCGCAGGGGCGGATGGTATTGTGTGGGGATCTGCCTACCCCCCACTCGGATGGCTGCCGGGGAAATACCGCGAGAAATCGATCGTATGTGGCCGCTGAAAAAACGGTGGATGCCGCTGATTGGCATTGACATCAGCTCTACCGTAGTCAAACTCCTCGAACTGAGTTTCCAGAACGGTCTCTACCGTGTGGAGAGTTATGCAGTCGAGCCACTTCCTCCCAATGCAGTGGCGGAGCGCAACATCATTGATGTGGAAGGGGTGGGGCATACCATCGGTAAGGCACTCAAGAAGTCGGGTACGCGCACCAAACACGCGGCAGTTGCCGTTGCGGGTTCTGCAGTCACGAAGACGATTTCGCTCTCCGCTGCCCTGACGGAAGATGAGATCGAAGCACAGATCGAGTTCGAGGCGGATCAATACATTCCCTTCCCACTGGACGAGGTCTACCTCGATTTTCAACGCCTCGGCCCCTCTCAGAAAAATCCAGAGATGGTGGATGTGCTGCTGGTGGCTTCCCGAAGGGAACATGTGGATCTTCGGGTGGCAGCCCTGCAACAAGCAGGGCTGTTGGCCAAAGTCGTCGACATCGAAGCCTATGCCATGGAGACGGCTTTCAGCCTCATTGCCGACCAAATCCCCAGTGGGAACGCCACCAAAACCGTAGCGTTGGTGGACATTGGGGCAACGATGACGATTCTCAACGTGCTCGACAACCACCAGATCATCTTCCACCGTGAACAAGTTTTTGGCGGTCGGCAGCTTACCGAGGCCATCCAACGTCACTACAACCTGTCCTATGAAGAAGCGGGACAAGCCAAGAAAGAGAACATCGGTTTGTCGGATGACTACAAGTCAAAGGTCTTGGAACCCTTTAAAGAAACGATGCTCCAACAGATCAATCGATCGTTACAGTTCTTTTTTGCGGCCAGTCAATACGGGAAAGTAGATGTCATTGTGCTGTCGGGGGGGACGGTGCGTATTCCGTGGGTGGGTGCCTTTATCCAAGAAAAGATCGGTGTACCTACCATTGTTGCCAATCCTTTTGCCAACATGTCTCTGTCAACCCGTGTGCAAGAGAATGCAGTCGCCTTGGGCAATGACTCGTCTGCCCTCATGATTGCGTGTGGGTTGACGTTACGGAGTTTTGACTAACATGCCTCGCATTAATCTTCTGCCTTGGCGTGCTGCTAGACGCAAGGAACTCCAACAAGAATTTATCATACAGTTATCCACTGCGTTGGTGATGACACTGATCCTCATGGGTGTCATTTATTTCTATATTGCGAGCGAGATTGCACACCAGAATCTCCTGAATGATATCTTCACAAGAGAAATCCAAGAGACAGAAACAAAGATCCAATTGGTCAACCAATTAAAGAAAAAGATACAAGATCTAAAAGCCAGTATAGAGATTGTACAGAATCTCCAGACAGGCCGTCCAGACATGGTGCATCTCTTTGATGAAGTGCCACGGTTGTTACCCGATGGTGTATTTTTTACCAGTCTCAAGCAGAATGAACAATCCCTCACCATCGACGGTGTTGCGCAATCCAATGCGCAAGTTTCTTCGTTGATGAAAAGAATGGGAGCCTCCAAGTGGCTTGCGGAACCGACGCTGGATGTTATTCAAAACACCGCACCAACAAGCACAGCCACCACACAAAACACGAGCGCCACACAAGGCGCGGAAGCTACCAGTAAATTCACCATTCATGCCCGCCAAGTTCGCTCAGACGACGGAAAAAAGGTGGTAGGACCATGAATCTGGAAGAATTGAGCAATCTCGACTTTGAGAACATCGGCAGTTGGCCTTTGCCAAAACGCATTGGGATCATTTCGATCGCCGTGGTGGTGCTGTTCGGGGCAGGGTACTGGTTCTATATCCAACCTGCTTTCGATGAACTGAGTGCTTCCCAAGGAAACGCCATCACACTGCATGACAAATTCGTGAAAAACCAGGCGGCCGCTGCCAATCTTGGGGAATATGAGAAGCAGAGCATCGATCTCGGGGACTCGATCAAAATCATGCTGGACCAACTCCCTCGCCAGGCAGAGGTGGCAGCACTGCTTACGGAAATCTCACAAACAGGAAATGCGACGGGATTGGAATTTGAATTGTTTCAACCGGACAAAACACCAGTTACTTCTCGTGGATTTCAGAACCAGTCCATCAAGATCAAAGTCATGGGTACCTACCATGAGTTTGGGCAATTTGTGAGCGGTGTGGCGGCTCTACCACGCATTGTGACGCTTCACAACGTTTCCATAGGCACAGGTGCCACGAAAGGCAAACTGTTCATGGAGGTCGTCGCGAAAATTTATTTTCACCAGGAAGAAGGCACCAGCACTGCCGCTGGCAAGCCCCCTGGCAAAGCCACGGTAGAGGGGGCTGCCAAATGAACCTTCTAACCACGATTTCTGTCTTCTGGATTCGAACCATGGGTCGAACCATGGGTGTGGCGATGATGGCTGTCTTGGTGCTCGTCGGCTGTTCTGGCGGGGGGGACGCGGCAAGAATCCAATCTTGCATTGTAGGATCCAAAGACCCTTTGCCGGACAACGAAAGCGACCTCAAAGCTTGTATTGTAGCCATCAAGAAAAGACCTGGCGCAGGGGTTCCGCCCTTGCCCAAGGTGGAACTCCCCGCAACTTTTGCCTACGCCGCTTCCACAGACGGATTGCGCGATCCCTTCACCCCCGCCATCAAGCATAAGTCGGTCGAAAACCCGCAGGAAACCAGCACAAGACCGACTTCCCTCATTCACCCCGATCTGAACAGGAACCGCGAAGAACTGGAGGGATATCCCCTAGACGGTCTACACATGGTCGGCACCCTAGAACGCAATGGTGCGCGTTGGGGGGTGGTGCGCAGTGGCGACAATAAGGTCTTCATGGTGCAGATCGGCAACTATATGGGGCAAAACCACGGTCGCATCGAACAGATTACCGATACACAGATTTTAATCACCGAGATCATCCCCGATGGGGACGATGGATGGAAAAATCGCCAAGCCTCCCTGACCCTGTCCAAACAGTAGAGCACGCACGCTATGATTCGTACAATGACGCAACATCCCACAGGCAGAATTCTCCTGATGCAGTGGCTGTCGGGCCTTGCCTTGGCATGGCTGTGCTTTGGGAGTGTGGAGGCCGCTGATCGTACTTTACAAGACATCAGTTTTGTCACGCTGCCTGGCAACCAGATTCAGATTGTGCTCGTGCTATCGAGTCCTCCTCCGAACCCTGTGACCTTCACTACGGACAGTCCGGCACGAATCGCCATCGATCTGCAGGATACCCGCATTGAATCGACGCATTTGTTCCGACAGGTGGGCATTGGGGTGGTGCAGAGTATTGGCGCGGCCGAAGCAAGCGGTCGAACCCGTGTCGTCGTGAACCTGGCTCAGATCGTACCTCACACCATTACGACAGAGGGCAATCGCCTTTTGGTGGCGCTGGGTCAGCCGCCCTCGGGGTTAGACACGCCACAGGGGGTTAGTGTGCCGAGCCAATCTGTTCAACCAGAACCGAGCGTTGCGCATCCAGTCTCGACAGAGGCTGCCTATACTCCCTCGATACGTGCTGTTGAGGATATCGACTTTCGGCGTGGCACCAATGGGGAGGGACGGATCATTATCACGTTGTCCCATTCTGCCATCGGTGTCGACGTACACGAGCAGGGGGACGAGATTCAGGTCGATATTCAAGGCGCACAACTGCCCCCTGGGTTACGGCGACGTCTGGATGTGACAGAGTTCGCCACACCGGTACACACCATCGATACCTCCCCAAAAAACGGGAATGTACATATGGTGATTAGCAATGGGAAAAACTGTGAACACGTCGCCTACCAAGCGGATCGGATTTTCACGGTAGAAATCCGCCCCTTGACGAAGGAAGAACAGGAAACAGCCAAAAAAGAACGGGCGGGTTATACCGGGGATCGGATGTCGCTCAACTTTCAGAACATTGATGTACGTGCTGTGCTTCAGCTCATCGCCGAATTCACCAAGTTTAACATTGTCACCAGTGACACCGTGCAAGGAAGTCTAAGCCTGCGTCTCAACGATGTGCCCTGGGATCAAGCACTCGACATTATCTTAAAGAGCAAGGGGTTGGCCAAGCGCACGACCAACAATGTGATCATGGTGGCCCCTGCCGAAGAAATCGCTAAGCGCGAAAAGGCAGAACTCGAAGCGGAGCAAACCGTGGTCGACCTTGCCCCGCTGCATACGGAACTCATTCAGATCAATTATGCCAAAGCCTCGGACATGGCTGCTTTCCTGAAAGCACAATCCAGTGCGCAACCCGCTGCGCAGGGCACTGCTCAGGGTGCCCTGCCCACCGCAGGAGGTGCCCGGCCCAGTACGCCGAGCACGCTGCTTTCTGCTCGCGGATCTGTGGCCGTCGATGAACGCACCAACACCCTCCTGATCCAAGAAACCAGCGAAAAACTGAGCGAGATTCGTAAGCTGATTGTCGCGTTGGACGTGCCCGTGCGCCAAGTACAGATTGAGTCACGCATTGTGTATGCGACGGCAAACTTTGCAAAGGATCTTGGGATCGCCTTCGGCGTGACGGGCGTCCAGCAGAGCGGTCACAATGTCATCGCCACCTCTGGTTCGTTGAGCGCAACGGATACCATGATCAACAGTGCCAGAAGCAACATGACTGCAGGCACGCCCAATGCTGCCATCACCCCCCCTTCGGCCAGTGCCGATCGGTTGAATTTTACCTTACCCTCGAGCGGTCTCAGTGGGCCATCCATTGCTGTTGCGCTGCTCAATCCTCGCTATCTGCTGGATCTCGAACTGTCTGCGCTCCAATCAGAAGCACGCGGTGAACTTGTCGCCAACCCCCGCGTGATCACTTCCGACCAAAAGGAAGCAACGATTGAACAGGGACAGGACATCCCCTATCAACAGAGTACGGGCGTTGCGGGGGTGACTGCGGTGGCCTTCAAGAAAGCGGCCCTGACCCTCAAAGTAAAACCACAGATTACCCCAGATGACCGTGTTCTCCTCACCATTGACCTCAACGACGATTCAGCGTCCGGCAGTGCCTCTTCGGGCGCACCTCCTATTGATACGAAAAAAATCAACACCGAGGTGCTGGTGAACAATGGGGAGACCGTGGTGCTGGGCGGTGTTTATATGCAAAACAAACAAAACTTGGTCAGTCGTGTTCCTTTCTTCAGTGATTTGCCATGGGTAGGGATGCTGTTCCGCGACAGTGTCACCTCTGATAGCAAATCGGAGCTGCTGATTTTCATGACCCCACGCATTCTGAAACAGACGCTTGCGATTAAGTAAGGGGGTCACGTCGGCAGCGTAGGATTTTCCAGTACCCAAAAAGATTGGCGCGGATTTTTTCGATGACGTCTAATTGGGTGCTGTGTAGAAATTCCGTAAGATCCATATCTGGGCGAAAACCAGCCAACTTGGACAACGGTGCCAGAAGATCCTCCATCTCACGGATGATCGGACGCTGTGAGTGAAAATGATTGACAACAAACAGTTCACCCCCAGGCCGACATACACGACGCATCTCCTGGATCACCTGAATGGGATTCGGCACCACGGATACCACATACATCGCTACGACTTTGTCGAAACTGGCGTCAGGAAAATGAAGCGCCTCTGCATCCATCTCTAGCAAGGCGTCCACATGCTGTATTTGATCGCGATCGACCCGTGCCCGTGCGATTTCGAGCATCTCCTTGGAGATATCAATCCCGGTCACGCGCACCGTGGATGGATAGAGAGGCAGCGAGAGGCCGGTGCCTACCCCGACTTCTAGCACCCGTTCCCCAGGATCTACGTGCAGCGTTTCTACGATGATCTTGCGCCCCGGGTGCAGGACAGGGCCAAACACGGCATCGTAGTAGCGTGCGTGGCGCCGATAAGCACTACAAATACTCTCTAGATTCACTGCCTTTTCCTCAATCAAGTGCGTGCGCCGCAATCATCAATGTCTCCGAGAAACCCTGCCCTTCAGGGCGGGGATGAAAGGAGACGGTTTTGGGTAGCCGTCTTTTCGTCCGTAAAAGGTGCCGGTCTTTCCCAGCTGTCAGCCCTTACGGGCCTAGTGACGCACACCGATCCAGTATCGAACGGTGTGGCTCCCCTCGCGGCCAGGTTGCAACGCAGCTTCGGTTCTTGCGAACCTTGCGGCAGACCGTTTCGTGCGTACCCGGCGCGTGTCTGTGCCTCTGCTGCTTTCAGTGCCTGGAGTTGAGGAACCGCCCCAGGGGGCAAGTCTTGTACTTCGTTGCTTTGTCGCCACGGTACTCTGTGGCTTAGGCTGGTCAACCCCAGGCTTGCTTTCACAAGCCTTCGCCTTTAAAGGCGGGGGTGGTTGACGGGCGACGGGCACGTGCATGCAGGGCTGTCGCTTTCCTGTGGATTTATGATACAATTACTCTGCTGTCCTTTTTCACAGAGTTTCCATGGCCAACCGCATTGCGTCCCGAAGTCTCGCGTACCATACCCTTATAGCGGCTGTTTTGGTATCCTGCGGCATCGGCGCTGTTCGGGCCGATGAGGGTCGCTGGATCTTGGTGGATACTGCAACCCACACTCTTTCTGTGTTCGATGGAAAAAAACGCGAGCATACCTACCCCAGGGTTGCGCTGGGTCGTGGTGGTGCTGCCAATGAGCGTCAGATTGGCAATGGTGTGACCCCGACGGGTGAATTTCAGGTGGCTTGGATCAATCGCTCTAGTCCCTTTGATGTTTTTTTCGGGTTAAACTTCCCGAATGAGGAGCACGTGGAGCGTGCTTATCAGCGCCATTTCATTGACATTGATACCTATTACACCCTTCGTACCGCATTGTCGGAGGGACGCTTACCCCCTCAGGATACCCCATTGGGGGGTACAATCGGTATCCACGGTTTGGGCACAGGGGATCTCGGTATCCACCGTAGGTTTGATTGGACAAAAGGCTGTGTCGCGCTTACCAATCAAGAGATTGAGCAACTTGCTCGGTGGGTGCAGGTGGGGACGCGGGTTGTCATCCGATGAATCCACAGGTTTGACTTGCTATGGACACCGCCGCCTCCGTCGTTCGTACGATGCTGTGTTTGCTGTGTCTACACCAGAACCGGGGCACTACGCTTGTGCCTACCGGTTGCTCCCCCCATGGGGTGCAGTTTTTGTTCCTTTATCAACTATCAACCTCCAATGGAGAAATGAGATGCAGAAAAACGTTGTGAAATTTGCGAAATATTCCGCACTGGCCCTCGCTCTGGGTTTGGCTTCTGGCTGCGCCAGCACCGATACCATGAAGGCCATTGAGGACAATGCCGCAGCCGCCAAACAGGCACAGGATACCGCGAGCCAAGCACTGTCGACCGCCAAGGAAGCCAGCCGCAAAGCAGACGCTGCTATGAGAGCAGCCAGCGAAGCCCAGGCTTGCTGTGATCAAAACAGAATGAGCAAAAGGACGTTTGAAGAAAAGATGAGGAAATAAACCTCTTCTTCTTGTAGCCTATCAGGGTGCCTCGTGGGTCACTTGCCCATGGGGCTCTCTTTTCTCGCCCCCTTCGGGTGCGGATGCAGCACACAAACGAACAAACAAGTACATCATCCAGCACATCAATCAGGCCACGCTGATGAAGCATCGCCGACGCGGTCAACCACCAGGGGCATCCCATGCCCTCCAAGAACTGTTTTCCGAAGCAGTTCGGTACCATCAGTCGGGACGTTTGCCAGAGGCCGAACAGACGTATCGACGTATCCTGGCGCAGGATCCCAAGTACGTTACCGCACTGAACAACTTAGGTTTGCTTTTGCCCCCGGAAGAGGCCATGGCCCTTTTCCAACAGGCACTGTCCCTGCAAGCGGACTATGTCGATGCGCACATCAATTTGGGCAATGCACTCCAAGCCACGGGGAACATCGCGGAGGCCATTCGGCAGTACCGTCAGGCGATCGCGCTTGATCCCAACCGCCCCACCGTGCATCTGGTGCTCGGTACCTGGCTCCAGAGCCAAGGCGATCTCCAGGAAGCTTTGGTTGCCTATCGACGCGCACTGGCCCTCAAACCAGGGTATGTGGAAGCAAGCATCAACCTAGGTGCCGTGCTGCACGCGAAAGGGCAGCCAGACGAAGCCCTCATACACTACCAGCGAGCACTCGCTCTACGCCCCGATCTGACCCAGATAGCGATGATCGTTGGCGCTCTTTTCCAGGCCAAGGGGAGGCACAACGAGGCACTCGCCGTCTATCAGCAGGTGATTGCCGCCCATCCAGATCACCCCGATGGCTATGTGAACCTTGGGATTACCCTCAGGGCACAGCGCAAACACAACGATGCCATGGCGCAGTACCAAAAGACATTGCTTTTACAGTCCGATCACCCAGATGCCCTTTTTGGATTGGCTGCCGTCCTGCAAGATCAGGGCAGGTTCGAGGAGGCATTGCAGTATTATGAACGCGTGCTTGTGTTTCAACCGACGCATCCGGAGCTTCTTTTTGCCATGGCGACTGCGTGGCATGCGCGAGGCAATGTAGAAGAAGCGGTTGCGTTGTACCAACGCGCACTGGTCATCAAACCCGATCATGTCAACGCCCACAACAACCTGGGTGCGGTCTTATACGGCCAGGGCAAGGTCGAGGAAGCTATCGTGCACTACGAGGAGGGGTTGCGCCTCGATCCCCGTTGTGCCGAAGTCCACAACAACTTGGGTGATGTCTTCAAAGATCAGAAAAAGTTCGCCGAAGCCACCGAGCACTACCAGGAGGCGATTGCGCTGAAACCAGATTTTGGGATCGCGCTTGCCAACCTTGGCATTGTACAAAGCATCGAGGGACACTTTACACCCGCCGAGGCATGGTTCCGGCGTGCGTTGGCCCTTGATCCCACGTTGGATGCAGCCAACATGAATCTGGCGTCCATTCTGGAGCGTGATGGACGCTTGAAGGAGGCGCAGATCTACCGCAGTCATGCGCTGCGCCCACAACCATTGATCACGGAGCGTGCGCCGCTCCATCGTCGAACGGTTTTGGTGCTCTCGGCTGCAGGGGATGGCAATGTACCCATCGATACGTTGATCCCGAAACACGTGAACACACGGATCACATGGAATGTCGAATGTGCCACCGAGGAACAAGAAGAACAGTTGCCAGCGTATGATGTCATTTTTAATGCCATTGGCAATGCAGATCTGATTCCCCCGTCGATTCCACGCATCAGGGGTTTTATGAATCGGCGGCGACGCAAGGTACTGAATCCCCCTGAGTGCATTGTACCCACGCGCCGTGATCGAATGCCGCAACTGTTGGCAGGGATCCCGAATGTTGTGGTGCCCCCCGTGGCTCGGATCGATTGTGATGCAATCGTTCCTGCCGAACTCCCCGAAAGATTGGCCCGGGCAGGGATCACTTGCCCGATGATTGTGCGGCCCATATCGGGGCAGGGTGGTTTGGGGGTTGTCCTAGTCGAAACGCCTGAACAGTTGGCCGAGATGACTTTTTCGGGTGCAGATGTCTTTTATTTTATTGCCTACCACGATTACCGAAGTCAGGACGGGTTCTACCGAAAGTACCGGACGATCTTTGTTGACCGGAAAGCATACCCCTACCATTTGGCCATTTCTCCGCGCTGGCTTGTGCATTATTTTTCCGCAGAAATGCTGGCCGTGCCCTGGAAACATGACGAAGAGCGTCGTTTCCTCGAAAACCCGGCGTCGGCCTTGGGGTCTGTGGTCACAACCGCCGTTGAAGCCATTGGTCAGCGCATGAACATGGACTATGCGGGCATTGATTATTCGATTTTGCCGGATGGTCAGGTGTTGGTCTTTGAAGCGAATGCCACCATGTCCGCAGTGCTGCCAGACGCCAACGAGTTCCCCTATAAACACCAATACGTCCATGCCATTTTCGACGCTTTTGACGCAATGCTAGAACGCAACCGCATGGCAACCATTCCCTAACAACCATTACTACAACAGGTCTATTCGAGGATTCTAGAATGGAACAAGTCATATGGTTTGAACACCTAGGCATCTGGGATGTGGGTCGCGTAGGCGGCAAAAACGCCTCGCTAGGAGAAATGATCGGCCATCTCTCTGGTGTTGGCGTCAAAGTCCCGGGGGGGTTTGCGACGACGGCTGCTGCTTTCCGAGCATTTCTAGCCCAACACGGCCTCGCGGATCGTATTGAAACCGCACTACATTCGCTCGACGTTGAGGACGTCCGTGCCTTGGCCAGGACTGGCGATACCATCCGCCAGTGGATCATGGAAACCCCATTCCCCCCCACGCTGGAAGAAGCCATTGTCGCAGCCTACCAGCGGATGGAAGCGGAGGTGGGCCACCCCATCGAAGTGGCGGTACGCTCTTCGGCCACTGCGGAGGATCTCCCAGAAGCCTCTTTTGCGGGCCAACAGGAAACCTTTTTGAATGTGCGTGGCATTGAGGCCGTCAAACAGGCCGTACACCATGTTTTTGCGTCCCTGTACAACGATCGTGCCATTGCCTACCGCGTCCACCATGGTTTCCCACACGATGCCGTTGCACTCTCGGCGGGTATTCAGCGGATGGTGCGCAGCGACCTCGGAACGAGTGGGGTATTATTTACCTTGGACACAGAGTCTGGTTTTCGCGATGTGGTCTTCATCACGGCCGCCTATGGCCTCGGAGAACTGGTCGTACAAGGGGCCGTCAATCCGGACGAATTCTATGTGCACAAGTTGACCCTCGTTGGGGATCGACATGCCATTCTGCGCCGCACCTTGGGGACGAAGCGATCCAAAATGATCTACGGCGAAGTACAGGGCCACGCCACAGTGGTCGTGGACGTGCCCGAAACCGATCGCCACCGCTTTGCACTCACGGACGCCGAGGTAGAAACACTCGCCAAACAAGCCATCCTCATCGAGAAACACTACGGTCGCCCCATGGACATCGAATGGGGGAAAGATGGTCTCGATGGCGAACTGTATATCCTTCAGGCACGTCCAGAAACAGTCAAAAGCCGTACCCAACGCATCACGCGCTACCACTTGCACCAGCGCGGTACGATTCTGGTAGAGGGGCGTGCCATCGGCCAGAAAATTGGTGCAGGGGTTGCCCGTGTGTTGCACTCGGTGCGCGAGATCGACAAAGTACGCCCGGGCGATGTGCTGATCACGGACATGACCGACCCAGATTGGGAACCCATCATGAAGCGTGCGGCCGCCATTGTGACCAACCGGGGAGGGCGCACCTGTCATGCCGCGATTTTGGCACGCGAGTTGGGCATTCCTGCCGTCGTAGGCTGCTCGGAAGCCACGACCTGCATCGCCGATGGCGCTGAGGTCACGGTATCTTGCGCTGAAGGCGACATCGGGCATGTGTATGCAGGGAATTGGCCCTTTGAAGTACAGGATATTGCCCTCGATACCTTGCCCGCGCTGCCGGTCAAAATCATGATGAACATTGCCCATCCGGAACGTGCGTTTGACGCGCAGTTTTTGCCCAATGAGGGGGTTGGGTTGGCGCGTCTCGAATTTATCATCATGCGTGGCATTGGCATTCACCCCAAGGCGATCCTCCAGTATGCACGCTTAGGTGCCGATCTCCGAGCCGCGATCGATGAACGGATCGCAGGGTACGCAAATCCGGTCGAGTTTTACGTCGAAAAACTCTCCGAGGGCATTGCTACCATCGCAGCGGCGTTTTATCCAAAGCCCGTCATTGTGCGCTTGTCGGATTTTAAGTCGAACGAATACGCAAATCTTCTGGGCGGCCAAGCCTACGAGCCGCACGAAGAAAATCCGATGCTTGGATTTCGCGGCGCTTCTCGGTATATCTCGCAGAACTTCCGCGACTGTTTTGAACTCGAATGTGCCGCCTTGCGCAGGGTACGCGAGGATCGCGGATTGACCAATGTCGAGGTGATGATCCCCTTTGTACGTACCGTGGACGAGGCCCGTCAGGTGAGCGATCTCCTCGCAGCCAACGGTTTGCGGCGCGGGGAACGCGGGTTGCGTGTCATCATGATGTGCGAGATCCCCTCCAATGCCTTGTTGGCAGATGCTTTCTTGCAGTATTTTGATGGTTTCTCGATTGGTTCGAATGATCTGACCCAACTGACCCTGGGGTTAGACCGCGATTCTGGCCTCATTGCCTCGCTGTTTGACGAACGCGATCCCGCCGTCAAAATCTTGTTGTCCAAAGCGATCCAGGCTTGTATCGCCCAAGGAAAGTATGTGGGTATTTGCGGACAAGGCCCGTCCGATCATCCTGATTTTGCCAAATGGCTGATTGGTGAAGGGATTTCTAGTGTCTCCCTCAACCCAGACGCTGTGGTAGAAACGTGGTTGTTCCTCGCCGGAGAGACAGTCAAGACACCCTAGTCACTGACCAACGGCAAACAGTCAGCCTCTACACAGAGGCGGGGGATGGATCTTTTGCCCCTGCCTCTGTGCGTCTTGGCAGTTGCTGATCCCATAGATTCCATGACAGAATGGTAACAACCTGATGGCCAGTGTTGTAAGCACCATGCCAGGCTGACCGTTTTGTGCCTCCTGCGCCCCTTGGGTCGCCGTCTCGTGCACACCCCTCTGTCCTGGTGTGACGGGGATGGTTGCACGCTTCCTTGCCCACACGTTCCATACCAAATTCGGAGACTTCGATGAACATGCGTGCCCGGCTGATGATGTTAGCAGGGGTGTCTGTGTTGCTGTTGCTGTTTTCCATCGCGGGCAGCCTCTACCAACTGTACGACCTCAAGAATGATCTCGCCGCCAACCAGGTTTCTATCCATAGCCTCACCAATGCAGCGATGACAATAGAACTCGCACAAGTAGCCTTCAAAACCCAGGTACAGGATTGGAAGGACATGTTGATCCGTGGCAACGACGCTGCCAGTTACGAGAAATACTTTTCTCAATTTGAAAAAGAGGAAAAACAGGTACAGACGAACCTGCAGAACGCTATCGATCTCATGCGTAAGCAGGGTCTCACAACCACCGATACTGAGATCCTGATGGATGCACATACACAGCTTGGCAGCCAATACCGTGATGCGCTCAAATCGTATGATAAGAATAATCCTCAGTCTTGCCAGATAGTCGATAAATTGGTCAAAGGCATGGATCGTCCTGCCTCAGAAGGCATGTCCAAGGTCGCCAAGCAAATCGAAACATACCTACAGCAACGAGAAGATGCGGATAGCACAGAAACAGAAACCACCTACCAGAAAATCCGAAATATATTGCTGGTATTCGGAGCCATTGGCATTGTATTGTTGATCACGATCTCTTTTAACATCATCCGTACCTTGATGCGTCTCTTGGGTGGCGAACCCGCCCAAGCTGCGGAGATCGCCAACAAGATTGCGGTTGGCGATTTTTCGACCCAGATCATGCTAGAAGCTGGCGATACTGCTAGTTTGATGGCGGCCATGCAAATCATGACGACCTCGCTGCAATCGCTGATGACCGATCTAGGCGTTACCACAAAGGCCACCCTTGAGGGAAAACTGACCAGCCGTGTGGATGCGAGCCAGCACAAGGGAGAGTATCTCCGTATCGTGGAAGGGGTGAATCGTACCATAGATTGCATGGTTGGCTATTTAGACGCAATGCCCCTCCCTACCATGATTATCGATCGAGACTTTCAGGTTCTCTATATGAACAAAGCAGGGCTGGCCGTCGGGCAGAGCAGCCTTGAACAACTGCGTGGCCGTCGCTGTTCAACGTACTTTAATACCGGTGATTGCCACACAGAACGCTGTGCCTGTCAACGTGCGATGGTCGATGTACGCTTGAGCCGATCACAAACGACTGCAAAGCCACGCAGCGATTTAACGCTTGAAATAGAGTACATCGGTGTTCCCGTTAAAAACGAGCAAGGCCAGGTGGTTGGTGCCTTTGAGGTGGTTTTGGATCAAACACAGATCCGTACTGCACAGCGTATTGCAACGAAGGTATCTGAATACCAAAATCTAGAGGTGTTGAAGGTTCAGAATGCACTAGGCAAAATTGCTTGCGGAGATTTGGGCGTGACCCTTCAGGCGGCAGAGTCCGATCAGGACACCGATGCGGTCAAGCAAACCTTTATGACCATGTACAATGCCGTCTCCAACGTGATTGCCTCGATCCAAGCCTTGATCCGCGATACCGATAGGCTTATCCAAGCGGCAGCCGATGGGCAACTCGATACACGTGCTGATGTTGCGAAACACCAGGGTGATTTCAGGAAACTGGTACAGGGCATTAACCAAACGTTGGACAATATCATTCTTCCGGTGAACGAAGCGGTCGCGGTACTCACGGAAATAGAGAAGGGTGAGCTAAACAAAAAGGTCAACGGGGACTACAAAGGTCAGCTCAAACATTTCAAGGACACGGTGAACAGCACCGTTGCCAAACTTTCGCATGTGGTCGGCGAGATACGGGCGGCAACCGGCGGCGTGGGTCGTGGTGAGATCCCAGCGGCCATCAAGCATCCATGGCCTGGGGAGTTCGACAGCATCCGTGAGAGCCTGAACGCTGCGGGTGTTGCCATCCGCGCCCTGATTGAGGATGTGCGTGTTCTCGCACAAGCGGGTTCAGAAGGGCGCATGACGGTGCGTGCCGATACGAATCGTCACCAGGGGGATTATCGCCGGATCATCGAAGGGTTCAACGCCACCCTAGATGCTGTGGTCGGCCCTGTCACCGAGGTGATGCGGGTCATGTCAGCCTTAGAGAACGGTCAGCTCGATCAACAAATCGTTGCCCAGTACCATGGCATGTTGGGCCAACTGCGCGACTCCGTGAACAACACCGTGGTGAAGTTGGCCCACACCATCGGGGAGGTTCACCACACCAGCAGTGAATTAGGCAACGCCGCTACCCAAGTGGAGGCGACCGCGCAAGCACTCAGTCAGGCAACGAGCGAACAGGCGGCGAGTGTCGAGGAAACAAGTGCTGCGGTGGAACAAATGAGTGCCTCTATCACGCAAAATGCCGAAAACGCCAAGATCACCAATACAAAGGCAATCCAGGCAGCAGCACAGGCACAGGAGGGAGGGAGCGCAGTCAGCGGAACGGTGGACGCCATGAAGCAGATCGCGAAGAAGATCGGTATCATCGATGACATTGCCTACCAGACCAATTTGCTGGCCCTAAACGCAGCCATCGAGGCCGCCAGAGCGGGCGAACACGGCAAAGGCTTTGCGGTAGTGGCGGCAGAGGTTCGCAAACTGGCCGAGCGCAGCCAAGTTGCGGCGCGGGAGATTGGTGAACTCGCAACGGGGAGTGTGCGTCTTGCGGAGAAAGCAGGTACCCTCCTCGGTGAAATCGTGCCTTCTATCTCGAAGACCTCTGAGTTAGTGCAGGATATTGCTGCATCTTCTAGGGAGCAGTCCGGAGGCGTGGGTCAGATCAACAATGCCATGAGCCAGCTTTCACACCTGACCCAAAACAACGCAAGTTCTGCCGAAGAATTGGCCGCCACAGCAGAAGAATTGGGTGCGCAGGTTGCACAACTCCAAGAGCTGGTTGCTTTCTTCCGGATCGCTGAGGAACGGATACCCCAAAAATCCTACGCCCAAAACACACGAGCGACAGTACAGCCGGGCACACGCAAGGGTATGCCTGCACCCAAGGGCAGAGCACTAGACAGGTCAAAGCCTGGGATGGTAGGTGTACCCGATGGCTTTGAGTCGTTCTAGCGGTGGATGTCTTGCGGTTGGCGGTCGATTGCCCTTATCTGCATTCCCCATTGATGGTAAACTGGGGTAGTGTGGTGCTGCGGTCTGTTACAATCGGCTGCATTGCGACATTGGCGAGGTTGGCGGAGGTGTGGGGCCAGAAGGCTCCGTCACTCTGCCCGTAGGCGTGTGTGACAACGACAACAAAGGAAAGGAGTCGGGTAAACCGTCCCCTTTCCTCGTCGCCCCCGGGCGTGGAAAGTAGAGAGAATCGGAGACATTGATGACATCGTTCAAAAACGGGTTTGTCCCACTGATCAGCGGGATTGTGCTTGCAATAGTGTTGATGTTTATAATCCTTGCTGACGCCCTTCCTGGCAGTCGCTTCCTCCTCGAAGTGGTTTTGCAGATTACGCTGGTTGCGTTGGTGGTGGGTGTCTTTTTGCTCGCTCGAACCGTCAGTGTGACGATGGATCGTCTGCGCAATGCCCTGCTTCGGGTCGCTGATGACAAAGACCTCACAACGCGCATTTCAGAAGAGGGTGGCGACGAACTCAAGACCGCTGCACATGCCTTTAACACGGTCATGGAGCATTTTGAAGGCATCATCGAGCACGTCAATGCTTCGATTGGCAAATTGGTGGGCGAGGTCTCTCAACTCTCCTCTGTGGCCGAACGGACGAATACAGGTGCCCAGCACCAGCGCACCGAAATCAGCCAGGTAGCCACCGCCATCAATGAAGTATCCGCAACCGTTCATGAGGTTGCTCGCAATACCGCAACCGCCGCTGACACCGCCAACCGTGCGAAGACAGAGGCCGCCAATGGACGACAAGTGGTCGCTAAAGCCATTGGTACCATTGGTCAATTGGCCACGGCTGTCGAACAGGTCGCAGGGGTGATTCAGCGTCTAGAAACCGAAAGCAACAACATCGGCACCATTCTCGACGTGATTCGTGGCATTGCCGAACAAACCAACTTGTTGGCACTGAACGCAGCCATCGAAGCAGCGCGTGCGGGGGGACAGGGTCGTGGTTTCGCAGTGGTGGCGGACGAGGTGCGTACCTTGGCCAGTCGGACACAACAGTCCACTGCAGAGATTCAAGCCATGATCCAACGCCTTCAGACGGGTGCCCAAGAAGCGGTGCGTGCCATGAAGGAAGGGCGCCAACAAGCAGAAGCCAGCGTACAACAGGCTGCGAGTGCCGGAGAGTCTTTGGAAGCCATCACCCATGCGGTGGTTGCCATTACCGACATGAATACACAAATCGCCACCGCCGCCGAGGAACAAAGCGCCGTCGCAGAAGAGATGAACCGCAACATTATTAGCATTGGCAATGTGGCGGAAGAGACAGCGAGCGGTGCCCAGAAAACAGCACATTCTAGTGTGTCTATTGTTCAGGGCGTCGATGATCTACGACAGCTCGTTCATCGCTTCAAGGGAGACGAGCGTGGATCCTCTCGGAACGCTCACTCCAGAAGCAAATCATCCTCCCAGAAGTCGAGATTCTGACGGCTTTTGACGTTGGGTTGACTTTAGACATAGCTCCTCCCCGTTGGGGAGGAGTGGCAGGGAGGGGAGGAGGCTGGTTTTGACTGATCTTTGGCTTTTGTCTGGGCAAGTTGCCAAGATTCGAGCGTTGAAGATCAAGATTTCAAGATCAAGATTTCAAGACCAAACCACCCTGTCTCCCCCAACCCCTTCCTACTGTGTGCTATAGCGGGAAGGGGTTTTTTCGTTTACAGGCTGTAGTACATATCGAACTCAACCGGATGGGTCGTCATGCGTAGGCGCGTGACTTCCTGTTCCTTGAGGGCAAGATAGCCATCAATAAGGTCGTTCGTAAAGACGCCTCCCGCCGTAAGAAAGCCACGATCCTTGTCCAGAGCGTCCAGCGCCATGTCGAGGGAGTGGCATACCTTCGGGATATTCTTCTCTTCTTCTGGTGGCAGATCGTACAGATCTTTGTCCATCGGCTCGCCTGGGTGGATCTTGTTCATGATGCCATCCAGCCCCGCCAACATCATGGCAGAGAAGGCAAAATACGGATTGGCCATAGAATCTGGGAAGCGCACTTCAATGCGACGCGCCTTTGGGTTGGTCACATAAGGAATGCGGATAGAAGCCGAACGATTACGTGCAGAATACGCCAGCATCACAGGAGCCTCGAAACCCGGTACCAAACGCTTGTAGCTGTTGGTAGTCGGATTGGTGATGGCGTTTAGGGCGCGGGCGTGCTTGATGATGCCCCCGATGTAATACAATGCCGTCTCAGACAGGCCACCATACAGGTTGCCCGTAAAGAGGTTGACACCGTTCTTGGCGAGCGATTGGTGAACATGCATACCGCTCCCGTTGTCGCCAACGATGGGCTTCGGCATAAAAGTGACTGTCTTGCCGTAGGACTTGGCGACATTCCAGAGCACATACTTCAGAATCTGGACTTCATCGGCCTTGCGGATCAACGTATTGAACTTGACACCGATCTCGTTTTGTCCGGCGGTCGCGACCTCGTGGTGATGGACTTCCACCTCAATGCCCATTTCCTCTAGGGCCAAGCACATGGCACCACGCATGTCATGCTGGGAATCGACTGGAGGGACTGGGAAATAGCCACCTTTGACGGAGGGGCGATGGCCCAGATTGCCACCCTCATAGACACGTTCCGTGTTCCAAGAACCTTCTTCGGAATCTACTTTGCAGAAGCTGCCTGAAATATCAGCACCCCAACGCACATCATCGAAAATAAAGAATTCATTCTCAGGGCCGAAGAGCGCGGTATCTGCAATCCCTGTGGATTGCAAATAAGCTTCTGCACGTTTGGCCAAAGAACGTGGATCGCGTTCATAGCCTTCCATGGTGCTTGGCTCGATGATATCGCAACGCAAATTCAGCGTAGGCTCGTCGGTGAAGGGATCCATTACCGCAGTGGCCGCTTCTGGCATCAAAATCATGTCCGACTCTTGAATGCCCTTCCAACCGGCAATCGATGATCCATCGAACATTTTGCCATCGGTAAAGAGGTCTTCATTGATTGCCTTTGCCGGCACGGTGACGTGCTGCTCCTTCCCTCGGGTATCGGTGAAGCGGAAGTCGACGAATTTCACCTCTTGTTCTTCTATAGTCTTGAGCACATCAGCAGGGGACATCGTTTCCATCTCCAGTGAAAGAGGATTGGCCTACTAGGGAGACCTTCCCGTTGGCCAGACGGGTTAGATCGTAAAAAAACACTGCATTTATTAGGGGTGCTCAAAACGCACGCGGATGCGTCCGAGGCTTTGGTCAGCGGCTGCGGCTTGTTGGAGAGTCGTCCCAATGGCCTGTGCCGCTTGGGAGGGGTTCTGACTTCCTGCCAACAGGGTCGTGGACAACACGACATCCAGGTGAACCTGACCATCCAGATAGTGGAGGATGACTTCTCGGAGGTCTCGTGCTGCGCCAATTCCAGACCATACCGCGTTCAGTCTCTCAAGGACACCATCGCGCAGGGGAAGGTGCATGCAGCTGGATTGTTGTTCGTCGTCCTCCGGATCGATGTGGACGGTGACATCCACGACTTCGTCAATCTCACGGATGAGGGCAGCACGCACCGTCTCGCTGATTTGATGCCCTTCTGAAACACTGCTCACCGGGTTATTCAAAAGAATGTGTACATCCACCAGGGCATCCGTGCCCATGTGACGGGTGCGTAACAAATGCAGAGCTTTCACGCCATGCACCTCAAGAATAGTGCGCCGGATACCT
Source organism: uncultured Thiotrichales bacterium (assembly GCA_903824965.1). Taxonomy (GTDB): domain Bacteria; phylum Pseudomonadota; class Gammaproteobacteria; order CAIRSR01; family CAIRSR01; genus CAIRSR01. The sequence goes on from CAIJYR010000150.1 coordinate 43,675, forward strand.
TCCACTTGTTCTTTGGAGAGTCCCGTATCGATCAACTCACGGACGGCATTCCATGAAAGCTCCCAGGCGACATGGAGGATCAAAAGACCGACGACAACCGCACCGATCGCATCCAGGTATTGTAACCCGGCAAGCGTACCGGCGACACCCACCAACACGACCAACGAAGACACCGCATCGGAACGGTGATGCCATGCGTTGGCACGAAGGAGGGGAGAACGGTGGCGCCGTGCCAAGGCAAGGGTATAGCGGTAGAGCGATTCTTTGACCAAAATGGCCAAGCCTGCGATCAGGAGGGGCATTCGGTCGGGTACTAACAATTCGCTTGGATGGAACAGACGATTGATGGCGTCCCACATCATGCCCACAGCGATGAGGAACAGTACCAGTCCCATCATGACAGAGGCAGCAGTTTCAATCCGTGCGTGGCCGTAGGGGTGATCGGCGTCTGGCCCATCCTTGCCTTGGTAGGCGGCAAACAACACAATGCCATCTGCAATGAGATCCGCAAGCGAATGAAACCCATCCGCCAAAAGCGACTGTGACTGACTCACTACCCCGAAAACGAGCTTGATCACCGCGAGAACAGCATCCGCGACAGCACCCACCCAATTTGCCTGCTGGGTTTCTTGGTAGCGATGACTACTCACGATGCACCGACCTGGATGACAACGAAGACATCAAAACCCTCCCTGTACGTTTGTACGATCCGATGACCGTTTATCTTGGCCCAAGTGGGGATATCTACCAGCGCAGCCGGATCAGTCGACACCACTTCTAGAATCTCTCCAGGAACGAGGCCACCCACCCGATCTTGGGTGCGAATCACGGGCATGGGGCAGAGGGTACGACGAACATCAAGAAAATGGCGTGCCATATAAGGACGACTGCACAAGGGAGCGCCAGTATCGATCGATGTTCATGTAAAATCAAGGCAGAGTTTTAGAACCCTATCCACCCTGAATCGCCCTGACCGAAAATGCCCATGATCCCCTGTACCCGTTTTGCCCCTAGTCCTACTGGCTACCTTCACATCGGTGGTGCACGCACCGCGCTGTTTTCATGGTTGTATGCACGAAAATACGGAGGTCGTTTCATTTTGCGCATCGAAGACACCGATCGGGAGCGTTCCACAGAGGAGTCCGTCAACGCCATTCTGGACGGGATGGCTTGGTTGGGTCTTGCGCATGACTTGGGGCCGTTTTACCAGACCCATCGTTTTGATCGATACCATGCGGTCGCTGAAGCACTCTTGGCGCAGGGAAAAGCCTATCACTGTTACTGTACCAAGGAAGAATTGGAACAGATGCGCAACGATCAAATGTCGCGTAAAGAAAAACCACGCTACGACGGCCGTTGTTCGCACCATCAGAAGGTACGCGAGGGTGTTTCACCCGTAGTCCGCTTTCGGAATCCCACCGAGGGGGCTACAGTGGTGGACGATCTCATTCATGGCCCTGTGGTTTTCCAGAACGATACCTTGGACGATCTCATTATTGTTCGTTCGGACGGTACACCCACGTACAATTTTACGGTGGTGGTCGATGACTGGGACATGGGTATCACCCACGTCATTCGTGGGGATGATCACCTAAACAACACACCCCGCCAGATCAACCTTCTGCGGGCATTGGGTGCCTCCCCCCCTGCCTACGCGCATGTTCCCATGATTTTGGGGGAGGACGGTGCCCGTTTGAGCAAACGCCACGGTGCAGTGAATGTGATCTCGTACCACGAGAATGGCTATTTACCAGAAGCCTTGCTGAATTACTTGGTGCGCCTGGGTTGGTCACACGGGGATCAGGAGATATTTTCCCTGGAAGAGATGATTCAGTTCTTTGAGATCCGCGATGTCAATCTTTCTTCTGCGGCATTCAATGCGGAGAAATTGTTGTGGATCAACCAGCACTACCTGAAGAGCAGTGATCCTAAGCGGGTCGCGGAGTATTTGGCCTATCACCTCAAGAAACTGGGAATTGATCCTACAGATGGCCCTGTACTGACAGAGATTGTGGTAATTCAGCGGGAGCGTTCTAAAACGCTGGTAGAAATGGCGGTGAACAGTGCGTTTTTCTTCCGTGATATCGATGGGTACATGCCGGACGCAGAGAAACACCTACGACCGGAGATTCTCCCCGCACTGGAGGCATTGCGGGCACGCCTGATGGCGCTCACCGATTGGTGTGCCGAAACGCTTCACGCAACGATTGTACAGTGCGCCGAGGATCATCACCTCAAGCTTGGGAAACTGGCCCAACCGATTCGTGTAGCCGTCAGTGGAAAAGCGGCTTCGCCCCCGATTGATGCGACCCTTGCCGTACTCGGCCGGGAGCGCACCCTACAGCGCATTGATTGCGCCATCGAGTATATTCGAGTCGGTCTCTGCGATCCTATGAAATCCTCTCCCTGATGCACGCGCAGTCTATAAGGCTACTCCGATGAAGCACTCTTTTACTATTCTTCCACTGCTGGCACTGTTCGCACTGTCACAGGCATGGGCTGCTGTACTCGTCAAAGAATATCATGGTCGCATGGGGGAACATACAGAGATACATAACCCAAGTTGCCACCTATGACCACCATCAGAATCCTTCCAAGAGGTAATGGATTAATGTAGCCTTATAGTAATCAATCTATTGGTTGCCGATGGGGAAGTAAAATGGACGAGATGATTATAGTAACATATTGTATC
>CAIJYR010000151.1 GCA_903824965.1 uncultured Thiotrichales bacterium
ACTCCCTGATCAAGGCATCTTTCTCCGCAGCATCTAGTCGGCTCAGATCAGGGAGTGTCTCCATGTCCGTCTTTATCTCACAATTTCACCATCGCCGCCAGGAAAAACACTATACTTTACCCACTCCTGAGCAGTTACGATTAATCATAGAAAATATAGAAAACTATGTTGAGCAAAATATAGGCAGATTTCATGCTAACCGTTTAGAAAAGATCAAGGATCTTGATTTTAATAGTGTCGTTAGGCGGAAGAATCCTTATCTGTACAAGGCAAAGAATATCCTTACTGCTCAAGATTTAGTAAAAAATCTCCTAGACGCCTATTTGCAATCACAGGAAGAGACGTTGTTTGGAGACTTCGTAGAAGATGTCGCAATATTTGTTTGTCAAGAAGTATTCGGCGGTCATAAATCAGGCAGGCTAGAGGGGATTGATTTGGAATTTGTGAAAGAGGGGGTATATTATATCGTAGAAATCAAATCTGGACCAAACTGGGGCAACAGTAGCCAGATCAAGAGAATGAGACATAATTTCCAGAAAGCAAAAGTTGCCCTACAGTCTGATGGGAATGGCATGGACATCATAGCAGTCAATGGCTGCTGTTATGGAATAGAAAACAACCCGAACAAGGGTGAATATTTCAAATATTGCGGTCAGGCCTTTTGGGAGTTTGTTTCTGACAATAAGAATCTGTATGTAGATATTATTGAACCATTCGGATATAAAGCAAAAGAGAAAAATGATGAGTTTCTGGTAGAATACGCAAGGGTCATCAATCTATTTACATCAGGGTTCTTGCAAGATTTCTGTGAGAATGGAATAATTGATTGGCGTAAGATCGTTGCGTTTGGTTCTAAGAAATCATCATGAGAAGTCATACTCTGAAATAGGTGCAGCATGGCAACGAAAGGTCTTGAGGCAGTTTCTGACGGGGAACTTTTTCCGATTGCGGGTGTTCGACTCGGCACGGCGGAGGCGGCCATCAAACGTCCCGGACGACAGGATGTGTTGGTCGTAGAACTCGCTTCTGGTGCAACAGGAAGTGCTGTTTTTACGCGCAATGCTTTTTGTGCAGCACCCGTGGTCGTGGCGCGTGAACACCTCGCGATCGCCCCTCCCCGTCTGTGGCTCGTCAACAGCGGCAATGCCAATGCAGGTACCGGAAGTGCTGGTCTTGTCGATGCACGCAAGACCTGCGCAGTCTTGGGAGAGCTGGTTGGATGCAGACCAGAGGAGGTGCTGCCTTTTTCTACTGGCGTGATTGGTATGCCGTTGCCAGTGGATCGCCTGACGAGCGCATTGCCAAGTGCCTTGGAGTCCCTGAGCGAGAATGGCTGGAGGGCGGCTGCACGGGCCATCATGACCACGGATACCGTCCCCAAGGGAGTCTCGCGGCGTGTCATGGTCGGAGACGCTGCACTGACCGTGACGGGCATCGCCAAGGGTGCTGGAATGATTCGACCCGATATGGCTACCATGCTGGCCTTCCTCGCGACCGACGCCGCTGTACCCAAGGCATTGCTCGAACGCTGCTTGGTCGAGGCTGTGGACGGGTCGTTTAACCGCATCACGATCGACGGCGACACTTCTACGAATGATGCCTGTGTGCTGGCGGCGACGGGTCGGGGGTCGGTAGTGGTCGATCAGCCAGAGGGGTTGGCTTGGGAAGCTTTGCGGGAAGCCTTGGGCGGGGTGTGTCGCACGTTGGCCCAAGCGATTGTCCGCGATGGAGAAGGGGCGACCCGCTTTATCACCATTGCCGTAGAAGGGGGCAGGGAGGAAGCCGAATGTTTGACGGTAGCCTATACGATTGCCCATTCTCTGCTCGTTAAGACGGCGCTGTTCGCGGGTGATCCGAATTGGGGGCGTATTTTGGCGGCGGTGGGACGATCGGGCCTTCCCGGGCTGGACGTCAGCACGGTTGACATTCACCTGGAGGAGGTGCGCATCGTCCATGCGGGAGAGCCTGACCCCGCCTACCGGGAGGAGAGCGGTGCGGCGGTTTTGGCACGTCCTGCGTATACGATCCGCATTGGCCTTGGGCGTGGTGTGGCGCACACCGAGGTGTGGACGTGTGATCTGTCCTACGAGTACGTCCGTATCAATGCCGAATACCGCACCTAAACCGATCGCAGCTGCTTGTGTGTGTTTTGTATTTGGTCAGAAGGGGCGTTTTATACTTTCAATCCCTTGTGTACCATGGTGACGGCACGAAAGATGGCCCTGCCCTTGTTCATGGTTTCTGCCCATTCTTGGGACGGTACCGAGTCGTACACAATGCCAGCACCCGCCTGAATGTGAAGGACGTTGTCCTTGATGACGGCCGTGCGGATGGCAATGGCCGTATCCATGTTGCCGGACCAGCTGATGTACCCCACCGCACCCGCATAGATACCACGCTTGACCGGTTCTAGTTCGTCGATGATTTCCATGGCACGCACTTTGGCCGCGCCACTCACGGTTCCGGCGGGGAAGGTCGCGCGGAGTGTGTCCATGGTGGTCAGACCATCACGCAGACGGCCCGTGACGTTCGAGACAATGTGCATCACGTGAGAATAGCGTTCGACCACCATTTTTTCGGTCAACCGCACGCTCCCTACCACGGAGACCCGCCCAACGTCGTTGCGTCCGAGATCAATGAGCATCAGGTGCTCGGCGTGTTCTTTGGGATCGGCCAAGAGATCTTGTTCAAGCCTCTGATCTTCCGGTTTGGAGGCACCACGCGGACGGGTACCGGCAATGGGACGCACGGTGATCGTTTGATCTTGCAAACGGGTCAGAATCTCCGGTGAGGAACCCACAATCTGAAAATCCGCCAAATCAAGAAAATACAGGTACGGAGATGGGTTGATGTGGCGCAGGGCGCGGTAAAGCGCAATCGGAGAATCCTGAAACGGAATGGACAAGCGTTGGGAGAGCACCACTTGCATGATGTCCCCATCAGTAATGTACTGTTTACAACGTACCACCGCTTCTTCGAAGCCTGCTTGTGTAAAACCGGACTGAAAATCCTCTTCCTGCGCGGGTTCGGCGACTATGGGCGATCCTTGGAAAGGGATCGGCTGGTCGATCAGGCGCTCTAGCGCGTCCAATCGAGCTTCTGCTGCATGGTAGGCATCCAATCCACCCGCAGAGGGCGCGTGCACCACGATGTACAATTTCCCTTTCAGGTTATCAAAAACAACCACCTCTTCGGACAGCATCAGCAGAATATCGGGTGTGCCGATCGGATCGGGTTTCATAGAAACATTATCCAACCGTGGTTCGATGTAGCGCACCGTTTCGTACCCGAAATAACCCACCAAACCACCAGTAAAACGCGGCTGTCCTGCAAGGATGGGTACGCGGTAACGACTCTGGAAGGCGGCGATCCACGCAAGTGGGTCGGCTACCGTCTCCTGTTCGACGACAGCACCGTCTTGTTCCAAAAAGACCTCATGGCCTACGACACGCACCAGAGTGCGACAGGGCAAACCGAGGATAGAATAACGGCCCCAGGTTTCACCGCCATGCACCGATTCCAGCAAGTACGAATACGCACCACGTGCGAGTTTAAGATACGTCGAAAGTGGTGTATCGAGATCGGCCATCACTTCGCGCAGAACGGGAATGTGGGTATAGCCTTGGGAGGCCAGTGCGCGAAACTGTTCGATGTTCATAAGCGGCGGAGATTCAGTTGAGAGAGGGGCGTACGCAAAACGCAAACGCAGTTGATTCTCAGCTTGCCCCTCCCCGCGCGGGGAGGGGCTAGGTCTAAAGTCACATTATTCAGGCGTCAGCATGTGCGCCACTTCCATGATCGAGTCCACCACGGCATCGGGTGCTGCGGTACGAATATCCTCTCCATGGTTATAACCATACCCCACACACACAATGGCACACCCCGCCGCACGTGCAGCCACTACGTCATTGATCGAATCACCCACCATGAGGCAATGCTCAGGGGGTGTTTGAAAATGCTGCATAGCGTAAAGCAGCGGCCTCGGATCCGGTTTTTGGTAGGGCAGCGTGTCGCCCGCAACCAGCAAGCGAAAACAACTCGCCAGTCCCAAATCCTCCAAGAGGGGAACGGCAAAGCGTGTATGTTTGTTGGTCACACAAACCAACGGGAAACCCAATTGGATCAGGGCATCCAGTCCTTCACGCACGCCTTCGTACACGATGGTACGACGGTTTGTGTGGACAGCATACAACGCTGCGAAGATCGGCCATGCTTTGGCATAGAGCACGGGATCTGCCACCCCCTCCAAGGCTCCGGTGAGCGCACGATGCAACAAGCGTTCCATGCCATTGCCCACCCACGACCGCACTGCCTCTTGCCCTCGCGTGGGCAGATCGAGTTCGCCGAGTGTTGCGTCCAAGCAGTACGCCAGATCGGGCGCACTGTCCACCATGGTACCGTCCAGGTCTACCAGCACAAGCCTGGGCTTGGGCAACCGGATACCGAGGGGTGCCATGCTGGTTATTTCGCTTGTGCGAGTTCTGCGCGTAACGCGGCGATTACCGTATTGTAGCGGTTAGGATCCTCCGCACGACCTGCACTGAAGATAGCAGAACCTGCCACAAAAGTATCGGCACCCGCTGCAGCAATGGCCCGAATGTTGTCCACCTTCACGCCACCATCGATCTCTAACCGAATGGGGTAGCCACTCTGATCGATCCGTTGACGCACCTCCCGCAGTTTAGAGAGACTGCTTGCGATGAACTTCTGACCACCAAAACCGGGATTGACGGACATGAGTAGGATCATGTCCAATTTGTCCATCACATGATCCAGGTAATGGAGCGGCGTTGCAGGGTTGAACACCAACCCTGTTTTGCACTCCTGTTCGCGGATGAGTGCAAGGGTTCGATCAATGTGTTCGCTTGCCTCTGGATGAAAGGTAATATAGGTGGCACCCGCAGCCGCAAAATCAGGGATGATCCGATCGACCGGTTTGACCATGAGGTGGACATCGATAGGCGCTGTTACCCCGTAGCGGCGAAGGGCTTCGCAGATCAGGGGGCCGATGGTGAGGTTCGGTACGTAGTGATTGTCCATGACATCGAAGTGGACAATGTCCGCCCCTGCAGCCAAAACGTTGGCCACTTCTTCACCCAAACGGGCAAAATCGGCGGAGAGAATGGAAGGCGCTATCAGGTAATCTGCCATTTTGATTCTTTCGTGTGTTGGTAAGCGACTCTGCTATGGTACTAAAGAAACCGGACTTTACCCGATCTATGCGTTTTTTTCAGCATGATTCCTACCGCTGTTGCGTGGCGTCGTTGTTTTTTGTAGTGATTGCAGTGTTTGCCAAGACAGCTGATGGGACAACCGCTGTGTTTCCTGAATGGGATCCATCGCGTGAGCAGACATGGGCGGATCAGGTGACGACCCATCTGCGGGTGGGAGAAATCGTTTGGTTGCCGTCCTCGATCGGAAATTTTCTGGCGCTGTCTGTGCGTGCTGTCGATCGAGGGGCCAACCACGGCGCGTTGATCCTCCTCCCTGCACCCGATACCCATCCCGACAGCGACCCCATCAGCACTTTGCGTACGGCACTCCCGCTGCATGGTTGGTACACCTTAGCCATCCAGCTCCCAGCGCCGCTGGTAGACTCTAGAGCGGCCGATTATGTGTTGGCCATACCCAGCGCCTGCGCCCGTTTGCAGGAGGCGATTGCATGGTTCAATCGCCAACTGATCTCCAACGTGATTGTGTTGGGTCATGGTTTGGGGGCCGCAGTAGCCGCTGCTTGTGTCGTGGACATCGCACAAAAGGGCAGTGTACAAGGGATCATCCTGCTGGGGGCGGGCGGAACAGGCAAACTCCCCACAGCACTGGATACGACTGCATCGCTGGAAAAAATTACCCTACCCATCCTGGATATATACAGCGATACAGATCGTCTTGCCGTGCAATCTGCTAGGGAGCGAGAAGCTGGACGCCGTCACCGCCGCCAACCTTACGTACAGGCAGCATTGCCAGGAACAGGGTATTCGTTCGCAGGGGCAGAAGACCTCCTGGTAGCACGAATCGCCGCTTGGCTGAATCGTTACGTCTCAGGAGAGGAGCACAAGGGCGGTGAATAAGCCGTCGATCCAGGATCGTCGATCAAAAATCCACTTCTCCCTGTTGGCGCTTTAACCGCTCATGGCGCTCCTGGGCTTCGACGCTCAAGGTGGCGATAGGACGAACCTCCAGGCGACGCAACCCGATCTCCTCACCGCTTTCCTCACAGTACCCGTAGCTCCCGTTTTCAATGCGCCGCAAGGCTGCATCAATCTTGGGAAACAGTTTTCGATACCGATTGCGTGTTCGTAACTCCAAGTTGGCATCGGCTTCCACGGAAGCGCGGTCTACAATGTCCGCTTCCTGCCAGTTCTCTTCTCGAAGGTACTCCAGTGTCTCACGAGACTCCAACAACAATTCTTCCTTCCACGCCAGCAGTTTACGCCGGAAATATTCCAAATGATGTGGATTCATGTACTCCTCATCCGCTGAGGGGTGGTAATCTGGAGGGAGATCGACTGCCATAGAATACCTTGATCTAATGAGTGAACCAACGGTGCCCGCTTGCCACCGACCATCTGGACGCGCAGAGTATATGGAGCCATCCTGATCCCTTCAAGCGTTTCGTTGTCCAGAAATCGGTTAGCAGAGCTTTTTTCTCTCCCTTTCAGGAACACGGTTTGTGAGCGACCTTTCTTCTTCTCCCAATTCTCCTTTCCTGACCGCCTTCCGTGGTCGTTTCGTGGGGGTACTGCGCTGGGATCAACTGGATGCTTTGTGGGCTGCTTTGCTCGCACATGGGGGATCTGGGTGGTACGTCTACCATGTGGGAGAACCACCCCCTGACGCCCCCCTCGTGCCAGAGGCATTGCAGCGGGTGATCCAGGGCATTGATACTCTGTTGCGTACTGACCACGCCTATGAATATTGCGGCATCGTGTACGCAGACAGCCTATCCGAACCCCAGTTTGTTAAAATCTTCGACCCGAACCACTTGGGCAGTTCGTGTGGTTCTTCGGGGATGCAGGTCTTGCCCAGTTGGACGATCTCGCTTGTAGCACCGACGGATCTTCCCGCTGCACTGCCCCCCCCCAACAATCGTCGACGTTGGTGGCAACGGCTGTTCGCCTAATGGTTCCATTATATAAAAGGAGGATTTTATGATCCACGTTACTGAGCCAGCGGCGGAGCAGATCCGTCGGGCGGCCATCCTCGGTGGCACAGAAGGGCTTGCCTTGCGTTTGGCGGTACGTCCCTTGCCCGATGGAAGTCTAGACTACGGCATGGGTTTCGATATCCCAAAAGAAGACGACATTCGCGCCGAAATGCATGGCATCACGCTAGTGGTTGCACCACACTTCCAATCCATCCTAAACGATCTGACCCTAGACTATGTCGAGATCACCGAGGGTGATTTCCGTTTTATCTTTCAAAATCCGAATGATGCCTCACACGCACCGTGATGGAGAGCGCACCCTTGTTGGAGGCATGTGGACTTGCCTGCGAACGCGGGGATCGGATCCTGTTTGAGAACCTGCATTTTTCCGTCCCTGCGGGTGCGATGCTTCACATCGAGGGCCGTAACGGTGCAGGGAAAACGAGTTTGCTGCGTATCCTCTGTGGTCTTGCACAACCGATGGCCGGTACGGTTCACTGGCGAGGGCGATCGGTTGGCCGATGGCGCGAGGCATTTCTTGCCGAGGTCTCCTATGTCGGTCATCACCATGGTGTGAAAGGATCGCTCACACCCGAAGAAAACCTTGCGGTCGCGAGAGGATTGGCCATTGCCCATCCAACAGTCGATATTGCCGAGACATTGCGTTGCGTGGGACTTGCCGCGTATTGCGATCATCCCTGCCAGGAATTGTCTGCGGGACAGCGCCGTCGTGTGGCTTTGGCGCGTTTGCTGGCGGTTCGGACAAGCCTCTGGATCTTGGATGAACCCCTCACCTCCCTGGACCGTGCTGGTGTACGCATGGTAGAGGGGATGTTACATACCCACTTGGCGGCGGGGGGGGCGGTGGTGGTAGTGACCCATCACCCCTTGCAGCTAGACGGTATGCCCGTCCAAAGGATCAGCCTTGATCGTTGATCCGCAGACGTCGCCGCGCCTTGGGCGTGCTTTGCGCACCGTGCTCGTGCGTGATCTCACGCTTGCCCTGCGCAGACGGGGGGAGCTTGCCAACCCTTTGGTGTTCTTCGTGGTGGTGGTCACGATGTTTCCTCTGGGCCTGGGGCCGGAAGTGGATCTACTGGCACGCATTGCACCTGGGATCCTTTGGGTGGCTGCGTTGTTGGCGGCGTTGCTTTCCCTTGAGGCGATGTTTCACCCGGATTATCAAGATGGGTCGCTCGAACAGCTTCTGTTGACCCCCCACCCGCTTGCTGTGTTGGTCATTGCCAAGGTATTTGCACACTGGCTGACCACTGGACTTCCGCTGTTGGTGCTTGCGCCCCTTTTGGGTGTGTTGCTGCAACTGCCGGAATCGGCAACGGGTGTATTGGTCATATCACTCGCGCTCGGAACACCGACGCTTTCTTTTATCGGTGCGATTGCAGTAGCCCTGACGGTGGGCTTACGTCGTGGTGGGGTGTTACTTTCGTTGCTGACGTTGCCGCTCTATGTTCCGGTGCTGATCTTTGGTGCGGGTGCGGTGGACAGTGCTGCGGGGGGATTGTCGGTAGTGGCGCATCTCTCCTTTTTGGCCACGCTGCTGATCTTGGCGATCAGCCTTGCTCCGTGGGCCATTGCTGCTGCGCTGCGCATTAGCTTAGAGTGATCTACAGCTGGCAAAGGCCGATCGCTTGTGATGATACCCCTAGAAGATCTCGCCAAAGCGTGTCTACCCGTACAGCTGGCTGTGGCTCCCAACCTGTAAAAACAGCACATAGGTATAGTTGCCCTGCTCCTTACAAACAATACGCAGGTCAAATCCTGCGTCGATCGACCTATGCCCCGCAAGTTTTCCTTGTAAGGGATGGTTTCTAATCTTTGGGTCGAACTGATTTCCTTGAAAAAGCCGGATAGCCTCTTTTACCGAGGCTTTATCCTTCTTGTTCAGTTCTTTGTACTCTTTCTCATCTGGATACGCGAACAAGAGACCCTTTTGTGATTATCCCGCGTATTTCTTTCGGGAGTCTTCCTGCTTTGATAGGTTTTTCTACGGTAATACGCATGGTGGTTTACTCCTTGTGAAGTAGAGCTAACGCCACATACAAAGGATGACAAGTCAAAAGATCAACCCCTCCCCCAGCCCCTCCCCGATTTGCCTCGGGAAGGGGTTTGATCCTACAGTCAAGAGCTACGTCCCACAAAAGGTACGGTAGCCCGCTGCTTGGTCGGCGGTGGCGGGGAGTGCGTAGGCGGCCGCATCGGGCTGTTCGTCAAAGGGATGGGACAATACCGTGAGCAGACGATCCAGGGGGGCGAGATCTTCGTGTTCGACCGCCGCTTTCAGTGCGATCTCGACCTGGTGGTTGCGTGGTATGTAGATCGGGTTTGCCAGGCGTTGCACTTCGGCCTGTTCCTCTGGGGGGGCACCATCGCGGGCCAAGCGGTCTCTCCAGCGCACCAACCATGCGGCAATGCCCGTCGGTTCCATCCAGAGGGCGCGTAGTGGTTCTTCGTTGCCGTACAAGGCAGCGGAGAGGTGTCGGAAGGCGAGCGTGAAATCCACGCGCTGTTCTGCCATCGTCGACAGAAAATCCTCGATGAGCTTTGGATCCCCCGCCTCTAGGGTGAGGATCCCGAGTTTTTTTCGCATCAACGCGATCCAATGGCGTTGATACCGTCTGGCAAAAGTGTCTACCACTTCGTTGGCCAGCGTCACGGCGCGTTGGGGATCCTCGTCCAACAGGGGGAGCCATGCTTCTGCTAAGCGTGCAAGGTTCCAGCGAGCAACGATCGGTTGGTTGGCGTAGGCGTACCGTCCATAGGCATCGATGGCGCTAAAGACCGTGTTCGGATCATAGGCATCTAGAAAGGCACAGGGGCCATAATCGATCGTCTCGCCGGACAGGGTCATGTTGTCTGTGTTCATGACGCCATGGATAAAACCCACCGCCATCCAGTGGGCTATCAGGGCTGCCTGACGTTCGCTTACCGCATGCAGACAGGCGAGATAACGGTCAGCGTGATCCTGCAAATCCGGGTAATGACGGGCGATCACATGCTCAGCCAGGGCGCGGAGGGAACCGATCTCTCCTCGTGCGGCGAAGTATTGGAAGGTACCGACGCGCACATGGCTGGCCGCGACACGCGCCAACACTGCACCAGGCAGGCGTCCGACGTCACGGTGAATCCATTCCCCTGTGCGCACCGCTGCCAGGGCGCGGGTGGTCGGAATACCAAGTGCGTGCATGGCTTCCCCGAGGAGGTATTCGCGCAACACTGGGCCTACGGCTGCTTTGCCATCGCCTCCCCGCGCAAACGGGGTACGCCCCGATCCCTTGAGTGCCAGGTCACGGCGTTGGCCATAGCGGTCTATCAACTCACCGAGTAATAGAGCGCGGCCATCGCCGAGTTGTGGGGAAAAGTGGCCGAATTGGTGCCCTGCATAGACTTGTGCGAGGGGTTGTGCACCCTCCGGTACTTGGTTGCCGGACAAAAGAGATGCACCCAGCGGGCTGTCCAGTGCCTCGGCATCCAGACCGAGTTCGAGTGCCAAGGCACGGTTGAATCGGATCATTTTGGGCGCCGCGACAGCAACGGGCTGCCAAGGCACAAAACAGCCCACACAATCGTGCATAAAGCGGTTGTCGAAAACAAAGAAAGGGGGCGCCATAGGTTGGATCACCCGATCGAGCGCCTGGTTTACTGCCACTCGTCCGTAAACTGCCTGATTGCGAAAATATCTTTTGCTGCCAAGGCGATGAATTGGACACCGATGGCGCTTTCGTTGCTCCATCGGACACAAGAGGTAACCTCTGTATCCCCGTTGAGGGTGGGGACGCGAAAACGCAGATTGACTGCACTGTCTATCGCAAACGTTGGCCACTGCTTGTCGGTGACGATCAGCATTCCGCCGAGGCCGATGTTCACAGCGGTTCCTTCAAAGGAACCACTGTCTGTGATCACCTGCACAGGGAGTGAACAGGGGTATCGTTGGTACTGACGTCTTGCGTAGAGTGTATCTGCGCTCATCAGTGTCTCCGTTGGTGGATGGCAATCACGTTACCTACTCGGGCGCGGGTGGGGAGAGGCTGACGGGGTTTACAACGTATCCATGATCGAACGGGTGCGCCCCAAACCGCAAGAGCATCCTATCAGGGTAAAGATGGATGTGTCCAGCATCCTTGAGAAAGACCGCAACGTAATCATTCCAGACATCCATGCGACCTGTGAAAGATTCAAGGACAATCGGTGAGTATTGGTTGCGTTTTGCCCAAGCGACGAGCGCATTTCCGCTGTCTGGGTAAAACCGCCAACAATCGACTGGATAGCGATGGAAAGGGCCTGCAGAGGGTGCGCTGAGATAGAATAGCCCGCTTGGTTTTAAAATGCGGAGTATTTCCAGGAACAAGACCCAGAACATTTCCGAATGTTCAAAACAAGAAGAGCTGACGACAATATCAACCGAACCATCGCTAAAGGGTAATTTGTAGGGATCTTCGAGCACAACGTCGACCCCCCTCCCCTGCACGAAATCAACGCCAATATAAGTATAACCCAAGTTGCCACCTATGACCACCATCAGAATCCTTCCAAGAGGTAATGGATTAATGTAGCCTTATAGTAATCAATCTATTGGTTGCCGATGGGGAAGTAAAATGGACGAGATGATTATAGTAACATATTGTATCT
>CAIJYR010000152.1 GCA_903824965.1 uncultured Thiotrichales bacterium
CCTGGATCAGGTCAGGGATCAGGGCAGCATTATTCCGCCGGATCAGGATACAGCCCCCCTGAAGCATGGCAGGGTTACTCGGCAAGCTCCGGTTATGGCCCTGCTGGAGCAGGACAGGGCTATTCAGGATTCGGATATGATCCAGGGTATGATGCCTACAGCGGCGGATCCAATCATGATGGATCCAACAATGATGGCAGATACGATTGGGGTCATCGTGCTGCCTCGGAAGCGAATCGCTATGGTCAATACCAGGGAGATGCTTCAGGCTATGGGGGTAGGTATGGCGCTCACGCCTTTTATGGCCCCTCCTATGGAGCGCCCTACCGCCCAGCCTATCCTTATAATGTCGGCGACGATGGCTCGATGCCCACGCATGAATCGCCTGGTGGCGCGTCCCCTTGGGCACCGACAACCACTGACTACAATGGAAAAATGGGCAATGGATCTAGCACGCATTACCAAGATCGATCGGGATCCAATGCTCCAGCAGGTGTGCACACTCCCCAAGGTCAGATGTGGCAAAGCTCTGCCGATGTCCCCCTATCGACCATACCTACGGCGGGTAGTCCACCTGTGGGCGGTCCATCGGTAGGCAACACAGGCAGTGGATCAGAGAAATCGGGCGGTACACCGAAGGCCAATTAATCTTTTCCTCTTGGGAAGCATGCCCAACGAACAACGGTGCTGACGTCATAGGTACAAAACGATGCTACAGCGTACTACATGGTGGATTGCTCTGGGTGCTGGTCTCGTGATGATCACGAGTTCTGCGGCTTTGGTTGCGGCTCCTACTGCAGACGGTTGGTCATACCCTTGGGATGCCTGGCTTGATAACCCATTGCCATGGGGATTTCCAGGGTACCGAGACCGTCGGTGGGGTGATAGGCGTACAGAGTATCCTGACGCTTATCGTGGCAATGGGTATGGCTATGCGGGTGATACCTATCCGGGGATCGACGGTTGGGAAGGATTCGATGCGGCGCGTGGTTATGGTGACTACGATGATCGTAGGAGACGCGCTGGGGAATCTGCTGGACGCCATGGCTATTATGGCGATGATCCATCCCAACATGTCCGCAGTGATGGTTATTACCCCCCGCAGGTGAATGACCGCAACGACTACGATCGGAATACACCCTACCGCGAGAATCCCTATCCAGGATACGGTAATCACGCCAGCGGTGATGTTGGCAATCGCCCATGGGGTGGGTATCCGAATGCCGGGATCCAAGGGGGGAGCAACACCGGAACCCAATGGGGGAATAATACAGATAACCAGTGGGGGAGCCACACCGGAACGCAGGGAGGAAACAACCCCGGAACCCAGTGGGGCAACAACACCGGAACCCAGTGGGGCAACAACACCGGAACCCAATGGGGCAACAACACCGGAACCCAATGGGGCAACAACACCGGAACGCAGGGAGGAAACAACACCGGAACCCAGTGGGGCAACAACACCGGAACGCAGGGAGGAAACAACACCGGAACCCAGTGGGGGAATGGAGATCGAAGCGATGGGAATGCATGGGGTAATGGGGCAGGACGATCGTTGCCACCTAACTCATCGACAACAGAACAGAGAACGGATGGTGCATGGGGATCTAACCCCTGGTAGTATTGCCGCGTGTTGTGGAGGAACGTACAAGGGTCTCGGCGCTGGTTCGTACAGCTTATGCAAGAAGGTATTCAGCCGCACCATCATCACCGCACAAAGGATGCCGTAGTGGGTCTGGATGTTGGCCCTAGCACCCTTGCCGTTGTGGGTGAACATTCGGCATCGTTGGTGAGATTCTGCGCTACCGTCCTACAACCATGGAAAGAAACGCGCCGCTTACAACGCGCTATGGATCGCTCGAAACGCGCCACGAATCCTCATTGTTTCCATGAGAATGGCACTTGGAAGAGAGGCCAGAGATTCACCCCATCGAAGCGGTACACCAAGATTCGCGCCGAATATGCAGAAGTGGAACGCAAACTGGCGGCAGAGCGCAAACGTTCGCACGGTGAGCTTGCCAACCAGATTCTTGCTCTCGGCAATAGTATCCAGGCAGAGAAAGTATCGTATATTTCATTCCAGAGAAACTATGGAAAAAGCATAAAAGTGAGAGCACCTGGGATGTTTATAGAGCAATTACGTCGCAAGGCTGAAAGTGCTGGTGGCGGATTGGTTGAATTAAACACCAGTGTGCTAAAGATGTCGCAGTACGATCACATCACCCAAGTGTATACCAAAAAGCCGCTGAGTCAGCGTTGGCATACCCTTGGAGATGGATCGGGCGTTGTACAGCGAGATATTTATTCCGCATTTCTCGCTCGCTGCGTAATGGGAAACGCGCACCACCCATCCCACATAGAAGAGATGTGGGCGGCTCAGAAACCTGCGCTGTTACAAACGGGGTGGCTGCGTCATGAACCCGCGAAGATTGAACCTTCCGGTACAATCACGGTGCAGTAGACCGTCAGAGCAGGTCGTTTGTGCAAGAGGAATTGCCATCGGTCACGGCCAGGAGGTTGTAGCGGAAACGCGAGAGCCTGGAGACCCCGATGAGTTCATCCTTGAAACCCCAGGGTGTAGCCATGGGGTGGTTTAGTCTATACCGAAGACTTTTTCACATCTGTGGGAAAGTCTCAAACAACTGCAGAATAGGAGCCAATCGATCGTGTACATCGTGTACAGAATGCTACTGCTGTGCGTTTTGTGGGTAGTTGGATTTTATCCATCCGTGGGTTTGACACAGGATGCCATGCAGCCGTATCACGCGGATAGGGTCATGATCAACCTCAAGGACAAAAGTGAACATCCTCTGAGTACGATCTACGTAGACGGTTTTCGTATGCGAGAGGAACTGCACACACCAGACGGTGCTATTGAGTCTTGTGGAAAGACAATGGTGCAGATTGTGGATTATCAGCGCAAGAGTGTGTGGGTCGTTTGCCCAGACAAACACAAATATGAGGAACACATAGGCATCCCCATCGAACCGCCACCAGTACCGGGTGATGTCCGCTTGTGCGACAAAAGCAAAGGCGTAACCTGCAATAAACTGGGTACTGAAAACATCGGTACCCGCGTCGCGGACAAATGGGAGTTGATTCGTACCAGTAGGGACGGTGCAACTGTACATAATTTCGTTTGGGTCGATCAAAAACTCTCTACGCTTATTCGACAAGAAGTCCCGGGTAGTATGCTTCATCCAAACATTCGTCAGGAGTTCCCCGAGGGAATGGCGATGGAGCTACGCAATATCCAAGAGGGTGCCCAACCCAGTAGTTTGTTCGAGGTACCTGCCGATTTCCAGAAAATGGAACCCCCCGCAGCAAGTGCCCGTCCTCCTCAGGGCCAGCCACCCCAAGGGCAGACTCAAGGCCAGCCACACTAAGGTATGGTGAACACCTGTTTGAGCACCTTTATAGGCAGTTCGTAACGACTCGGTGGTGTAATTGCCACCGAGCTGTTGTGTGTCGGGCAATGGAAACCAAACGCTTGGAGAGTTGCCTGTGGGCTTTCGTATGCCTCTTCATGGCGCTTCTGATCATGGCTCCGGTATTTGGTGCCGATCCATGGTGGGAGGATCGTCAGCCCATGTCTCACAATGCCCATCCTGCCAGCGGTCGAGTGCCTTGGTGGGAAGAGTATTTGCCAGCCTCTACTGTGCACGCTCGCACCCCGTGGTACGACGTAGATAGAGCACCCGACTCGTCCTATGAGACCCCGTCCGTGCCCTCACCCAACGGTGCTCCGTGGCCTCGTGGAGATGGATTTGCGAACGGTACCTCCCCCCTATCCTGGTCCAACCGTCCCACCTGGTCTGGCGCGGAGGGAAGCACCCCCCCCATGCAGCCTCCCTGGTACGGTGGCAATGGATCGCCGAATGGTTCGTCGTCTTCGTTGAGCATTCCATGGCACCCTTCCAACGGTGATGCGTGGGGGATGTTCCTTTTTGGCGGCCCTCAGAGTCTAATGGAACATTGGATGGAACAAATGGCCCGTTGGGGAAATATGTTTAACCCGCTTGGCAACCGTGTGCCTACGATGCCAGGAGGCAATACCTGGAACACCTCAATATCTCCCAACGCGATCCCTACCCCTTCCATGCCCATGGATGTGTATGATCCTACCTTGGAACCCTGGATAGATCGTTGGGGGGAACGGTAGACCTTTGCACGACCGAATGGGTTGATCGGTTGACTTATGAGAAAAACATGGAAGATGTTTTTGAATTAACCAAAGACAAATTGGACAGAGCGCAGCAACACGCAAACACGCAAGGTCTCTTGCCACAACCGATTGCGATCCAAGCAATGCTTTCTGTAACGACAAGCCCTATACGGATGTTGGTCTTATCGTCGGAGTTTTTCAAGCATTATCAGCAGCATCACCCCATTTTGGTCGCGGATCGCGGCAATGATGGATATCATGGAAAAGCAACGGATAGCCAATCCCAAGATCAAGTCAAACCTCAGGTGGATGTGCTACGCCTAAAGTCAAAACCACAGCTACTCTCCGCAGATGCTGCAAGGGGCTGACTCGAAAGGCAACGGTTATGCCAGTACAGCGTCAGCACCATCACAAGCACTAGGTGATCGATGCGGGTAGCATCGTGCAAATGGGTTTTTGTCAAAGGCATCCCTTGTGCTGTTACGCCTGAAAAGATTTCATCGATCCCTTGGGGCGATCCCTCACTTGCGCTCCTCGGATCAACCCACCATCGCATCGTGGTTTTTTCAGGGATCCAGGACAGCACTTGCTCTGACAGGCGTTGTGTCATTCGATCCTCCGTACTGGTCTCGACGCGCCAAAGGAGCGGCACAGTCTGCGTCCCCCTTATGACGTTCACCATGACGATGTGGAATCGATCCAGCAGGGTCTCTTGAATCAGGCGGAGTACCAAGACAGATTCCTGTTCTACGGCTTGTTGTACGACCCGCCGAGCAAACGGTTCGATGATTTTTCTGCTCACCAGCAGACGGTTTTCCAGGAGTCGTGCAATCCACTGGAGTCGCATGTCCATGCGCTTGGTTGCGAGGGGCAATACAGCAGCCAGTCGGGTCGTATTGACTGTCTTGGCCTCTACCATCGCCGCAACGAGTATGGGTAATTTCCTGAGGATGGTCTTACGCAGTGCTGGATGAGTCGTTTCTAAGGCAAGTCGTATTTCTCCGGCCAGCATAGAGACCGTATTCATGCCGATGCGATGCGTCGGTCAATCGTCGCGAGTACGAGCGTTTTGTCGTCATCCGTGCGTTCGTTCACACGCGGGCTGGAAAGAAACAAGGCCAACTGATCGCTCCATGCGGCACAAGACTCTAGTTCGGTCTGGTGCATGACCGCAAACATGGGCGAGAAAAAAGGCGTATGCACCGTTCGACTCTCATAGACCAACGCCAAACATTGCAGCCCATCCGAGAACAACGCCACATCGTCGCTCGCCGTGTCCCACAGGGTGTATTGCAAATACCCCAGCGCGTTTTCGTCCGTCAAGAAACGGGTCTCATTGGCATACTCGCCCCTGTCCGGCCACAGCACGGGGTGGAGCAATCCGTTACGAGAAGCAACGATCCCACCATCCCCAATTTGGTAAAAAACCCCAAAATCAGGGCCAAGCACCGCAGTCAACAAGGTACAGGCATAGTCTCGCAAAGGCGTTTGTGCAGCCGCAGCATGAACCACCAGCTGTGCACGCAATGCACTCACCCACCCCATCACCTCTTCGCGGGTCGGATGTCCACCCGTCCGATTGCCGAGCGACTCTTCAATGAGGCGTTTCCCCTCCTGACAGGCAAAAGCGGCACCCTCTTTCCCGAAACGTGCGCTGCCTGCTCCGTCAGCGACGAGCGCAACCAGGTAGTGTGCGCCATCTGGGGCACACCAGGTTCCTGCCAAGCAGTGATCTTGGCAAGGCTCTCCTCGGGACTGGTGGGAAGTCCCAACAACAGATGCAGAAACGATCCGCCAGTTCACACAACAGCCTCACACTTCTGCCCAACCAGCAGGCGATGCCAGGGGAACGGTTGCGCCCGGCGTCGACTGCGAAACCGAACGCATCGAGCGCGACAGCCAAAGGAACATCTCACGAAACTTAAATCCTTGGAGTTTCAGGGGCTCTCGGGTAGAGAGTTGACTCAAGATGTCCATTCGCGCACCCTGCACCCCCACGGCAAAGAACGCAAACGATTTTTGGGCTTCTCCTTCGTGTACCAATTGCGCCGCCGTTTGCCAGGCATCGGTTGGCGCACCGTCGGTGATCATGAATATCCATGGACGATAGGACAGAATGCCGCTGCTTTTATAGATGTCTTTGCGTTGCTGCACCATGGCGATTCCCTGTTGGATCGCTTCCCCCATGGGGGTATCGCCACCAGCGTCCAAAACGGGTGGAACAAAATTGGGGGCGGTATAAAATTCTGTCTCGATCCGAACTGGGCCAAAGGAAACTACCGCCACTTCTACCCGCTTCATCGCCAGAGAATCCGTCAACAATTCATTGCGGAAAGTGGCTAATCCCGCATTGAGCTCGCGAATCGGAGCGCCCGCCATCGAAGCAGAACGATCGAGCAACAACATACACGGGCATCGCGGTTCTGGATTGTCTGCAAAATTGTCAGTACCAAACGGTACTTGTTCTGGAGCAGTAAACGTGCTCACATCGCTACCCCTTCGTCGTTTCTTAGGAAATCTTTTGGTACAGCGCAGCACCACCACGCACAAATTCTTCTGCCTTTTCCTGTAGGCCCTTTTCCAAAGCGGTCTCTGTATCTACATCATGCTGCTGTGCAAAATCGCGTACTTCTTGCGTGATCTTCATGGAACAAAAATGCGGGCCACACATTGAACAAAAATGCGCAGACTTGGCCGCTTCCCTCGGGAGGGTTGCATCATGGTACGCACAGGCACGATCGGGATCGAGTCCGAGATGAAATTGATCCTCCCAGCGAAACTCAAAACGCGCCTTAGACAGCGCATTGTCCCGCAGTTGTGCGCCTGGGTGTCCTTTGGCAAGATCAGCAGCGTGGGCGGCGATTTTATACGCAATGATGCCTTCTTTTACGTCGTCTCGGTCGGGCAGCCCGAGGTGTTCCTTGGGCGTAACATAACACAAGAGCGCCGTTCCAAACCAACCAATCAAGGCCGCCCCAATCGCAGAAGACAAATGATCGTACCCAGGTGAAATATCCGTCACCAAAGGCCCGAGTGTATAAAACGGTGCGCCACCACAGATGGCCACCTGGCGATCCATGTTTTCTTGGATGCGGTGCAAGGGCACGTGCCCTGGCCCTTCGATCATGACCTGGACATCGTGTTTCCATGCGATTTGTGTCAATTCACCAAGGGTATCGAGTTCGGCGAATTGGGCAGCATCATTGGCATCGGCGATGGAACCAGGGCGCAGACCGTCCCCCAAAGAGAAAGCAACATCATACGCCTTCATGATCTCGCAGATCTCTTCGAAGTGCGTATACAAAAAGTTTTCTTGGTGGTGGGCTAGGCACCACTTGGCGAGGATTGCCCCCCCCCTAGAGACAATGCCGGTTAAGCGACGGGCTGTGAGGGGAATGTACGCCAGGCGCACCCCAGCATGGATGGTGAAATAATCTACCCCTTGTTCTGCCTGTTCGATCAAGGTATCTCTGAAAAGTTCCCAGGTCAGCTCTTCGGCACGCCCCTCGACTTTCTCCATGGCCTGGTAAATGGGCACAGTGCCAATGGGTACGGGTGCATTGCGGAGAATCCATTCACGGGTTTCGTGGATGTTCTTGCCGGTAGAGAGATCCATCACGGTATCGGCACCCCAACGAATGGCCCAGGTCATTTTGGCCACTTCTTCAGCAATGGAAGAGCCAAGGGCAGAATTGCCGATGTTGGCATTGATCTTTACCAGAAAATGACGACCGATGATCATCGGCTCTGATTCTGGGTGATTGATGTTGGCGGGGATAATGGCTCGACCAGCGGCAATCTCTGCACGTACAAATTCGGGCGTAATGATCGAGGACATTGCCGAAGCCGAATGATTGCCGTCAGATGCTTGCGCAAGAGAGATATTTTCACGGAGGGCCACAAACTCCATCTCGGGGGTGATAATCCCTCTGCGAGCGTAGTGCATCTGGGTGACATTGCTACCGGCTAAGGCCCGCCGTGCCTGTTTTGAACCCGGAAAGGAGAGAGACGAAGTGGTTTGTACCACCTCAGTATCCTTGCGCTCGGCGATCCAGTTCTCCCGCAAGGTAGGTAAACCACGCGAAAGGTCGATGCTGGCATTGGGATCGGTGTAGGGGCCTGAGGTGTCGTAGACCATCACAGGTGGGTTTTTTTCCACACCCGTACCAATGGTCGGGGTGTCGGTCAGGGTAATTTCACGCACAGGGACACGCAGATCCCCACGGCCGCCCGACAGCGATAGGTAGACCTTGCGGGAAGCAGGAAAGGGCGTTTGCACAGCAGCAGTAGAAGAGGGGGTTAGACTCATGGGTGGTTGTGGCGGCTTCTGAATGGTGTAAGCTAATCAGCATATCATTTTTGGCCCACGATAGATTCTAGGTGTATCACTATCCTGTACAAAGTGGTGTGATCTGCTATCGTGATCCCCTCGGTGGCGGGTGGCATAACCACGGTCACTGCCGATTCACACTCACAAGAGGCTTATACCATGCGTTTAGCGTCCTTGTTTACCACCCTCTTCACCCCCATCGTTGTGCTAGCGTTCCTAGCCGCTGTTCCTGTGCAAGCCCAAGCCCAAGAAGGAGCAGCACCCGCCGCCACCACAACACCTGCGGCAACTCCGGCACCTGCTGCACAAGAGTCAGCGTTTGAGAAAGAACGATCTACTGCTCTCCGAGTACTCGATGCGGTCATCGTGAGAACAGAAGACGCAAAAAGCTGTGTGAAGGCCGCAAAGAACGCAGGCGACCTTCATACCTGCAAAGAACAGCTAGACAAAGCACGGGAGGCCGCCAAATCACGCCCGTGATCCAGCGGCTCTGCCGTCAAGCGTAAGTGTTCATTCCCGCCGCCAGGTGGTTGTTCCGCCTGGTCGGTCTTCTAGGACGACCCCCTGACGTTTGAGTTCGTCACGAATGCGATCGGAGGCCGCGAAGTCCTTGGCTTTGCGGGCGGCTTTTCGGTCGGCAATGGCGGTTTCGATGTCCTCATCACGCAACGCAGATCCAACGCTGAGGGTTCCCGTGCTGTGTAGGAACTGATCAGGGTCTCCTTGCAACAATCCCAACAGTCCACCCAAGTAGCGCAGTTCTCCTGCGAGTACGGCAGCATGGTGTGCGTCTTCGTTTCGGGCGCGGTTGATCTCTCTTGCGAGATCGAAACAGACGGCCAGCGCCTCCGGTGTATTGAAATCGTCATCCATGGCCGCTTGGAATCGGGTTGTGAAATCGCTCGCCTGTGGCGCTGCGCGGGGAATGCCATGCAACGCTGTGTAGAGGCGCGTCAGTGCGGCACGGGCTGCATCGAGGTTCTGGTTGCTGTACTGGAGGGGACTCCGGTACTGAGACGCGACAATAAAAAACCGCAACACTTCGGCTGAATAGTGCTTTAAGACCTCTCGCACGGTAAAGAAATTGCCGAGTGATTTTGACATTTTCTCGTCGTCGACCCGCACAAACCCATTGTGCATCCAGACATTGACGAACGGTTCACCCGTTGCAGCCTCACTTTGGGCAATCTCGTTTTCATGATGAGGAAATTGGAGATCGGCACCACCGCCGTGAATATCAAAATGGTTGCCTAAGGCAGCAGTCGACATGGCCGAACATTCGATATGCCAGCCTGGACGACCAGCGCCCCAGGGTGAATCCCAAGCGGGTTCCTCTGGTTTTGCGGTTTTCCACAACACAAAATCCAGTGGGTCATCCTTGGCCTCCATGACTTCGACCCTGGCACCTGCCCGTAGATCGGCGATCTGTTTGCCGGAGAGTCGGCCATAGTGGGTAAAGCGGCTCACGTCGTAGTACACGTCGCCATTGGGCGCTTGATACGCATAC
The DNA here is from genome assembly GCA_903824965.1 of uncultured Thiotrichales bacterium. Taxonomy (GTDB): domain Bacteria; phylum Pseudomonadota; class Gammaproteobacteria; order CAIRSR01; family CAIRSR01; genus CAIRSR01. Next base: position 10,003 of record CAIJYR010000152.1, read on the forward strand.
CCAGAGGTGATCAGCTTTTCGATCATCGATTGGATGAGGGGGATGGAGTCGGTTGCGCGTGGTTCTTGATCGGGGGGAAGGACACCCAACGCAAGCGCATCTTCCTGCATGGCGCTTGTGAAGCGTTGGGTAAGTGCGCCGATGGTTTCGCCATTTTGAGCGGCGCGGTGGATGATTTTGTCGTCGATGTCGGTGATGTTCCGCACGTAGATCACCTTGAAACCCAGGTGTCGTAGATAACGAACCACCAGATCGAAGACCACCATCACGCGGGCATGGCCGATGTGACAGTAATCATAGACGGTCATCCCACATACATAGAGACGGATTTCTCCTGAGACTATGGGTTGAAAGAGTTCTTTGCGGTTGGTCAGACTGTTGTGGATTTGTAGCATGTACACGCCATTTTTAAAGGAAGTTGACTTATGCATAGCCCAGGGAAATCTACCATCTCTTTTCTCATAAGCCCCCGCCTTTAGGCGGGGGTGGCTGACAGCAGGCTGCTGCTTTTTCAGGGAAGTCGCCATTTTTCGCGATACCCGACTGGGACATCCCAGTCGCCGTCGGGAGCGAAAAATTGGCGACATGCCGTGCCTTCGGCGCCCGCGCCGCCCTGCGTCCGCCACGACTCGCCACTTCGCTGGCTCGCCA
>CAIJYR010000153.1 GCA_903824965.1 uncultured Thiotrichales bacterium
CAACAAATCATAGCAGATACAATATGTTACTATAATCATCTCGTACATTTTACTTCCCCATCGGCAACAAATAGATTGATTACTATAAGGCTACATTAATCCATTACCTCTTGGAAGGATTCTGATGGTGGTCATAGGTGGCAACTTGGGTTAGGTATGGAGCAGTCTAATGACAAAGAGGTATGGGATTATGCAAAAAAGAATAACTTCGTCATTGTGACGAGAGATTCCGATTACTTGGATATGAGTGCATTGTATGGTCAACCACCTAAGGTGATTCTCTTGAGGACAGGCAACCAATCCAAGGCGGCGGTTATCCATCTATTGCTCAGAGCAAAAGAGTCCATTGAAACAGCCTTATGGAATGATGATAAAGCCTGTATCGAGGTTTTCTGAGGTCTTACTATTCAATATTTTGCCGTGTCTAGGGTAGCTCCCGAAAAGGCGGATACCTTCACCGCCCTGGCACGGCATTCTTTTTCTGAAGGCGACACCGGAAGGGGTGTGTAATGCAAACATCTAATAATAAAAGTTATTTGACGCTAGAAAATGCCGCATTAAGATTGGCGCAAACCAATTTTGACGCTGACCGTTTCCGCGAAGAGTGGAAAAAGTTTTGGATAGGCCAATTCTCTGGAATCATCTTTGGGGATGCTGGAGAAATGAAAGAGATTACCCGTGATGTGACTTGGGATGGATTCGAGGACTCGCTCCTTGAGGCCAAAAAGGATATTATTGAGAGAAACGCTAATGAACATTTGAAATCCATATGTAAGGCAGCGATAGATAAAAACCTGCATATTAGGAATCCAAATACAGGGCATTTCTTTTATCCAGATAATATCCAACAGATAAGAGCCTTCCATGATGTTGTGACTCTCCAAGACATTAATGAATGGTTGAAATTGGAAGGGCTTGATGGATTGCCTACAATAAAGGAGCAGCCACCAATTCAGCCAGAGAATAATGGAGAAACTTTCGAGGAACAGACAGCTCCGATTGCCGCTGAAGCAAAACATGGTTGGCGCGATGACAGAAGCCTACTCAAAAGCGATAAGCAAGACCGTGCAATACTGGCAGTTATTGCGATGAAAGGATTTGATCCGATGGCCGTACCTGACGGCGACAAGGGCATTATCGAGATGCTATGCAAAGCGGAGTATGCAGAATTGTTTAGTGCTGACTCAGCGTTCAGACACCGATGGGAAGAGGGCATCAATAAACGATGGAGGATGCAAAGCCACACATCCTATGCCAAGAGGGGTAAACGGTAGCTACCACACCTCAGCGGTTCGTTTGGGTACCTTTGGTGGGTTTGTTTGGCAAGTTTTCGGGCCGTATTGTGCTATTCACGGTACAAACACCTACAGGAGGCAAACGTGACGGCAATATCAGCAACACCCAAGAAGAGGAACCATCCGCCCAAAAAGTCCCGCATTGATCTGGCCAAGGAGTTTTCAGAGCTACCGATGGATGCCTTGGTGACGAGTGCCCAGTATGCCGCCTTCTTGGGCGTGTCAGAGGCAAAACTTGATCGTGACCGTTGGGCAGGTGGCGGAGTCCCCTACATAAAACATGGGAGGAATGTACGGTATTTGAAACGTGTCGCCTTGGAGCACATCCAGCACAGGGTCTCGACCACCCAGGTGGCGGCATGAACGGCAACCCTATAAACAGACGAACCCCGAAACAGAGACAACTGTACGGGGTTCTAGCCAATTTCCACCACAGCGAGGTTAAATATGGCTGATGCTAATTCTACACCCCCAGAGTATCAACTACGAGAGGCCATCCGTTCCGCAGGAATCCACCCGCCAGAAAGGATTGAATGGGATGGGGTGTTGCACAGGTTCCATTCTGACAAAAACCGCGATCTATCCGGCTGGTACGTTGCCTACGATGATGGGATACCCGCAGGATCGTTTGGATGCTGGCGGCAGGGAGCATCCCAGAACTGGCGTGCTGATATTGGGCGCGAACTGACCTCGGAGGAGAACATCGCTCACCAAGAGCGGATGGAGAAATCCAGGGTTGCACGAGAAGCGGATCGGGAACGCCAACAGGACGAAGCAAAGGCCACCATGTCGGTTGTGTGGGCGTCCGCGACACCAGCGCCACCTACCCACACCTATCTGGCGAAGAAGGGCATACAGCCCCATGGAGCACGGGTGGATGCCGATGGTCGGTTGATTGTTCCGCTGTACGACTCAGGCGAGAAACTGGCGAGCCTTCAGTACATCGCGCCGAATGGATTGAAACTTTATCACTCAGGCATTTCCGTTAAGGGTTGTTTCTGGATTCTCGGAGAAGTGATCGATGGGCCAATCTGTCTTGCCGAAGGGTTTGCTACCGCCGCAACGATTCACGAAGCGACGGGCAGGTCGTGCGTTGTCGCGTTCAGCGCAGGCAATCTCTCGCCAGTTTTAGAATCTCTCAGATCTAAATCTGGCGCACAGCGCGAGATCGTCATCGTCGCAGACAACGACAAATCGGGAGCGGGCGAGCGACACGCAAACGAAGCGGCACAAAAATATGGAGCGCGGGTCGTACTGATTCCGATCGTCGGGATGGACGCAAACGACTACGTTCAGGCAGGACATGATCTGGCCGCACTATTGGCAGGAGAACGAGAGGATACAAATACCGGAACACAGAACAATCAGACAGAGTGGCCCACACCGCAATCTCTCACCACGAAGGTAGATCCAGAACCGTATCCCATTGATGCACTGCCCGATACCGTCAGGGCGGCGGTGGAAGAGGTGCTAGCCTTCGTGAAAGCACCTATCCCGTTGATTGCATCATCGGCATTGGCAGCTATTTCCATGGCAGCACAGGCCTATATTGACGTTGCGAGAGCCAATAAATTACATGGGCCTTCTAGTCTATTCTCGCAGAAGATTGTTGACGCCATACCAAGCTACTGGGAAGTTTCACCAAGCGGGAGGGGCCTACGAGCCTGGTGCCAGGGCGAGCTTCCACAGGGGGGGCGGAAGCAAGGCAAAATCGAGATGTATGACGTGGCCCGATACCTAACCGTCACAGGCCACGTTTTCGGCGAATACCACGAAATCACCGATTGCACCGCAGAACTGGCCGCAGTCCATGCAAAGGTTTTTGCTTCAGACCCACCACCACGCCAGCAACAGCGCCAGGAAAATCTATCCGATTCCGATTTACTGGACAAAATCAGGAAAAGCAAACAGGGTTCCGAGTTTGAGAGATTGTGGAATGGCGGCAGCGGCGGCGACCATAGCGCAGACGACCTTGCCCTTTGCAATATGCTTGCGTTCTGGACTGGAAAAGACGCTAACAAAATAGATGCGCTATTCCGACAGTCTGGCCTCATGCGCGAAAAGTGGGATGAAAAACACAGCGGCGACGGGCGTACCTACGGGCAGATAAATATCGACAAGGCCATTGC
>CAIJYR010000154.1 GCA_903824965.1 uncultured Thiotrichales bacterium
AGATACAATATGTTACTATAATCATCTCGTCCATTTTACTTCCCCATCGGCAACCAATAGATTGATTACTATAAGGCTACATTAATCCATTACCTCTTGGAAGGATTCTGATGGTGGTCATAGGTGGCAACTTGGGTTAGTGAATGAGCGTCGTGAGGTATTACATGTTTTTGGTGATGCTGCGCGTTTTCTTAAGCATTCTGTAGGGCAAATGAGTGATGATATCGCCAGCATGACACACGGTGACTTCCGACTTGCTTTGGTGTCATCACTACAGAATGTTAGCAAGAAAGGAGAGCGTGTAGAATTGAAAGGGATACGTTATCAGGACAAAGGGGGGGGGAGCATTCTCAACATTATCGCTGAACCAATCAACGATAAATACCGCAGCACAAAATCGACGATGCTGTTGTTTGAAGAGAGAGAAACTCGCACTCCGCTTGAGGATATTCATCCTGCCGCTAACTTCGAGGCAAGTGAGGAGGCGCGTCAACGTATTATCAGCTTGGAGCAGGAATTATTGCACACCCGTGAAGTGTTGCAAGCAACCATCGAAGAATTAGAGACCAGCGGTGAGGAACTGCAGGCCAGCAACGAAGAACTGTTGGCGTCTAATGAGGAAATGCAGAGCACCAATGAAGAGCTACATTCTGTCAACGAAGAGTTATACAGCGTCAATTCTGAGCATGAACAAAAGATCAAAGAACTAAACGAATTAACCACCGATTGGCGCAATCTGGTGCGTTCTACAGACATCGGCATTGTTTTTCTCAGGAATGATTACAGTATTCGTCTCTTTTCTCCGAAAGCAACAGAGGTATTCAATCTACTGCCGCAAGACGTTGGTCGCGATATGCGCCATATAACCTCGAGGATTGTCAATGACGATATTTTTGTAGCGTTGGCACGCGTCTCAACGACACGGAATCCTGAGGAGAGTAGATTATCCTTTGTGGATGGTCGCACATTCTTGCGCCGCGTTCTTCCCTATGAGGGGCCTGACAAATCTACATCAGGAATGGTGATTACTCTGGTGGACATCAGTGATTCCGCGCGTGCCGAGACTTCTCTGCGGGCGAGCGAGTCACGTTTTCGTAGCATGATCAATGCGATTGGCGAGGGGATATTATTGATTAGGCGTAATGGTATTATTATATCTTGCAACAATGAAATGGAACAAATGTTTGGCATACCTGCGAGCCAGATACTCGATACTGCATTTTCTGACATCCCTCAGTTGCAACTGATGGATGAAGATGGACAGCTATTTGCGTCTGGAGAATCTCCAATAGAAATGTGCTTGGCGAGTGATTCATCCGCACGGGGCATTGTCATGGGACTGCGTTGTGGGGACGAAAAATGCCTATGGGTCATTGTCAATGCCGAACCCATTGCTGTGCCTGGTGATGCAGAACTGGCGACAATGTTATTCTCTCTCACGGACATTACCCAAAGAAAGCTGATAGAAGAAGAGCTACGCATTGCTGCGGTCGCCATCGAGACCTTAGAGGGAGTGATGGTAGTAGATGCAAATGTACGCATTTTGCGCGTCAACAATGCGTTCGTGAGAATCACCGGATACACCCAAGAAGAAGTGATAGGACGAAAGCCATCCTTGTTGAAATCGGGCAGGCAAGACGCAGCATTCTATGATGCCATGTGGATCTCTCTCAACAAAGAAGGTAGCTGGCAGGGTGAAATGTGGAATAGGCGCAAAGATGGATCAGAATACCCGCAATGGCTCACCATCTCCTCTATCAACAATGCCGCTGGAAAGCGTACCCATTATGTAGCAACCTTTCTTGATATCTCTGATCGCAAAAACAGTGAAGAAAGAATACTACAGATGGCTTTCTACGATGCACTCACCAATCTGCCCAATCGCCGTCTCTTGATGGATAGACTAGAGCGTGCCATCGTGAGCAGTGCGCGTAGTGGGCAGTTTTGCGCATTGGTGATCATGGATCTAGATAATTTTAAGAGTATCAATGATGTGTATGGTCATGCATTGGGTGATGCGCTTCTCGTGGATGTTGCTGAACGGTTAAAATTGACTATCCGAGATTGCGATACCGTTGCACGCCTCGGCGGTGATGAGTTTGTGATGGTGCTTGAGAATTTTGGATCAAACGAATTGACTGCCAGTGCTTATATTCAGGAAAGGGTCAATAGCGTCATTGCCATTGTAGGCGAGCCGTATTATCTCCTTGTAAACGAAAGGCAAGACCGCTTTGATATCTCGGTAAGTTGTGGTATCTGCATATTCCAAGGACAAAAGGTATCGACTGCAGACCTCTTAAAGCGTGCCGATGTCGCGTTGTATCAGGCAAAGAATGCTGGACGCAACACAAGCAGATTTTTTAGCGATCTGACCCAGCAGGAGATCAACCACTCCGCACAACTGGAGGCTGGATTGCGTCGTGCGATTCGAGAAGAACAATTCCAGTTGTACCTGCAACCTCTCTTCAACAGTGACTGTAAAATAACCGCTGCCGAGGCATTGATTCGCTGGCAACAACCTGATGGAACTGTCATCAGTCCTGCCGATTTTATCCCTTTTTCAGAAAAGAATGGCCTCATTCTACAGATCGGTAATTGGGTGCTGGAGAACTCCTGTATTATCCTGAAAAAGTGGGCCGCGCACCACACTACAGCATCGCTTCGGCTCGCCATCAACATCAGTGCGAGGCAGTTCCATGAGCCGCTCTTTTGCGAAACGGTCGCAGAAGCCTTGAAGCGTCATAATATTTGTCCGGATCGGCTCGAATTAGAACTGACCGAAAGTGTCGTGATTGACGATCTGAATCAAGCGGTCGCCAAAATGAATTCTCTAAGAGAGCTAGGTGTTCACCTGTCACTGGATGATTTCGGTTCCGGCTATTCGTCGCTCACATACTTAAAGCGCCTACCCTTTGAGAAGATCAAGATCGACCAATCTTTTGTACGCGAAATTATGAACGATCCAGATGATGCGATCATTGTACGCACCATCATCGCCATGGGAAGGGCACTGCGACTAGAAGTGACCGCCGAGGGCGTCGAAACAGAAGAGCAGCTCAAATACCTCAGTCTTCAAGGCTGCCTATTGTTCCAAGGGTATTTGTTCAGTCCACCACTACCGTTTGCAGCGTTCGATCTTTTTATAGAGAATCGTTTAACGCCTGATTTTGTGATCAAGACATTCGATGCATAGAACCTGGATGTCTAGAATCTAGATGTCTAAAATCTAGATATCTAGATATCTAGATTCTATGGATGGTGTGGATCGGTAGTGTGTCCCTCTACACAAAACAGTACACGCCAGCACGCTTGAGATTTCCAATGGTCAGCCAGTTTTTGCGCTTCGGCAATTTGGTCTTGGCTCATCGAGGGCAGCCAGGCCCAACGAAGGAACCCATGCCCGCCATAAGCGACAGGCGATGTATTGGCTGCAACTTCCGGCGCCTACACGCCACGGTAGGATGCGCACGCACCCTTAGATTATTTCAATGCAACCAGGTGCTGTTCGTCAAGCAGGTCGATAAGCATGATCGTTCCCTCTGAGGAGACACCCACAAAGTCAAACCCATAGAAGTGTGTTTTTGCCCAACGCACAATAGCCTTTGCTTTTATTTCTGAAGTCATCAGAGGCAATTTGAATCTGAGAGTTACCTGCTGCCCTACATGGAATAGGTAATCTGAAAGAACACGCATACCCCCTTTGGAAAGATCTACAGAAACTCCTTTGACCTCATCATCCGTGATAATGTGGACAGCACATGCGTATCGTGTGTGTTGGCGTTTTTCTTGGACGAGCCTTTCTCTCTTGCTGGTTTCGAAGACCATCGGATAAACACGGTGGACTTCAGCAGGGTCTAAAATCCAAGTCCCATAGCTGTCCTTGCTGGCAGAAAGTGTACCCGATTGTATAGCCTTCAGAATGGTTTGCTTACTCGTACCTGTTGCAGTGATGGCTTGTAGTAGTGTATACATAACCTTGGCGACCTGTCGTAACGGGTGGATGGTTCATAATAAAGATTGCTTATTGCAATCATACTACCGAGAAAATGCGTACCTTTGGCGTGTAAGCCAACTCAAAGGAGGTTTAGACTCCCTCGTTCATGCTGTCCAGTAGGCACAGAATTTCCTCGCTGTCATGTGCATACACGGCCTTGCGTGCCAACTTTGCCAAGCGATTATATTCGCTGCTGTTAATCACCTGTTTCACTTCTGGCAAAGAAGAAGGATGCATACTGAGTTCTTGCAATCCGAGGCCGATCAACAAACGGGTATAGCGCGGATCCCCGGCCATCTCACCACACATGCCCACCGGTATGCCAACCTTCGTACCAGCACGCAACGTGGTATAAATCAGACGCAAAACCGCAGGGTGCAGTGGATCGTACAAATAATTCACTTGATCATCTGTTCGATCAATAGCCAGGGTGTATTGGATGAGATCATTGGTGCCCAGAGATAGAAAATCCAGGTGGCGGGCCAACGACGGTACTGTAAGCGCAGCCGCTGGAACCTCCACGATGCCTCCCAAAGGCATATCCTCATCAAACGAGAAGCCATCTCGACGCAAATCTCGCCGACTTTGTTCAACCAAACGAATCACCTGCATGACTTCTGAAGTCCGCGTCACCATGGGAATAGCCATCCGGACCGGGCCATAGGCAGATACCCGCAGAATCGCCCGAAGCTGTGGAACCAACAAGTTTGGAAAACGCAGACACAAACGAACACCACGCAAACCCAAGGCAGGATTGGGGGAGACCTGCCCTAGCTCGATACCAGGAAACGGTTTATCAGCCCCTAAATCAAAAATACGGATCGTCACCGGGTTGCCATCCATCACCTGGACAAGACCACGGTAGATCGCAAATTGTTCTTCTTCATCAGGCGGATCAGAGCGGTTCATGTATAAAAACTCTGTCCGATAGAGGCCGACGCCCTCAGCACCCACTTCAGCCAATTCGTCAATGTCCTCCGGCAATTCCACGTTGGCCATTAAGCGCACCCGCCGCCCATCGAGGGTACGCGCAGGAAGTCTGGATAACCGACTAAGGTCGGCAATGCGTGAGTGGTCCTCCTGCAACCGATCTTCGTAATACCGCAGAGAACGCTGATCGGGTTCTACTAGTAGGACGCCACGGCGTCCATCCAAAATGACGGTTTCCCCTTCTAGGATAAACTGCCGTGCCCGACGCAATCCTACCACCGCAGGTAAATCGAGGCTCCGTGCTAGAATGGCCGCATGAGACGTAGGCCCACCGCGCTCAGACACAAAAGCTGCAATCCCCTCATGATAAAAAAGCACCGCATCGGCGGGCGAAAGCTCCTCCGCAATGACCACCCTGCCCCGCAAAGAATGGGCACTCCCTCCCCAAGACGGCGATTGCCCCATCAACAGCCTTTGCACCAAATTGACCACTTGATCTACATCGTCTTTTCGAGTGCGTAGGTACGGATCATCCATGGAATCGAAAATGTGCACCAAATGATCGCGCTGTTGCTTTAAAGCCCATTCTGCATTGCACTGCTGTTCCCGAATAAGGTCTACCGGAACCTTGGAAAGAGAAGAATCCTCCAGCATCAACAAATGAATATCAATGAAGGCCGTGACATCGGCCGGTGTAGTCATGGGAAGGTGATCACGAATACTACGGAGATGAAACCTCGCCTTTTCTAATGCGGCACCAAAACGCAGTACTTCGTGTTCCAAGAGTTCGACAGGCAGTGCGTATTCCACTATATCCGGCACTTCGCAAAGCAGCACATGGGCCTTCCCAATGGCAATCCCACGCGCTACACCAATGCCCATTAGCAGTACACTCATCAATGTCTCCGAGAAACCCTGCCCGGAGGCGCGGGGATGAAAGGAGACGGTTTTGGGTAGCCGTCTTTTCGTCCGTCATTCAAGGTTCCGGTCTTTCCCGGCTGTCAGCCCTTACGGGCCTAGTGACGCTACCGCTCCAGTATCGAACGGTGTGGCTCCCCTCGCTGCCAGGTTGCAACGCAGCGTATTGCAGCAAACCGTTTCGTAGTTACCCGAACCTTGTCTGCACCTGCTGCTTTCAGAGCCTAGAGTTGAGGAAGCGCCCCAAGGGGCAAGTCTTGTACTTCGTTGCTTTGTCGCCACGGTGCTCTGTGGCTTGGGCTGATCAACCCCAGGCTTGCTTTCACAAGCCTCCGCCTTTAGGCGGGGGTGATTGACGACTGTCTGGCCCATTATTCCATTTCGCCAAACCTACCTTGGAACAGTTCGACGATCTTTTCTACTGCCAAATCTTCATCACGTCCCTTGGCAACCAACGCCAATTCAGCGCCCTGACAGGCGGCCAACATCATGATAGCCATGATACTTTTGGCGTTCACCGCATGATTTTTGTGAACCAACGTAACCTCTGATTCAAATTTAGAGGCCAAAGTAACCAATTTGGCAGCAGGTCGAGCATGAAGGCCCAACCGATTCACAATGGTAATCTGCACTTGACGCATGGGAGAGACCCAAATGAGATACAGGGCAATCGGAAACGTTTATTCTACAATCAGTGTGATGTCCCTGAAAGTTCACCATGCTGACGACAATACACAATGCCCTCACGTCCACCCGTCAGTGCTTTCTGGGTGAGATCGTCCAGGCTCAGATAGGCATGATTCAATATCCGAACCAGCATCGGTACATTGACACCCGCAACAACCCGTACCCGCTCGCTGTCGATGCGACACGCAATGTTGCTCGAAGCAGACCCGTACAGATCCGTAAGAACCAATACACCGTCCCCTTGATCGAGGGATACCGCCATTTGCACAGCACTGCGAGACAAAATATCGGTATCCGCATTGTGCGAGACTGTCAAGACCGCTGTCGTCATGGGACAAAATCCAAGGGTAGCCACCGCAGTGTCCACCAATGCCCGTCCTACTTGATCGTAGGTAATCAGCAGGATGGAAACCATCACGTCAGCTCCCGATGTCGAATGTGTACATTGGGTCGTTGGGTACGGAAACGGTTTCCCAATCGCTCAGCAAAATACACAGAACGATGCCGACCTCCCGTACACCCTAAAGCAATGCTTAAATACGAGCGGTTGTTGGCCTCAAAACGTGGGAGCCACATGGCAATAAAATGCTCTATGGATTGGTACATTTCTTCCACCAACGGACTCTTCTCAAGAAACTCCATGACACTCCGATCATGTCCCGTCAAGGAACGCAGGTGCGGTTCCCAGTGTGGGTTAGGCAAGCAACGCAAATCAAAAAGATAATCAATGTCCGTCGGGGTTCCATGTTTGAAACCAAATGAAACAAACAAAACCGATAGGACTTCCCCAGCACGCCAACCAACCCGATCGACGATGAGATCACGGAGCTGGTGTTGATGGCTTTGTGTGGTATCAAAACAAAGCTCTGCAGCCGCACGCAAGGGGGCTAACAACTGCCGCTCCTGCGCAATGGCATCAGACAGAAACACTCCCTGTCCCCTAAGGGGATGCTTACGGCGGGTCTCACTAAACCGTTTCAACAAGGTGGCGGTCTCTGCCTCTAGAAAGAAAACCTCAACCGACACACCCGCTTTCCGTAGAACAGCATAAATGCTAGGAAATTGTTCTAGATCCGAGAGTGGATTGCGTGCATCAATCCCTACAGCCACCCGTTGGTAATCCGGTTTGTGTTGATGCAAAATCTCCTGTGACAAGGCAGGCAATAAACTCACCGGCAAATTGTCAACGCAGTAATAGCCTAAATCTTCTAGCACATGCAAAGCCGTGCTTTTCCCTGCGCCAGAAAGACCACTGACAATAATGAGTTTCATGGTTGTGACAATGCACCAAACAAGCTTTGGGTTGGGTCTGTCTGCTGTGCCATCCAAAGTCGCATGGTGCCCATCGCCTCTTGGCATACACCGTGCGTGACGAAACACGGATCGTGTTTATTCAGATGCTTTCCATGTGGTGATGGCCTCATAGATCGCACCAACCTCCTCTGTATTGCGTAGTTGTTCGCGCAATGCAGGGTCACTGAACATCTGTGCCAATTGTGCAAGCACACGCAGGTGTATGTGTTCACTGGCAACGAGCGTGGGCGTCACAAACGCAAAGAATAGATCGACAGCACCATGATCGCAGGCATCAAAATCAATGCCCTGGGATAATTTGAGAAAGGCACCAACCACCCGTTGCCCGCTTTTTGTCCTACAGTGTGGAAATGCAACCCCCTGGCCCACACCACTCCCGCCTAGACATTCCCGGGTAAGCAGACATTCGAGAATCTGGGTTTTGTCCAGTCCAGGGTCAGCCTTGGCCAACAAGTCTGCCAGCACGCCGAGGACACGACGCTTGCTCTCCAGACCAGAGCGGCGCCTGTCCAGCAAACTCGTGATTGCCCCCAGCCCTCGACGTCGCTCGGGCACGGGCATGCCGGCTGCAATGCACTCCGGCTTAAGGAGTGCGGTAATCTCCACACTCATCGACGTATACCGACTTCATTATGCACGCACCTCCCTGCGGTGGTGATCGGTTAGCTTCTCTTTGTGACGCACAATCTGACGGTCGAGTTTGTCCGCTAAGGAATCAATCGCGGCATACATATCTTGCTCCTCAGCATTGGCAAAGATGGCTACACCGTTCAGACTGAGATCAGCCTCGACAATATGACGGAGTTTTTCCACGCGGAGCACCACATGCATGTGGGTGAGGTTGTCAAAATGACGTTCCAAACGCTCAAGTTTGCTGTTGACATAGTCACGTAGGGCAGACGTGATATCGACATGGTGCCCAGTCACGGTCAGTTGCATCGCGGACTCCTTGGTAGGTTAAGTGATAAAAAAAGGGTTATTGCCATCCGTCTCCTCCGGACAGAATGCGTCATGATACAATTCCTTCAGGATAAACGCTTGCGTTCGCTGGAGGGGGGAATAGACATTGCCTCGCGGTATTTGGCTACCGTACGCCGTGCTACTTGAATGCCCTGTGTGCCCAGCAGATCGGCGATTTTGCTGTCACTCAGCGGTTTCCCTGGTTCCTCTGCCGCCACCAAGCGCCGAACAAACGCCCGAATCGCCGTCGAAGAGCACTCTTCCCCACTAGAGGTGTTCAAATAGTTAGAGAAAAAATATTTTAACTCGTAAATGCCCCGTGGGGTGTGCATATATTTTTGGGTCGTTACTCGTGAGATCGTAGACTCGTGCATCCCCAAGGCTTCCGAGATATCGTGCAACACCAGAGGGCGCATCGCCTCGTCTCCCTGTTCCAAGAAGGCTCGCTGGCGCTCCACAATCGCGGTCGCAACCTTCAAGAGAGTTTCGTTACGGCTCTGTAGGCTCTTCAGAAACCAACGTGCCTCTTGTAAGTGGTTCCGCAGGTAACTGTTGTCGGTGCTGTTGTCGGCACGACGCACCAAAGACGCATAGTACGGATTGACACGTAACCGTGCAAAGGTATTGAGGTTCAGGTCTACTTGCCATGTGCCACGCACCCGATACACGAGCACATCTGGGACGACGTACTGAGTCTTGTTTTCGGCAACCTGGCTGCCGGGGCGCGGGTCAAGGTGCTGGATGAGTTTCACAGCCTCCCGCAAGGTCTCCTCGCTGATCTTAAGGCGGCGTATAAGCTGTGTAAAATCATGGCGTCCCAGGAGTGCGAGGTAATCGCTCACAAGCGCCATAGCGACCGCACGCGAGGTGGTGTCCGTCGGCAAAACACGCAGTTGGATCAACAGACACTCTCGCAGATCCCGTGCCGCGACCCCCACTGGGGTACAGTTCTGCACCTGGTGCAAAACGGCCTCGATCTCGTCTAACCCCACCTCCAGCTCCGAGACCGTGGCTTGAATGTCCTCTAAACCATAGCCGAGGTAGCCATCCTCCTGGATGGCATCGACAATGGCAACCGCAATCAGCGCATCCGTGGGCGAAAAGGGGATCAGCCGTATCTGTTCCATCAGGTGATCGCGCAGGGATTCCCCCACCATCGATCGTCCTTCGTATTCTCGATCGTCGTCTGGATCCTGACTGTTGCTCATACCAGTCATGGAAAGGTCGCCAGAAAGGTCGCCAGAAAGGTCGTAAGAGTCTTCCCAATAGCTGTCGACGGGCAGATCATTGGGGAGGGTATCTCCCTTGAGATCCAGTTCAGCCTCGCTACTGTCACTACCCTCGCCCCCTTCGCTTCCGGTATCTGACTCTCCGGACGAGAGCCTTTCCTCGGATATGTGGCTCGTTTCCGGTGCTCGTTCGGGCTCCTCGCCCATTTCTTGCTCGTTGTCCGTCAGTTCTTCGAGCATGGGATTGGTTTCGAGCGCCGTCTGGATCTCCAGTTGCAGTTCCAACGTAGAGAGTTGCAGCAAGCGGATGGCTTGCTGTAACTGCGGAGTCATGGTCAGCTGTTGACCAAGTCTAAGTTGGAGGGACTGCTTCATCAATGTCTCCGAGAAACCCTGTCCTGCGGGGCGGGGATGAAAGGAGACGGTTTTTGGGTAGCCGTCTGTTCGTCTGTGAAAGGTGTCGGTTTTTGGAGGCTGTCAGCCCTTACGGGTCTGGCGACGCACACCGTTCAGTCGTGATCGGTGTGAATCTCCTCGCAAGGTTGCAACGCAACGTATTGCAACAGACCGTTTCGTGGCGACCCGAACCCCACCGCCTCTGCCGCCCTCGGTGCTTGACGTTGAGAAAGCGCAGCAGGGGGGCAAGGCTTGTATTTCGTTGCAACGTAGCTACGGTACTTTGTGGCTTAGGCTGGTAATCCCATGGCTCAATTTTACAGAGCCACCCGCCTTGCAGGTGGGGGCGTTGACGGTGGGAGCACCGAACATCAAATACGCCGAGCATGATACCGCAAATACCATGCCAGCACAACACGGCGGGGGTTGCGTTGTCCGGAGTGCGTTACTGCGTTTCTATAACGCTAGCGCAGTTGCTCACGCCACAGGTCGCAGACGATTGGGCGCAACCCACTCGTCCCAAAAATCCTCGTACCCATGATAATGGACAAGGTGCATTCCCCATCGACCCGCCAATACCTCGGCTGGATAGTATTTCCCATTCCATTCTACAGAAACTTTGCTACCAAGCGCCAATTGTTTAGGGATATACGTACGGGTGTTCATCTCTGAAACCCACTCGTTCTCGCTCTCAGAATAGCCTACCCATCGCACCCAAAAAGCACCGTTGTTGACCTGCTCGATCCGCCCAGGATACCACTTGCCGTCCTTGGATTTGGCCTCAATGTATTCACCAAGACGTGGATTTCCCCGTGCAAGGCAGGGCACCAACGCAAAACGTGCGTCAAACCCATTGGTCGCCACAAAAGTAGAAAGCTGTCCATCGTTCATGGCCATTTCGCGCTCAGCAAATCGTGACAGCTCCAGAAAATCAATGAATCCATCATCCTCCGTATCGATCTGTACAGCACCACGAAGACCCGCTAGCAAACACTCGGTAAATGTCAATGCACCAGTGGAAACAGTGCTCGAAAGAGAAGAAGTCAATACACCATACGAAACATGTCCGGCACGTAGCATAGCCTCCATGCCCAATGACCCAGAGTAACAACAATCCGCAAAAAGCAGTGCAGTTTTTCCAGCAAAACGACGCTCAATGGTTGAAAGTACCGTGGGGATTGACCAGTTATTGTCATACAGTACAAAAGCACCCGTCCCCCCCGTACTCTTGGTACCGTGACCCGTGAAATAAAACCAGAGCATCGCATCTGCGGGCATCTTTGCCAGAAATGTTCCGAATGCTTTTTGGGTATCTGAGAGAGTCGCAGCTTTGTCCTGCAGATAAAGAATCTGGGCCGCAGGTACACCACAGCTCTTTAGTTGTGCGATCCATTCGACATCCCGACGACCTTCTTGTGGCCACGCCTGGCCATCCGGGTATTGGATCACACCTACGGCAAATACCCAGGTTTTGGCGGGTTCCCACTGGTTGCGTCGTTTTTGCGGGACGGACACTGCGGCACCAGAGGGTGTTTCTTGTTTCGCTTGCACGCCAACAGCACCCGCGATCAGCGTGGCACCAGCGATTAAAAAATGCCTACGTGTGGAGTTTCGCATTATTTCATCGTATCTTCAATGTTGATAAACCAATTAATACCAGGATGAAGGTGATAATCCAAAAGCGCACAATGATGCGCGGTTCAGGACATCCTTTCTTTTCAAAATGGTGGTGAATCGGTGCCATACGGAAAATACGCTGACCCGTGAGTTTGAAGGAAAGGACTTGCAGAATGACCGATACTGTCTCCGCCACGAATACACCGCCCATGATAAAAAGGACAATCTCCTGACGAACGACCACCGCTAATATGCCGAGTGCCGCACCAAGGGCTAGTGCCCCGACATCGCCCATAAAAACCTGTGCAGGGTAGGCATTGAACCACAAAAATCCAAGCCCCGCGCCAACAATGGCACCACAAAACACCACTACCTCTCCTACACCAGTGACATGGGGAATGCCAAGGTAAGTCGAGAATGCTGCATTACCAGAGGCATAACAGAAAATACCCAATGCGCCCCCTACCATCACCGTTGGCATAATGGCAAGTCCATCCAGACCATCGGTAAGATTGACAGCATTACTTGACCCAACAATCACAAAGAGCGTCAGTGGGATATAAAATAGTCCTAAAGTAATAGACCAGTTCTTAAAGACGGGAATGATGAGCTGCGTTTCAACGGGAAGTGTCGCATGGGTGTATAAGAAAACAGCAGCCGCCGTGCCTGCAATCATCTGGAACGAAAACTTAGCACGTGCAGAGAGTCCCTTCGACTGATGTTGTACCAATTTCTTATAATCGTCCAACCAACCAATCGCCCCAAAAGCAAGAGTGACAGCCAAGACCACCCATACATACTGGTTATGGAGATCAGCCCACAATACTGTAGAAGAAAAAATAGCTACCAAGATTAACGCACCACCCATCGTTGGGGTGCCTGCCTTGGAAAAATGACTCTCAGGGCCATCATCACGCACATTTTGTCCAATCTTGTGAAACGACAAACGCCTGATCATCGACGGCCCTATCAGAAAGGAAATGACCAATGCCGTTAGTACACCCAAAATGGCTCGTAGGGTTAGATATTGGAAAACACGAAAGGTTCCTACATATTTTTCTAAGTATTCCGCAAGCAATAGCAGCACGATGTTTTTCCCGTTAAAGTGATGAATGATTCTTGTGGGTGGTCAACCCATTAGAGAGAAGACGTACTACCCGATCCATACCCGCGCTCCGTGATCCCTTCACCAACACCGTCCAACCTGGGCACAATTCCTTTTCCAATGCGGCAACCAACGGTTCTATCGCGGGATAGTGGTTCGCACCAGACCCAAAGGCATCGACCGCTTCTTGGCTTAAACGACCGCACCCCAGGAGTCTTTCAATCCCCAGTGCGCGTGCGATCTCTCCGGCTTCCGCGTGTAGCGTCGCTGCGTCTGGCCCCAATTCGCCCATGTCTCCCAAGACCAGGCAACGCTCTCCAGGAACCGCTGCAAGCACCTCCAAAGCAGCACGCAGCGACGCAGGATTGGCATTGTAGGTGTCGTCAATGAGTTGTGCACCGTTGCGTCCGAGGCACGGGCGCAAACGACCCGCTACGCCGTCCACGTTCGTTAGGCCAGCGCGAATGGCTTCTAAGGACGCACCTGCACTGATGGCCGTAGCCGTTGCAGCCAGTGCATTCAGGACATTGTGGCGACCTGGCAAGGCCAGCGTCAAATCACACGCCCCAAGAGGTGTCTGAAGTACAAAGCGAGTACCCTGTGTGGCACCCAGTACCTCCTGGATCGTTGCAGAGACAGCCGCAGGGTGGTTGATGCCAAACGTGACCACGCTGTGTCCCTTCGCCAAGCTGTGCCAGAGCGGTGCATGGGGGTCATCCGCATTGATCACGGCAACACCACCTGTCGGCAGTGCACCGTAAATCTCTCCCTTGGCCTCTGCGACCCCTCGCAACGAACCAAAACCCTCTAGGTGCGCGGGCGCGGCATTGTTGACCAATGCGACCGTTGGACAGGCAAGCGCGGCAAGGTAGGCAATCTCGCCTGGGTGATTGGCACCCATTTCCACAACCGCTGTGCGGTGCAGACTCGGTTCCAGACGCAACAACGTCAGGGGTACCCCAATGTCGTTGTTGAGATTGCCCACCGTGGCCAGGGTCGGGCCATTGTGGGCAAGAATGGCACGTATCATCTCTTTTACGGTGGTTTTGCCATTGCTGCCTGTCACTGCCACCAGGGGGCCAGCGAATCGGTTGCGCCATACAGCCGCGAGCGTCCCGAGTGCAAGCCGAGCATTGTCCACCAGCACTTGGGGGATTGGATCCTCTACAGGGTGTTCCACCAAGGCCGCAACCGCACCAGCATGACGAGCGGCCGTGATGAAATCGTGACCATCGAAACGATCCCCAGACAGGGCAACGTAAAGCGCACCGACTGGGAGTGTTCGGGTGTCGCTGCTGACCCCTCGAAACAGAACGTCGCTCCCAACAAAACGCCCCCCTAAACAATCTGCGGCTTCGGAGAGCGTCATTTGGATGCCAGCGGCTTGCTGTGGTTTTTGATCAGTGTGCATGATCCTTTGACTTTCAGCTTGCCCCTCTCCAGAAAGGAGAGGGGTTGGGGAGAGGTGATCTTCTGGTTTTTTTAATACTTTATGTTATATCTTTTCAAACGCAAGCAATTCTTTCAATAGATCATCACACCTGATAACAATATCAAGATATATCTTACAATCAATGTCGAAATTGTATCTATATTCTTCTGCGCACATTGTCACTGTAGCCAATTCAATGCGATACTTAGATTTGTCTGTTCTAAAAGAAGTTGATTCTGTTACTTCTTCTAGCAACTTGCTTAGTTTATGAGATTTTGAATAAGCACCAAACTTGCTTTTTGTTTCCAATAGATGTTTAAAAAGACATTCAAACATCTGTTGATAATGGAAACAATGAATCGAACAGTCTTCTATCTTTGTGGCATTCAAAAGGTCTAGCGCAACCGCATGTTCCCATGCTTTTCCAGCTAGATTCTTTTTGTTCTCGCAACCACCAAACATATCTTGGTACATAAAGCCTCCTCGTTTAGTGGCTATGTTTCGCAGCGCGTTGTGCAAAGATCAAAATGAGCGTCAACATCACGAGAACCAGCACGGTAAACGTTCTCTCTCCGTAGGCAGCACAACCTGCCCTGCTATCCAGTTTTTATTGGTTGACTCGTTTCTGATACGCTTTCCACGCATTTATAACCTCTTCTTTCTTCTTTCTAATATGAGGAGCACCTATGAAGCCTTTTTTTGATGTGCGTAGTGTAAAGTCCGGCGAGTATTGCGAGCATTGCTTCCAATCAATCCATTCCACAGGGTAACTGCTTGTTTGAGCGTAGTTAAAGCTATCCTGATATTGGTAACTGTCCAAACCGTTTTTTGTAATGCTGCATATACCCATAACATTTGTTCCATCGACACCAACCACAAGATCACCTTGCCTAAGCATCAGGAGATTCCACAGTGCTTTTTCACCCCCCTTGTGAGAATTGCATTCATCAATAATTTCTTTAATTATTCTTAAAAATTTTTCTTTCCTTCTTCTAATCCTTCTGGCGCAAAATCAAGTAGTGGGGATAGATCACCAACCTCAGGCCATCCCTGGGCAACCACTTTGCGGGATTTCAGTTCTTCATACGATGAATTGCCTTTTTTTCTGTCGATACCGAGACAATAAACATTCATAGGATGTGCCTCATATATGTGTGGTGCAGAAACCGCGATCGTCTATCTTATCGACTACAAAATTAACTTCAAAGGATCAACCCATCCCCCAGCCCCTTCCCAATCATGGGAATGGGTTTACTCTAAAATCAACCGATCAGTCCTAGCACTTTTTCTGCTTCAAGCCGGTCACTAAAGGGGAGGTATTCCGTTCGTACTTGTTGATATTGTTCGTGTCCTTTGCCCGCGAGCAGCACGACATCTCCTGAGGTTGTAGAACCAATCGCGTACCGGATGGCCTCCGCACGATCCAGAATGACCTGCGCTCGTTCAGGATGGCATAGACCGCCCACAATGGCGTTGACAACGTCCGCAGGTTCTTCCGTGCGTGGATTGTCGTTGGTGATGACGACGACATCTGCCAAACGTTCCACCACCGATCCCATCAGCGGACGTTTGCCGCGATCGCGTTCCCCGCCACAACCAAAGACACACCACAAGCGGCCCTTGGTCAATGGACGCAGGGTGATGAGCACCTGTTCCAACGCATCGGGTGTATGGGCGTAGTCCACCACGACCAACGGGTACGTGGAGCCGCCCCCCAAGGTCTCCATTCTGCCAGAGATGGCGTGCACCCGCGATAGGGCAGCCAAGGCCGCTTCCAGCGTCCACCCCAACCCCCCCAGCGTTGCCAATACCGCCAGCAGATTCAATGCGTTGAACCGACCCAGCAAGGAACTTTCCAAGGTACCGCTGCCCCACGGAGTACAGACCTGCATACGGATTCCCTCTGCCGAGAGGGAGAGATCGTGCCCCACCACCTGCCGCTCCGACCCATCGGGCGAGAAACCGTACCCAATGCCCACGACGCTCTCCGGCAACTCCCGCAACAGTGCTTGACCGAACTCATCATCGGTGTTGATAACGGCGTACCGCAACCCTGGGCTGTGAAACAGACGTGCCTTGGCCCGACCATAGCTCTCCATGTTCCCATGGTAGTCCAAATGGTCGCGGGTTAAATTGGTAAAGAGTGCCACCGTAAAGGCAACGCCCACGGCCCTGCCTTGATCAAGGGCATGAGAGGAGACTTCCATGGCCACTGCACGTACCTCTTGACGGACGAAATCGGCCAAGATTTTTTGCAGCGCGATGGCGTTCGGTGTGGTATGAGTGGCGGGGGTGAGTTGTTCGAGAAAGCCCACGCCCAAAGTACCCACAACGGTACATCGATCGAGGATTTGTGCCAACAGATGGGTGATAGAGGTTTTCCCATTGGTTCCGGTGACACCCAGGAGGGTCATGGCACGGGCAGGATGGCCATAAAAACGAGCGGCTATGATCCCCAGAGTATCCGCGAGGGTGGGCAGACCGAGGATCGGGACTGTCCCGCGTAGACTCTGTTCGGTGCTTCCTTCCAGGAGGACAGCGACCGCTCCCCGATGAAGAGCCTCCTCGACGAATTGCAGACCGTGGGTATGGCTGCCCGCACAGGCGAAGAACAGATCCCCTGGGCGCACCAAACGGCTGTCGAGTGCAAGCCCCTCAATCGATTGATCGAATCCCCTAGGCAATCCAGCGGGCAATCCATCGGGCAGCGGTAGAATACCCTTCAGCAGATCGGTAAGCAGAATACCCATAAACACTCCTAGGTCTTATGAGAGCAGTACCTGTGGAAACGGGTACCTTAGTGTACACATCCCAAGCTACCTAGGCGATCACAGCCTCCACCGTGAGAAAAAATAAGTATGCAATATACACTCGATCATCTTGGGATTTATCGGCCAGAAACGCCTGTCCATCATAGAAATGACGAATATCAAGAGTCAGGTTTTAAAACGCTCCTGGAGATGCAAGAGAAACATTTCTGGTACATTGGTAGGCATCAGTTTCTGCTGTCTGTATTGAAACGTCATGTATCTCATGCGAGTCAACGTTGCATTGATTTAGGGGGAGGAGTGGGTGGCTGGGTAAGATTCTTGCTTGATAACCATCCGTCGCACTGTAAAGATCTTGCACTAGGCGACTCTTCTGCTGTTGCTCTTGTAGAAGCAAGAAAGATACTTCCTCAGGAAGTTAAATTATATCAAGTCGACTTGATGAACCTGCATTGGAAAAATGAATGGGATATTGCATTTCTTCTTGATGTGATGGAGCATTGTCCACAGGATGCTATGATTCTAAGGCAAACGTATGACGCTC